>NZ_JBVIPD010000020.1:80152-158744 GCF_055578235.1 Streptomyces sp. NPDC033136
GGTCTTCTTCTCCTGTTTCCCTTTTGGGGTGTGGAGGTGGGAGGCCTGCGTCGTTGTGGACTTCCCCAACGTGGGGACGCCCAAGCTCTCCCTCCCCCCCCCCCCCCCCCCCGCCCCCCCCCCCACCGGCCTCAGTGGCCGCGCAGCCGGCCCATTGCCTCCAGCGTCCGTGCCGCCGCGCCGGCCAGGCGGGGCCGGCCGCGGACGAAGCGACGGGCGGCCCGGGCGGGCTCCCGGCCTAGCCAGTGGGCGGCTCCGCCCGGCACCGGGCGCACCACCGCCCCTTCGTGGACCCGCAGGTCACGGGTCTTGAGCGAATCCTTGTAGCGGGCCGGTCCGCTACCCAGATCGACCGTAAGCACTCCGTCGGCAGCCGCGGCCTCCAGCATTCTCAGCTGCAGCACCAGACCGGGGGAGTACTTGGCGTACGCGCGGTCGTACGCCGGGAACCACCAGGACAGCACGGTGCGCGAGCGCAGACCGAAGTGCGCGGCCACGGGCCGGTCCGCGGCGTACAGCACGGACAGCACCCCGCGGCACTCCGGCTCCTCGCTCTCGCCGAGCAGTCCCACGAGCCGGGTGATCCACTCCTGCGCGAAGCGGTCCCGCCGGCCGGTGCGCCGGTACTGCGCCGACTTCCACTCCATCAGCGCCCGCAGCGCGCCCGGGTCCCGGACGTCGTACACGAACCGCACCTCGCCGACCTGCCGGGCCAGCCTGCGCTCCTTGGCCAGGGTCTGTCTGAGGAAACTCGGCGAGTTCTCCCGCAGCCACTGCGTGTACCGCTCGAACCCCCCGCCGATGTCGACGACGGGCGAGGCGAGCTCCTCGACGGCGTGCGGCACGAACACGTCCTGACCGGCTTCGAGATTGTCGAACTCCCAGGACGACAGCCCGCAGGCCCGTAACAACCGGCGGGCGTCGAGGCGGATGCCGGGACGTAACACGGCCCCCTGACTGTCCGACACCCCGAGCCCGATGGCCCGGCCCCGTCCCAAGGCCCCACTCTCGTACGGGAAGAATCCGGCGGGGGAGCCGTCGTCCTGCAGCACCGCGACTCTGGCCCCCGGCCTGACCTGCCCCACGGCCAGGGTGAACACCGGGTCGAGAAAGGGATTGGCCGGCGCACCGGACTCCGTCCGGATCTCCCGCCACATCTTCTGGTCGCTCTGGCTCAGTTGGTCCGGCCGCAGAACGAGAACGTGCTTTCCAGGCAACTCTGCCTCCTGTGTCGTCGGCATGGGACACACGAAGGCCTGCACATCACCGCGTACGGGCGCCCGGCGGTACTCGGGCCGCACGGCGCAGGCCTTGATCGGTACCGCCGTTCTCAGCAGCGGAACGTCCGCAGCCCGACGGCGTCCGGGGCCGTTCCGGCCACCCCTGGACACCGCACCGCTGTCGCCGCCCGGACGTCCGCGCCACCCCGGTCCGCCCCGGGCGCCCCGGCTGCGACGGCACCCGCCCCGGCCGCCCCCGCGGCTCGCGGCGTTTGCGCCAGGAGCCGCCGGACCGACGGTTCCTCCGTGAACGGACACGGCTCCCCGGCCTCTTCGGTCTCGCCGCCGGCAGCCGCGCCGGTGACTGCCGCGCCGGTGACTGCCGCGCCGGTGGCTGCCGCGTCCGCCACCGTGACGGCCACCGCCGCGCGCCCGTCGGCCGCGAGCCCCCGGCACGAGGGGATGCGGCACCAGCAGGCAGGCCACGATCCCCACCGCCGCCGCCCATCTTCGCCGCACCATCAGACCCCTGACCTGCGTCCCGGTGGGGGAGTACGGAGCGGACACGGCCCCAGGACCGGCACCGGACCAGACCCCCCACTCGGCCGGCTGCGCCTTCCAGTAGGCCGAGCGCATCCCGCCCAGTCAAGCCCCGGTGAGACGATTCGACCGACTCGGCCGAGCGCATCAGGAATGCGACGGAAAGCGCTCTCGCCGGAGAGGACGTCAGCCGACCGCCCACGCCCACGCTCAGCACCTCCCCCTAGGCACGGAGCCTACCGGCGGGCCTTCGCGCCGAGTGCAACTGACTGCGAGTGCCTGCCTGCCTGCGTGGGCGGAACCGCGCCGGTGGCGCCGCGTACGCTACCGATGGCTCCGCTCGCGCGGATCTTCACGTCCGACGAGCCCGTCGGCGGGGGAGCCGGCAGGGGTGGCAGTGGCCGAGCCGACGGGTCGGCGGGCACCATGTTCACGGCCGGGCGCGAACGCGAAGGTGGCGCCCGCGCCGGCCTTCGAGCGGAGGAACGCGATGGGATCGGCGATGAGCGAGCGGTTTCACCGCCGGCAGAGATGGGCGGCCAGGGGTGCCCTGGCCGCGGCCGCCCTGGCGGCGTTGCTGCCCCTCTTCTCCGGCGGCCTGCGGGGGTTGCTGCTGCTCGTGTCCGCCCTGGCGGGCCTCGCCCTGGCCGCGGCCGCGTTCTGGTGGGTCCTGTCCCGGCGGGGAGCGGCCCGCATCGCGGCCGCCGCGCTGGCCGTCGCCGCACCCGTCGGCCTCGTCACCCTCTTCGCCACCGCGAATCTGCTCTGGGTGGTCTTCCTGTCCCTGCTGCTGTGGTGCGGGGCGGTCTGGAGCGGCCGCTACGCCCTGCGCAGCACGGGCCTGCGGTCCGTACGGGTCAAGGAGTACCGCACACCGCCGCCGTCGCGCCCCTTCCTGCTGCTCAACCCGCGATCCGGCGGCGGCAAGGTCGAGAAGTTCCACCTCCGGGAGAAGGCCGAGGCGCTGGGCGCCCAGGTCGTCCTGCTCGACCCGGAGCAGCACCAGGACGTCACCGTCCTGGCCAAGCAGGCAGTCGCCGACGGAGCCGACCTGCTGGGCGTCGCGGGCGGCGACGGCACCCAGGCCCTGGTCGCCGCCGTCGCGGCGGAGCACGGCCTGCCGTTCCTCGTCATCGCGGCCGGCACCCGCAACCACTTCGCCATGGACCTCGGCCTGGACCGGGACGACCCGGCCACCTGCCTGGACGCCCTCACCGACGGGGTCGAGCTCCGCGTCGACCTCGGCTTCGCCGACGACCGCCCGTTCGTCAACAACGCGTCGTTCGGTGTGTACGGATCCGTGGTCCAGAGCCCCGGCTACCGCGACGACAAGGTGGGTGCGGCGCTGGAGCGGCTGCCCGAACTCCTCACCCGGCAGAGCGGCCCGCGTCTGACGGCCAGGGCCGACGGCACCACCATCGCCGACCCGCAGGCGATCCTGGTGAGCAACAACGCGTACCGCATGGACGACCCGTTCGGTTTCGGCCGGCGCGAGCGGCTCGACTCCGGGCGGCTGGGCGTGCTCGCCCTCCGCGTCGACAGCGCCGTGGAAGCGGCCGAACTCCTGCTGTCGCCCAGCCCCGAGGGGCTCACGGTGCTCACCGCCCAGCACGTCGTCGTCGAGGCCGACGAACCACAGCTGGAGGTGGGCCTGGACGGCGAGGCGCTCACCCTGCCCGCCCCCGTCCACTGCCGTATCGCACGCCGGGCTCTGCGGGTCCGGGTGCCCCGCAACCGCCCCGGAGTCCCCGAGGCGCCACCCCGCCTGGACTGGCGCCGGCTGCGCAAACTGGCGGCCGCGGTCGGCCGTACCGCCGCACCCGCGCGCTCCCGGCGCACCTGAGCGCCGCCCCGCCCCCCTGTGCGAGGTCCCCCGCGCTGGTGCGCGCACGGGGGACCTCGCGTGTGTACCGCGGCGGGTCAGGCGCCCTTCGGCCCCGCCTGCTGCACGACCTCGAAGGACCACAGGGTCGAGCCGCTCGCCGCGGGCCTGGGGCGCTCGCCGCCCTCGCCGCCGCCCTGGTGAGCGGCCTTCATCGGGCCCTCCATCCAGGCCTGGAAGGACGCCTCGTCACGCCACCGGGTGTAGACGAGGTAGGTGTCGGTGCCCTCCACCGGGCGGAGCAGCTCGAACCACTCGAAGCCGTCGGAGTTCTCCACGGCGTGCGCGCGGGAGGCGAACCGCTTCTCCAGCGTCTCCCGCTGCTCGGCGGGCACGGTCAGTACGTTGATCTTGACTACGCTCATGGGCCCCATCTTGCCCGATGGCGCATCTGCGCAGGCCGAGTCCCACGCCCTGGAAGTTTTGAACGCGTTCAAATGTGAGCTAGGATCACTCCCGTACGTCGAGGGGGAGACCTTCATGAAGATCGTGATACCCGGCGGGACCGGACAGGTCGGCACCGTCCTGAAGCGTGAGTTGAGTGCCGCGGGGCATGACGTCGTGGTGCTCAGCAGGCGCCCTACGGGCCAGGGCGAAGTGCACTGGGACGGCACGACCCTGGGGCCCTGGGCGGGGGAGGTCGACGGCAGCGACGTCGTGATCAACCTGGCGGGGCGCAGTGTGAGCTGCCGCTACACCCCGGCCAACCTCCAGGACATGATGGACTCGCGGGTCCACTCCACCCAGGTCGTGGGCGAGGCGATCGCCGCGGCCGCCCGGCCGCCCCGGGTGTGGCTGCAGATGAGCACCGCGACGATCTACGCCCACCGCTTTCGACGCGCCCCACGACGAGGCCACCAGGGTGATCGGCGGCACCGAACCCGACGCCACCAACTACTGGGCCTACAGCGTCGACATCGCCAGGGCCTGGGAGCGGGAGCAGGAGACGGCCCGCACCCCGCACACCCGGAAGGTGGCCCTGCGCGCCGCCATGGTGATGAGCCCGGACCGCGGCGGCGTCTTCGACATCCTGCTGCGGCTGGCCCGGTTCGGCCTCGGCGGCCCCGTCGCCGGCGGCGCACAGTACGTGTCTTGGATCCACGACCGGGACTTCGTCCGGGCGGTCGAGTTCCTCGTGGCCCGGGACGACATCACCGGGCCGGTCAACCTCGCCGCTCCCGGGCCCCTGCCGCAGCGCACCTTCATGCGTGAACTGCGCGCCGCCCGAGGTGTCCGGTGGGCCTGCCCGCGACGCGCTGGATGGCCGAGATCGGAGCCCTCGTCCTGCGCTCGGACACCGAACTGCTGCTGAAGAGCCGCCGCGTCGTCCCCGGCCGCCTCCTCGAAGCGGGTTTCACCTTCGACCGGCCCAACTGGCCGACGGCCGCGGACGACCTCGTGCGGCGGCTCCGCGGCCGTGGCGTGAGCTGAACTCGCCTCAGCCCTGCCGCTTGCCCTGTTCGAGGGCCTTGCCGGTCATGTCGGTGACCTGCCCGGCCGGCGGCTCCTCCGCCTCGACCTCGGTACCGAAGTCGGAGAAGTCCATGACGGTGCGCACCGTGACCTTCCCGGGCGAGGACGAGGCGTCGCTGGAGGACCGTTCCGCCGACTGCGGGGCCTTGACGGTCATGTCGATCTGCTGCCGCCGCATCCGGCCCTCGTCGTCGAGCCACACGTCCATCGGCAGGGCCGGGCCGACCTGCTTGCGCAGGGTGTCGCCGCCCGGCAGTTCGGCGACGTCGACGCTGACGCGGTAGTGCGTGGTCCGCACGCCGTCGATCGTGGCCGTGCCCTTCCTGGTCACGTCCTTGTCGGTGATCGCCTTGGCGTACGCCGCGGACCGTGCCGGGTCGCTCATGCTCTGGTCGCCGGCACCCTGCTGGGCGGCTACCTTCCCCAGGTCGATCTTGATCCAGGGCTTGCCGCCCGGCGCCTGACCCTTCGGCATCCTCTGGTAGAGCACCTGGTCGATCACGCGCTGCTCGATCCGCTGCCCCTGTACCGTGAGCGTCATGACGCTGTCGCCGTCGTCCAGGTCCACGGCGCCCTGCCCGTTCGCGCTCTCCGAGCGGCCCTGGGCCGAGGTCTGCACCCGCAGCTCGACCTTGGCGGTGTCCTCCTCGGCCGTCCGGTCGTAGGCCGAGCGCACCGCCTGCGTACCTTGCTCCTCGGCCCCGGCGCTCGTTTTCGCCGAGGAGGCCCCCGCCCCGTCCTTCGTGTCGCCGTCGTCGCCGCAGCCGACCAGCACCGTGCCGGCCAGGACACCGGCGACACCTAAGGCACCGAGCTTCCTGCCGTTGCCTGCCCTGTGCATCGAACCAGCTCCTCTCAGGTGTGCGATGCGACCCAAGTGCCCAAGCCGGGCATGAACACACCTGTGGGTACGAGGAGTTGGATACCGGGAGGAACGGTCCTTCCGGTCAGTGGCGGCGGCCGCCGCGGAGTTTGCCGAGCAGGCGCTGTGCCTGAGCCCGCTTGCGCGGGTCGGACGCGGCCCGACGGGCCTGCTCCGCGGCCCGCCGCCCCTGCGGGCTCCGGGCGAACTGCTTGATGCGGTTCAGCATTCCGGCCATGACGCACCTTCCTTCGTGTCGGACTGGGTGTGTGTCTGTAGCCCGCCTACCCCTTCGACGCGGTGCTCAGGCACGCACCGCCCGGTCGGCGCGCGACCGAACGTGTTTGCCGCCGGAGTGAGAGGCAAAGCGGTGTCACATGACTGAAGAGAACAAGCGCACGAATCAGAAGCCGACGACCGTACGGGCGACGGAGTCCAAGGCCCGCCGCACCGCGGACAAGGCGACCGCGCCGGCGTCCCAGGCTGCGAAGGGCGCGGCGGACAAGGCCGGTGACGCGGCGTCGGCGGCCAAGTCCGGCGCCGAACGCTCCGCCGAGACGACGAAGGCCGCCGCGCAGACCGCGGCCAAGGGCGTCGAGGCGGGCCGCCAGGCGGTCGTCACGGCCTCGGGTCACGTCGCCACCACGGCGAAGACGGCCTGGACGGTCATCGCCCAGCGCAAGCTCGTCGCCGCGGGCGTCGGAGCAGGTCTGACCGCCCTGAGCGCCGCGTCGTACGCCGTGGGCCGCCGCGCGGAACGCGGCGCGCACGGCCCGCTCACCCGGCTCACCGGCGGCCGGATCTGACCACGGCCGGCGCGCGCGGCGTGCCGGCCACGAGGGGAGCAGGCGGCGCGGCGTATCACCGGGCGTCCCGGTGGTCCGTAGCGCCGCCCTCTCGTGTGTGTGAGGTGTCCGCGTGCGTGGCCTGGCGCGCATCCGCCCCACACCGTGATGCCCCCCCCTCGCGCGGCACCGCTGTGACGAGGAAGGATGAGACCGCAAGCGAAGGATCAACCCATGCGGAGGAGCGGGCCCATGCAGCACGAGCGAGCGGGCAGTCCGGCCGGACCCGAGGATCTCGTCGACGTCGCTCGGCTGGTCACCGCGTACTACGCGCTCCACCCGGACCCCGACGATCCGGGGCAGCGCGTCGCGTTCGGGACGTCCGGACACCGTGGATCGTCACTGGCGAGCGCGTTCAACGACGACCACATCGCCGCGACCAGCCAGGCCATCTGCGAGTACCGCGCCGAGCAGCGCACCGACGGGCCCCTCTTCCTGGGCGCCGACACCCACGCCCTGTCGGAGCCGGCGCGTGTCACCGCCCTGGAGGTGTTCGCCGCCAACGAGGTGACGGTGCTGATCGACGACGCGGACGGCTACACGCCGACCCCGGCCGTCTCGCACGCCATCCTCACGCACAACCGTGGGCGTACCACCGGCCTCGCCGACGGCGTCGTCGTCACGCCCTCGCACAACCCGCCCGCCGACGGGGGCTTCAAGTACAACCCGCCCAGCGGCGGCCCCGCCGCCTCCGACGCGACCTCCTGGATCCAGGACCGTGCCAACGACATCATCCGGGGCGGCCTGAAGGACGTACGGCGCGTCCCCTACGCCCGGGCCCTCGCCGCTCCCACCACCGGCCGCTACGACTTCCTCGGCACCTACGTCGGCGACCTGCCCGGCGTCCTCGACCTGGACGCCATCCGCGGCGCCGGGCTGCGCGTCGGGGCGGACCCGCTGGGCGGCGCGTCCGTCGCCTACTGGGGCCGCGTCGCCGAACAGCACGGCCTCGACCTGACCGTGGTCAACCCGCACACCGACCCCACTTGGCGGTTCATGACGCTGGACTGGGACGGCAAGATCCGCATGGACTGCTCGTCTCCCCACGCGATGGCCTCGCTCATCGAGCAGCGCGACCGCTTCCAGATCTCCACCGGCAACGACGCCGACGCCGACCGGCACGGCATCGTCACCCCGGACGCGGGCCTGATGAACCCCAACCACTACCTGGCCGTCGCCATCTCCTACCTGTACTCCCACCGCGACCGCTGGCCGGCCGCCACCGGCGTCGGCAAGACCCTGGTGTCCTCCGCCATGATCGACCGGGTCGCCGCCGACCTGGGCCGGGAGCTGGTCGAGGTGCCCGTCGGGTTCAAGTGGTTCGTGGAGGGGCTGGCCGGCGGCACCATCGGCTTCGGCGGGGAGGAGTCGGCCGGGGCGTCCTTCCTCCGCCGGGACGGCTCCGTGTGGACCACCGACAAGGACGGCATCCTGCTGGCGCTGCTCGCCTCGGAGATCACGGCCGTCACCGGCAGGACGCCGTCCGAGCACTACGCCGGCCTGACCGCCCGCTTCGGCGAGCCGGCGTACGCGCGGATCGACGCTCCGGCGTCCCGCGAGGAGAAGGCCCTCCTCGCCAAGCTCTCCCCGGCCCAGGTCAGCGCGGACACCCTGGCCGGGGACGCGGTCACGGCGGTGCTCACCGAAGCCCCCGGGAACGGCGCGCCCATCGGCGGCATCAAGGTGACGACGGACAACGCATGGTTCGCGGCCCGCCCCTCGGGCACCGAGGACGTCTACAAGGTCTACGCCGAGTCGTTCCTCGGCCCCGATCATCTCCGCCGGGTCCAGGAGGAGGCCAAGTCCGTGGTGCTCGCGGCTCTGTCCGGCTGAGCCCTCCGGGCACGGCACGGCCCGGGCCACCGTCGCGTGGCCCGGGCCGCACGGGCGTCAGCTGCGCAGGCTGTGCGGGCAGCACGACGCGCACCGCCGACGTGAGCACGTCCTCGTCGGAGGTGAAGGCGGCCAGCCTCTCGACGTCCCCGGGTTCGGCGCCCTCCGGCCACGGTCGGGTGGTGATGATGAGGTAGGCGCACCCGAGTTCGGCCACGGCCTCCAGCCAGGTCTTCGGGGGACGAACTGGGACTTGAGGTGCTGGATGGTGAGGACGGCCGACCCGGGCACGACGAGCAGGCTGACCGGCAGGCTCGGCCGCTGGGTCGCGTGGACGAGGCCCTCGCCCAGCGGGAGCCCGGCGCCGGTCAGCAGCTCTTCGATGGCCTTCGCGGTGGCCTCCGGACCGTTCGCACCGTCTCCGAGGGAGCAGACCAGGAGGTAGGGGGCGTACCTGTCGGGGGTGGTACCCCGCCAGGACTGGACGACGAGGGAGCCCAGGTCGTCGGTGTGCGCGGACTGCGTTTCGGGTGAGATCGAGGTCACCGCGGCACCGTATCGGCGAGTTCGCCGGCAACCGGCCCGCTCACCCGCTTGGACCACGCGCGGCCGGGCTCTCCACACGAACGAGGGGCACGCGCTCCGGACATGCCCGCGATACAGGACACTGGATGAAGATCCGACCCGGGAGGACCGACACATGATCATCTTTGGCACCAAGGGATACCTGTACCAGCTGGCGATACTGACGCTGGTCTGCGGCCAGTGCGGCAACCCCGCCGCGCACACGCTCAGGAAGCGCGTCACGAAGTTCACGCTGTTCTTCGTGCCGCTGTTCCCGGTCTCGACGAAGTACCTGACGCAGTGCACCTTCTGCGGAGCGGAACAGAAGGTGACCGAGGAACAGGCGGAGCAGTTGCAGGCACAGGAGGCGGGCGGGCAGGGCGGCCAGGCGTACGGGCAGCCCCAGCAGCACCACCGCTTCTGATCCCGACGGCCGACCGGGTCCAGCCGATCGTCAGTATCTCGTCAGCCAGGAACGGGTGCCGCCGGAGGGCGTCCCGTCCCGGGCCCGTCCGCCGGACGACGCGTGAACTGTCGCCGTCCACCGGCCAGGACGCCTCCAGCGCCCGATGGAGGAGGGCGGCGGCCACCGCGCCCGCCGCCCGACCCGCGGCGCGGCCGATGGGCATGCCCCGGACCGGATACGGCGATCAGTTCATCGGCCGGTCGCGGTCGCCGGTGCGCCGGCCCTGCGGCGGTCGAACCGCAGTGCGGCAGCCGTCGCGACCGCCCCCAGGCCTTCCCACACCCCGACGCCGACGAAGGCGCCCGGTGCCCGTCCGCTGAGTGCGGCGACGACGAAGACCGTGCAGGTGAGCAGCCGGAACGGCACGGTCCACCGGAAGAAGGCCCGCCAGTCGGCGAGCGCGGCCAGCACGTAGTAGACGCCCATGTTCAGGGCCGCCATGGACGATGCCGTCATGAATGCGGGGGTGAAGTCCCCGGCGGCGCGCTCGTCCGGAGCGGCGAGACCGAGCAGCGACAACTGGGCGGCCGGCGAGACCAGGCCCAACGTCCCGAGGCCGGCGGCGAGCACGCCGAAGACGGCCATGGTCCAGCCCGGGGCGGAGCGGGGAAGGCGCACGGCGGGAGCGTATCCATGGCCGCCCGGCGCGTGCGGCCGGTTTCCGTCAAGGATTCCGTCCAAGGCGCTACTGATCACATCCTATGTGGCAACCGCGGCATCCCGGGTACTCGTCCGCCGCGGGCCCGGACCTGTGTGGGCCGATGGGCCTCCTGCAGTCGATCAGAGAAAACGGAGGCATACGCATGAGCACCATCAAGGAAACCGTGGAAGTCGACGTCCCCGTCCATACCGCCTACAACCAGTGGACGCAGTTCGAGGAGTTCCCGAACTTCATGGAGGGCGTCGAGGAGGTCAGGCAACTGGACGACCGCCGCAACCACTGGACCACGAAGATCGGCGGAATACGCCGCGAGTTCGACACCGAGATCGTCGACCAGCTCCCCGACGAGCGCGTCACCTGGCGCACGACCAGCGGAGACACCAACCAGCGGGGATCCGTCCGCTTCGAGCGCGTGGACGACACCCACACCAGGGTGGAGCTCGTGCTGGACGTCGAACCCAGCGGCATGGTGGACAAGGCCGGGGACATGGCGGGCACGATCGACCGCCGCGTCAAGGGCGACATGCAGCGCTTCAAGCAGTACATCGAGGAGCGCGGCGCCGAATCCGGCGCCTGGCGCGGCCGTGTCCAGCCGGGCGGCGGCAGCGGCGCCACCGCCTGACACCCACGGCTCCACAGGGACCCGGCCTCCACGAGGGAGGCCGGGTTCTTCTTTGCCCGCATGTCCCCGCCGCGGGGAGAGTGCGTGAAGTTTCGGCCATCGTCGTGTCATGCACCTGTCCATATTGGCCTCCTGGTGGCACGCTGCCCTCTGACTGTCCGCAGTGACACCCCTGCCTGACCGGGTGGACGGCTCTCCCGCCGCCCGGCCCCCACAGCAGAAGGAGACCGCGTGATAGGAAGACCCCGCAGCCTTCGCTCCCGCAGCAGCGCCTCCGTACGCCGCACCCTCCTGGGCGCACTCGCTGGCGTCGCCGCACTCCTGGCGACCGGCGTCACCGCAGCACCGGCGAGCGCCGCACCGGAACCGGGAATGATGACCCCCTCGGCGCAGGAACGCGCCCTGGCCTACTGGACCCCGCAGCGGATGCGCGCTGCCACCCCGCTCGACGTCCTTACCGTGGACCGCTCCGACGTGCGGGCCTCGGACATCCGCAAGGGCAAGGCGACGGTGGTGGCGCCCAGCACGCCCGCCTCCGACCTCGGCCCCCTGGCGCTCCCGCACGGCGGCGGCCCCTGGACCGGCGGGGGAGCGGTGACCAAGACCGCGGGACGGGTGTTCTTCACCTACCAGGGACGCACCGCCTCCTGCTCCGGCAACGCCGTCACCAGCGCCAACAAGAGCACCGTCATCACCGCGGGCCACTGCGTGAAGATGCAGGGCGCCTGGCACACCAACTGGGTGTTCGTGCCCGGCTACCACGACGGACAGCGCCCGTACGGCACCTGGACCGCGTCGAGGATCCTTTCCACGCCGCAGTGGACGGCCAGTGAGGACATCAACTACGACATCGGCGCCGCCGTCGTCGCCCCGCTGGACGGCAAGAAGCTGACCGACGTCGTCGGCGGCCAGGGCCTGGCCTTCAACACCGGCTACAACAAGGCCATGTACTCCTTCGGCTTCCCGGCCGCCGCGCCGTACGACGGCGAGAAGTTCATCTACTGCAGCGGCACCACCTTCCGCGACTTCCTGCTCTCCAGCGACCACGGCCTGACCTGCAACATGACCGGCGGCTCCAGCGGAGGTCCCTGGTTCACCCAGTTCGACGAGGCCACCGGGACCGGCCTGCAGTCCTCGGTGAACAGCTTCAAGTACAACTTCCTGCCGAACGCCATGTACGGCCCCTACTTCGGCGCGGACGCCCAGAACCTGTACCAGAGCGCCCAGTCCTCCTGATCCATCGCCCCTGATCCATCGCTCCACCGGGAGCCGGGTCCTCCGCCGAGCCGTGGCGGAGGACCCGGCTCCCGGCATCCGCACGACGGCCACAAACCCGTTGCCCGTCCCGCCGGTTCCGACGCCGACGCGCCCCTCCTCCACGACGAGCCCGACTCCGGCTGCCGGGGCGTCAAGGCCGGCCGTGGCCGGAACCGGACCGGCCGTCTCCTGGAACTCGTGCGTTCCGAAATCCTCGCCAAGCAGGCGGGTATGGCGACCATCCTGCGGATCCGGCCGTCCTTCCGGCTCACCTCCCCGGCACCGCGGCCCCAGGCCGTGGTCACGGTCAAACCGGACCGCCTCACCATGGAGTTGCGCCGGACGACGGCCAGGGCGCAGCGGGGGCGCGGCAACCCGGCCCGCCGCGCGGTGGCCCCGGACCCCGACACGGACACCAGGCCGTCACCGTCCGCCGGTTGACGCCGAGGACCGATCGCGGCACCCCACGAGACGAGTACACCCGGCAGGACGTACGGCACCTCCCGCCGCCTGGACGACCCGCACGGGCCGTCCGCTACCAAGTCGTCCTCGGCCCCGGACGCTGGGCGGAGGCCACCGGTCCGCTGCCGCCGGGCGGCGAGCAGGCTTGCAGCCGGCTGAGCGTGCTCACGACGGCTCCCCACGGTTGCGCCAGGCCGCCACCCGCCGCTTCGACCCCTGGACGGCGGAGCGGCCGACCGGGCCCGTGGTCGGCCGCCCCGGTCGCTCCTCCACCGCACCGGCGAATCTCGGGCACGTCCGGCCGTACGCGGTGTGTCGCCCGCCCGGCCGGTCCACACTGGGACCCATGCGGGTGGTGATCATGACAGCGGGATCGCGCGGTGACGTCGCGCCGTACGCCGGGCTGGGCGCGGGCCTGGCGCGCGGCGGGCACGAGGTCACGCTCGCCACTCACGGGGTGTTCGAGTCCCTGACCGCCGGTACCGGGGTGCGGTTCCATCCGACCCCGGTCGACCCGCACGCCGTGTCCCACTCCGACCGCGGCCGCACCCTGCACGCCAGCACCACTGGAATCGGCAAACTGCTGCGCGCGGCGTCGATGGCCCGCTCGGTGGCCGAGGAGATGACCGACGCCCTGGTGCAGGCGGCCCGCGACGCGGACGTCGTCCTTGCCGCCGGTGCCGTGGCACCGCTGGGCCGCGCCATCGCCGAAGGACTGCGGCTGCCCAGCCTCGGCCTGTTCCTCCAGCCCCAGCACCCCACGCGCGCGTTCGGAGCGCCCATGCTCGGCGGGCGCTCGCTCGGTACCGTGGCCAACCACCTCGGCGGACGGGCCGTCATCGCCGCCGTCGACGGGGTGTTCACACAGGCCGTGCGCAGACTGCGCACCCGGCACGGCATGCCCCTGCGCGGCCCCGCCGCGATCCGCCGGGCCCATGAGCGGTCCCACTGGCCCGTGCTGCACGGGTTCAGCGAGCTGGTGGTGCCCCGCCCCCGGGACTGGCGGCCCGGTCTGGAGATGGCGGGGTACTGGTGGCCGCACGACACCCGTGCCCTGCCCGCGGAGGTGGAGGAGTTCCTCGCCGCCGGGCCGGCGCCGGTGTTCATCGGGCTGGGCAGCGCCACCGTGCCCGAACCCGAGCGGGTCAACGGAGAGCTCGTGCGTGCCCTGCGAGCGGCGGGGATGCGCGGGATCGTCCAGCAGGGATGGGCGGGACTCGCCGTACGGACCGACGACGTCATCACGGTCGGGGACGTGCCGCACGCGCTGCTGTTTCCCCGTACCGCCGCGGTGGTTCACCACGCGGGGGCCGGCACGACGGCCGCCGGCCTGCGCGCGGGTGTCCCGGCCGTGCCGGTGCCGGTGCAGTTCGACGGAGGTTTCTGGGCGGCGCGTCTGGTCGCCCTGGGGGCCGCTCCGTGCGCGGTACCCCTGCGGTCCCTCACCGCCGAGGCACTCGCCTCCGCCCTGCGCCGCGCCACCGGCGACCCCGGTCCCCGCGGCCGGGCCCAGGAGCTGTCACGCCGCCTGGCCGAGGAGGACGGCGTGGCACCGGTCCTGGGCGCGCTCGACCGGCTCGCGTCGTGAGCGGCTCCGGGACGGCGGCGCCGCGAATCGGCTGACCAACTGTTCACGGAGCACGGCCCGCGCCCCCGCGGTCGCCGTCCACTCGGCACCGGGTCATGCCCCGGTGCCGGCTCGTGACCTGGCTTCCGGCTCATGACCCGGCACCGGCCATGTCCCAGCCCGCCGCCGAGCCTCCCGAAGCGGCGTCCCAGGGCCGGGGGCCGGTGCCGTCCGTCCAGGCCTGCAGGGCCTCGCGGCCGGCGCACACGATCCCGCACTGGTCGGCGTACTCCACCGCCGGCGCGGTGAAGTCGCTCGTCGTGACCAGCACGGCGACGTCGGCCTCGTGGACGGTGAAGCACGTGCCGCCGAAGCGCTGGAGGTCCTGAGAACCGACGCGGTGGGAGTCGCCGTAGTGCTTGCACTGGATGACGACCCGGAGCCCGTCGGGAGTCACGGCCACGACATCGGCGCCCAGGTCGCCGGCGCCTCCCACGACCTCTACGGCAGAGCAGCCGTCGCGTTCGCAGAGAGCGGCGATCGCCTCCTCGAACTCCTCGGGCGTCAGGGCGTCGTAGTCGATGGCGGCCTCAACCGCCGGGCGCTGTACGGGTATCGACACCGCCTCCAGCTCGTCGGCGGCTTCCCTGGCCGCGTCGTCGAGCGCTGCCGCGGCCCGCCGCGCCGCTCTCGCCAGGTGCACACGGCGCCCCAGACCCGCGAACCCCGCGACACCGACCACGACCAGCACGAACACCCAGACGGGGCGCCGCTCGGCGGCGTCGGCCACCATACGGGCCGCGAGGCCAAGGACGCACACGGCCACGGCGAGAAAGACGAAGAACAGCGCGGTCGAACGAAGGTCGAAGCCACGCCGGCGGTTCACACGCGGTGCGGGACGCGCGGGTGCGGTCACGAAGAGTCCCCCCTCATGGGATCAAGGTAAAGATCGTCTCCACCGTCTTCCCAGCATCGGGATCTTCATCGTTCCCTCCGCCGCGCGGAACCCAGGGACGCGTGATCCGTGGCGTGTGAGCGCTTCGAAATCGCCAAAACCAGACCGGAAGTCGTCTAGACCACTCTTCCGTTCTTGAACGCGCCCGTCCGGTTCTGCTTGGGTGACGGACCAATGGCTGCCGTCCGGCGGCGTATTGGGGGGAATGGTTTCTGTGCTGGTCCGGCATCAGGGCATGAACACGCCGTGCGGCGGCGGTGCACACCGACACGCCTGCGGGCGACCGTGCCCGGGCCCGCCGGCCGCCCGGACCCCGTCTCGCCCCTGAGCGGACGGGCAGGGCGCCGGATGTCCCGTCACTCACCCCCTTCATGCGGACCAGAGGAAGGTGCATGAGGTACTTCCGTCTGCTCGTCCTGGGCAACGGCATCTCGGCGTACGGCAGCTACCTGAACATGGTCGCGCTGAACGTCTTCGTCTACGACGCCACCGGCAGCGCGCTGGCCGCCGGCCTCTTCATGGCCGTACGCCTGGCGACCAGTGTCGTGTCGGGCTGGGTGAGCGGCCGGCTCGTCTCGCGCTTCGACCGCAAGCGCCTGATGGTCGGCGCCGACCTGTGCCAGGCCGTCGCCCTGCTGACGCTGCTGCTCGCCCCCGACGGCGTGCGCCCCGGGCTGCTCTACGCCCTGGCCGTGGTCACGGGCGGCTGCTCCACGCTCTCCCAGGTGGCCCTGCGCACCAGCATCCCCGAGATCGTCGGCGCGGAACACCGGATGCGGGCCAACGCGCTGCTGGTGACGGGACGTTCCCTCGCCATGATCGCCGGCTTCGCCTCGGCGGGCGTGGTCGTGGCGCGACTCGGCTACTCCGCGGCCTTCGCGCTGGACGCCGCGACCTTCGTGGTCTCGGCGACGGTGCTGTTCCTGCTGCCCGTCCGCACCAGGGCGGCCGCCGCCACCGCCGCTGCCGGGGGCGGCTCGGCGAAGGCTGCCGGCGCCGATCGCTGGACGGTCCGGGTACTGCTGGGCACGGCCCCGCTGCTGATGGCGATGATCGCCATCCGGGCGGTGGACGGTCTCGGCTCCTCGTCCCACAACGTTGCCCTGCCCATCTACTCCAGCGGCCTCGATCCCGATCATCCGGCCACGTTCATCAGCCAGTTCTGGGCGACCTGGGCCATCGGCAACATCGTCGCCCAGCAGGTGATCGGGCGGGTCACCAAGAGGACCGGGCGGACACCGGGGGAGCGGGCGTTCGCGCTCGGCGCCTGTGTGATGTCGGCCGGATTCATCGTGGTCTTCAGCGGACTGCCGACCGCGCCCGCCGTCATCGCCGCGCTCGTCGCCGGAGCCGCCGACGGGTTCACCGAGATCGTCTACGTGTCGAGACTGCAGACCGCCCCCGACGACCAGCGCGGTCGCCTCTTCGGGCTCTCCGCCTCGGCCGAGAACACCGGATTTGGCCTCGGCATGCTCGTCAGCGGCGCGCTCCTGGAGACCTTCTCGCCGCTGCAGGTGGTGGCGGCCTTCCACGGCCTCGCCATCGTCCTCTGCGTGGGGCTGCTCCTGATGCTGGTCGTCCGCGGCAGGAGACCCCCCGCCCCGCCCGCGGAGGACCGGGCCGGGCATGACCCGTCGACGGTGACGGAGGGACGCGGCTGATGGCCACGAGCGACACGGACCCGAGGATGGCCGTCATCGGCATGGCCTTCCGGCTGCCCGGCGCCGACACGCCCGAGGACTTCTGGCGGATCATCCGGGACGGCACCGACTGCGTCACCCGCTTCACCGACGAGGAACTCGCCGCCGCCGGAGTCCCCGCCGAGGAGTACGAGGCGGAGGACTTCGTCGGCGCCTCCGGCGTCCTGGACGACATCACCGGCTTCGACGCCCAGCACTTCGCGATGAGCGCCCGCGAAGCCCGGCTCACCGACCCGCAGCAGCGCATGTTCCTGGAGTGCGCCCAGCACGCCCTGGAGAACGCCGGCTACCCGGAGGAACGGGACGGCACCCGCGTCGGCGTCTACGCCAGCGCCGGATACCACCTGTACACCCTGCAGAACTACCTCCTGAACAACGTCCTGGCCGGCGGGCCCCCGTCCGACTGGATGACGGGCATGCAGATGACCGTCGGCAACTACGCCGACTTCACGGCCACCCGTGTCGCCTACCGGCTGGGCCTGACCGGCCCCGCGGTCACCCTCCAGACGGGGTGTTCCAGTTCCCTGGTCGCCGTCCAGACGGCCGCGCAGTCGCTGCTCATGGGCGACTGCGACATCGCCCTCGTCGGCGCCACCGCCGTCCACGTGCCGCAGGTCCTGGGCTACCGCTACGTCAAGGGCTCGATCCTGTCCAAGTCCGGCCGCCTGCGGGCCTTCGACGCCGGAGCCGACGGCACCGTGGGCGGCACGGGCGTCCTGGCCGTCGTACTGAAGCCGCTGGCCCGGGCCGTCGCCGACGGCGACACCGTCCACGGCGTCATCCGCGGCTGGGGCATCGGCAACGACGGCGCTCGCAAGAGGGCGTTCACCGCCCCGAGCGCCGAGGGCCAGCACACGGCCGTCCGGCAGGCTCTGCGGCGCGCCGGCGTCGGCGCGGACACCATCGGCTACCTGGAGACCCACGGCACGGGCACCCTCAAGGGCGACCCGATCGAGTTCGACGGCGCGGCCCGCGCCTACCGCGAGGACACCGACCGCACCGGCTACTGCGCCCTCGGCTCGGCCAAGGCCAACATCGGCCACCTCGACGCCGCCTCCGGCCTGGCGGGTCTCGTCAAGGCCCTGCTGGTCCTGCGGCACGGCGTGATCCCGCCGATGGCGAACTTCACCGAGCCCAACCCCCGCATCGACCTCGATCACAGCCCCTTCTACATCCCCCGGACCGCCGAGCCCTGGCCGGCCGGCGACGTACCGCGCCGCGCGGGCCTCACCTCACTCGGTGTCGGTGGCACCAACGTCCATCTGATCCTGGAACAGGCCCCCGAACCGGCGCCCAGGACGGACGCGGCTCCCCCTCCGGACGTGCTGCTGGTCTCGGGCAGCACCCCCCAGGCTCTCGCGGACAACGCCCGCGCCCTCAGCGACCGGTTACGCCGGTCACCCGCACCGCACCTGGCCGACCTCGTCACCACGGCAGCCCTCGGCCGCACCCACGGCCGCCACCGCCTCGCCGCCCGCGGCTCAGCCCCGGCAGCCCTCGCCGACGTCCTAGACGCCTGGCTCGCCGGAACCGCCCGAGCGGCGGTGACCACAGGGACGGCACCCCCGGAGGGCGCCCCGCGCGTGGTCTTCCAGTTCACCGGCCAGGGAAGCCAATACCCCGCCATGGCGGCCGCCCTCTACGCGCGCTTCCCCGCCGTACGCGAAGTCCTCGACGCGTGCGAGCACCACTACCGCGACCTCACCGGCGAAGCGCTGCTCGCGGCGCTGACCACGGAGAACGAACCGGGGGAGGGGGCCGCAGGGGACACGGACACCGCGCAGCCCGCGCTGTTCGCCCTGCAGTGCGCCCTCGTCCGGCTCTGGCACGACACCGGCGTCGCACCGTGCGCCGTGACCGGACACAGCGTGGGGGAGTACGCCGCGCTGTACGCGGCCGGTGCCCTGTCGCTCGAGGACGGTCTGCGCCTCACCACCGAACGCGGCCGGCTGATGCGGCAGCGCTGCGCGCCGGGCGCGATGGTGGCCGCACCGATCGACCGGGCGGCCGCTCTCGCTCTGGCCGCCGAGGTCCCCGGCCTGGAGCCGGCCGTGACCAACGGGGAACGCGCGCACGTGCTCGCCGGGCCGGTCGAAGCCGTCGAGAGGGCATGCGCCCTGCTGGACGCCCGCGGCACCCCGGGGCAGCGGCTGCCGGTGAGCCGCGCCTTCCACACCGCCTTGATGGAACCGATGCTGGAGGAGTTCCGGAAAGCCCTGGACGACGTGGAGTTCAGCCCGGTGCGGATCCCGTTCGTCAGTGCCCTGGACGGTGCGACCCGCCCGCCCGGCTGGATCCCCGGCACGGACTACTTCCTACGGCACACCCGCGAGCCCGTCCGCTTCGACGAGGCGATGCGGGGCGTCGGTGCCGGGCGGCCCGACGTCCTGCTCGAGATCGGGCCGCACACCACCCTCAGCGGCCTGGCCCGCCGCGCCCTGCCCGGCGTACTGGCGTGGCCGTCCCTGCGGCGCGGCGCGGGGCTCGGCGCCCTCTGGGGTGCGGCCGCGGGACTGCACTGCGCCGGAGCGGACCTCGGCTGGGAGCCGCTCCTGGCAGGCAGCGGCGGCAGGCGCATCCCGCTGCCCGGATACCGATTCCAGCATCAGGACCACTGGACGGGGCCGCAGCCCACGCCCCTCAGCACGGGAACAGCAGCGAGAAAGGGAGCCGAAGTGGTTCAGCAAGAGACAGCCGTCGCGCGCGCACTGCACAGCATCGTCGAGGCGACCGCCCGGCACCTCGGCGGCGATCCGTCGGCGATCCCCGGCGACGCGAACTTCTTCGACCTCGGCGCCGACTCGCTGCAGATGATCAGCGTGCTGCGGGAACTGGAGCAGCAGCACCAGGTCAGAGTGACGATGCGTCAGCTGTTCGAGGAGACGGGCACGCCGCGGCGGCTCGCTGAGTTCATCGTGGCGCGCATGCCGGGGGCGGCCGGGACGGCGCCGGCCGAACCCCCGGTGGAGCGGACCGGGGTAGCGGAGCCGGTCGCGCCCGGGCCCGCGGCCCCGCCCGCACCGGGCCCCCAGCCTGCGTCCGCGCAGTCTCCCCGGCCTGCACCCGCCTCGGACTGCCAGCCCGTGCCCGGGTCGGACCTCCGGTCCGCATCCGCGCCCGCATCCGCGCCCGAGTACGCGACCCGGGAGGAGCTGGAGGATCTCGCTGACAAGATCCAGCAGATGTCGCGGATACAACTGCAGATGATGTCCCAGCTCTCCCAGCTGCTCGCGCTCCAGACGGCCTCGGTGACGGACCGGCTCAACGGCGAGGTGGCGAAGTGACCGGGCTGGACGGCATATCCGCCGCGCTGGACCGGGACCTGGCGGAGATGACGGAACTCTCGCAGCGCATCGCGGAACAGATGGGCGGCAGCGGGGCAACCGCTCCGGCCCCCAGGACGCCTCACGTCCACGGGCCCCGGGTGACGGTCGGGCGGAGTTCCGGCATGGTGCGGGACACCGCCCCGCACTCCCAGCAGGAACACCTGGACGACCTCGTCCGCCGCTACACCGCCCGGACCCCGGCCTCCAAGCGGATCGCCCAGCGCTACCGCCGCGTCCTGGCCGACAGCCGGGCCGTCGTCGGCTTCCGCAGCGGCACGAAGGAGATGCTGTACCCGATCGCGGGCCGCAGGGCGAGCGGGGCGCGGCTGGAGGACGTGGACGGCAACGAGTACGTCGACATCACGATGGGCTTCGGTGTCCTCCTCTTCGGCCATGAGCCGGACTTCGTCACCGAGGCTGTGCGCGAACACCTCTCGCGCGGTATCCAGCTCGGCCCCCGCGCCATCGAGACCGGCGAGGCGGCCGAACTCCTCGCCGGCATCACCGGGCTGGAGCGCGTGGCCTTCGCCAACTCCGGTACGGAGGCGAACTCCGCGGCCATCCGCCTGGCCCGCGCCGCGACCGGCCGCGACAAGATCGTCACCTTCCTCGGCGCGTACCACGGCCACGCCGACAACGTCCTCGGCCGTGCCTCGGGCAGGGACGCCGACCGGTTCACCGTGCCCGTCTCCCGCGGCATCCCCCAGGCCGCCGTCTCCGACCTGCTGGTCCTCGACTACGGCAGCGACACCGCCCTGGAGACGATCGCCCGGCACGCCGGCGACATCGCCGCGGTCGTCGTGGAGCCGGTGCAGAGCAGGCACCCCTCGCTCCAGCCGGTCGAGTTCGTCCGCAAGCTCCGGGAACTGACCCGCCGCCACGGCATCGTGCTGCTCTTCGACGAGATGCTGACCGGTTTCCGCCCCGCCCTGCGCGGCGCCCAGGAGCTGTACGGCGTCACACCCGACGTCGCCACCTACGGCAAGCTCCTCGGCGGCGGGTTCCCCATCGGCGCCGTCGCCGGCCGCGCCGACATCATGGACGGCGTCGACGGCGGTCACTGGTCCTACGGCGACGACAGCTACCCGCCCGCCGACACCACCTTCTTCGGCGGCACGTACATCCAGCACCCGGTGTCGATGGTCGCCGCCCGCGCCGTACTCACCCACCTCAAGGAGCACAGCCCGCGCCTGCAGGAGCGGCTCAACGCGCGTACCGCCGAACTGGCCGCGACACTCAACGGGTTCTTCGAGGCCGAGGAGTACCCGCTGCGGATGAGCCACTTCGGCTCGCAGTTCCGCTTCGAGCACCGCGCCGACATGGAGCTCCTCTACCACCACCTGATGCTGCGCGGCGTCCACGTCTGGGAGTGGCGCAACTTCTTCCTGTCCACCGCCCACTCGGACGGCGACATCGAGTACGTGGCGGACGCCGTACGGGAGTCGCTGCGCGAGCTGCGCTCGGCGGGCTTCTTCCCGGGCGGGCCGGTCGTGGCGCCGAAGGCCGCGCCACCGAGTTCGGAACTCAAGCCGGAACCCATGCCGGAACTCAAGCCGGAACCCATGCCGGAAGCGAGCCCGGTACCGCATTGGGAGGCGAAGCCGGAACCGGAACCGGAGCCACAACCGGCTACCGCCCCCGCGCCGTCGCCCGCCCCGGTGGCCTCCATGGCCTGGAACGCCGCGGCCGTCGCCGCCTCCACCACGGGCCCGGCTCCCCGCACGGCCGACTTCAGCGTCTACTTCTTCGGTGACTATCCGCAGGACGCCACGGCACCGCGCCACGGCCGGTACGAACTCCTCATGGACGTCGCCCGGTTCGCCGACCAGCACGGCTTCCACGCACTCTGGATGCCCGAACGGCACTTCCACTCCTTCGGCGGTCTCTTCCCCAACCCGGCGGTGCTCGCGGCCGCGCTGTCCCGAGAGACGCACCGCATCCGCCTCAACGCCGGCTCCGTCGTCCTGCCCCTCCACGACCCGATCCGGGTCGCCGAGGAGTGGTCGATGGTCGACAACCTCTCCGGCGGGCGCGTCGGCATCGGCGTCGCCGGCGGCTGGAGCTCCCAGGACTTCGCCTTCTTCCCCGACCGCTTCGGCCGGCACAAGGAGCTGATGTACGAACAGCTGGCAGAGCTGCGTACGTTCTGGCGCGGCGACGCCCTGCGCCGCACCACCGGCGACGGCGAGGCCGACCTGCGCCTCTTCCCGCGGCCGGTGCAGGACACTCCGCCGATGTTCACCGCGGTGGTCGGCAACCCGGCCTCGTACGAACTGGCCGGCCGCCATGATCTGGGCGTCGTCACGAACCTGATGACGCAGACCGTGGAGCAACTGCGCGAGAACATCGCCCGCTACCGCGACGCACGGGCGAGGCACGGCCTGGACCCGGACGCCGGGCGGGTGGCCGTCCTGCTGCACACCTACCTCGCGGACGACCACGACACCGCGCGGACCGAGGCGTACGCACCGCTGTCCCGCTACATGCGCGCGTCCCTGTCGCTGTTCAGCGGCGTCACGAACAGCCTCGGGCACAGCGTCGACCTGGCCGCCCTGAGCGAGGACGACCTGGAGACGGTGTTCCGCCGCGCCTACGGCCGCTACTGTGACCAGCGGGCTCTGATCGGCACGGCGGACAGCGTCCGCCCGGTGGTGGACGCTGTGACCGCGGCCGGAGCCGACGAGATCGTGGCACTCGTCGACTTCGGTGTCGCGGCGGACGAACTGCGCGAGGGCCTGCCACGCCTGGACGCCCTGCGCCGCCACTACCTTCACCGCCCCGTCGGCGCCCCCGCGCCCTCAGCGGCCCGCACGCAGGCCTCCGCATCCCCCGCCTCTGCCATCGACGCACCGCTGTCACCCGGTCAGGAGCGCATCTGGTTCCTGGAGCGACTCCTCCCGGGACGCACCGCCTACAACGAGGTCAAGGCGATCCGCCTCACCGGCCCGCTCGACGTAGCCGCCCTGCGCACGGCACTGCGCGGCCTCGTGGCCCGGCACGAGGGCCTGCGTACCGTCTTCCGGGAAGCCGCGGGCGAGCCGCGGCAGGTGGTACGGGCCTGCGCCGAGCCCGACTTCGAGGTCGTGGACGGGACCGGAACCACGCTGCGGGACGTGCTGTCGGCCGAGAGCACGCGCCGCTTCGACCTCGCGGACGGCCCCCTGTTCGTGACCCGGCTGGTCAGGCTCGCCGACGCCGAGCACGTCCTCGTGCTGTCCCTGCACCACATCGTGGTCGATGCGGCGTCGGCGACCGTCCTGGCCCGTGACCTGTCCGCCCTCTACCGGGCCGAGCGCGAGGGCACCTCCGCGAACCTCCCGGCCCTCACGTTCACCTACGCCGACCACGCCAGGGAGCAGGCGGCTTCCGCGAGCCCCGGGGCGGCAGAGGACCTGGCCTACTGGCGCCGCACCCTCGCCGGCGACCTGCCCGCCCTCGCCCTGCCCACCGACCGGCCGCGCCCGTCCCCGATGACGTCCGGCGGACGGGCGGTCTTCCACACCCTGGACCCGGAACTCTCCCGGCGACTACGGGAGTTGAGCCGTACGCGCCGCAGCACGCTGTTCATGACCCTGCTCACCGGGTACGCGGCCATGCTGCACCAGGTCACCGGACAGACGGACATCGTCGTCGGCACCCCGATCTCGGACCGGCCGGAAAAGGCCCAGGACCTGCTCGGGTTCTTCGTGAACACCCTCGCGCTGCGCCTGGACCTGTCGGGCGACCCGGCGTTCGAAACGCTCCTGGACCGAGTACGCACGGTCGCCCTCGACGCGTACGACCACGCGCGTGTGCCCTTCGAGTCCGTGGTGCGCGAACTCGCCCCGCCCCGGGCGGTCGACCGGACGCCCGTCTTCCAGGCCTTCGCCGAGTTCCAGCGCACCGAGCCGTTCCGCTTCGACCTCCCGGGCATCGAGGCGACACCGCTGGACGCCGGCCCGGACAAGTCCCTGACGGATCTGACGGTCTACTTCACCGACCAGCCGCACGGCATCCGCTGCCACCTGGAGTACAACACCGACCTGTTCGACGAGCGGACCGTCGACGGGTTCTTCACCGTCTTCCGCGACCTGCTCGCGGCCGCGGTCGAAGCTCCCGGCACCCCGCTGTCGGGACTCGTCCCGGCGGCCGTGCCCACAGCGGCCGTGGGCGACCCGGTACCGCATTCCTGGCAGCACGGCCCGTCCCGCCCGCCCGAGGACACCACCGTCCACGCCCTCGTCGCCCGCCGGGCAGCCGCACAGCCGCACAGCACCGCGGTGATCAGCGGTGACAGCCGGCTGACCTACCGCGAACTCGACGACCGAGCCGAGCGGTTGGCCGCCGCCCTGCGAGAGCGGCACCCGGGCGGCGACGAGGCGGTGGCCCTGTGGCTGCCGCGCTCTGCCGATCTCGTCGTCGCCATGCTCGCGGTGCTGAAGGCGGGCCGCGCCTATGTGCCGCTCGACCCGTCGCTCGGCCGGGGCCGCGCGGAGCAGGCCATCGCCGGGTGCGGAGCGCGGATCGTGGTGTCGACACCCGCCGCCGCTGCCGCCCTGACACTGCCGGCGGGGGTGACGGTCGTACGGCCCGACGCGTCCGCACACCCCGCAGCGGGTGCCACTGATCCTCAGCCCGCGTGCTGTGTCCTGTACACCTCGGGCAGCACCGGCACACCCAAGGGCGTCGTGATCACCCACCGCGGCGTCGTCGACCTGTGCGCGTGGCAGCACCGGCGCTTCGCCGTCACCCCGGCCGACCGCAGTGCGGTGGTGTGCAGCCAGAGCTTCGACGCCTCGCTCCTGGAGATCTGGCCGGCGCTCACGGCCGGAGCGTCCCTCACGATCGCCGACGAGGACGTGCGCCGGGACCCCCTGGCTCTGGCCCGGTGGTACGCGGCCCAGGGCGTCACCTTCTCCCTCCTGCCCACCGCCCTCGGCGAGCAACTGCTGCGCCTCCCCGCGGCCGACCAGCCGCCACTGCGGCACCTGCTGCTCGGCGGCGACGTGCTGCGCACCCGGCCCCGGCCCGAGGCGCCGTACGAGACGGTGAACGTGTACGGACCCACCGAGGTCACCGTCCTGTGCACCACCCAGCCCGTGCCCGCGCCCGCGGGGGAGCCGGCCGGGCCGATCGCGATAGGCCGCCCGGCCGACAACGTGACGCTGCGCGTGCTCGACGCCTCGGGAAACCCTGTGCCCGTCGGCACGGTGGGGGAGCTGTACGTCGGCGGCCCCGGTGTGGCCCTCGGCTACCTCCACCGCCCCGAACTCACCCAGGAGCGCTTCGTGCCGGACCCGGACGGCGGCCCGGGTGCGCGCAGGTACCGCACCGGCGACCTGGTCCGCTGGAGCGAGGAGGGGAGGCTGGAGTTCTGCGGTCGCGTCGACGACCAGGTCAAGATCCGGGGCTTCCGGGTCGAGCCGGAGGAGGCCGCCCGCGTACTGAACACCGTGGACGGTGTGCGCGAGGCGGCCGTCCTGGGCCGCCGCAACGACCGCGGTGAGGCGTATCTGGCGGCCTACGCCGTCCCCGCCGACCCGATCGGCGGGGCGGCGGACGACCGGCAGGCGTTCGCCGACCTCCTGGCCGAGCACCTGGCCACCCGCCTGCCCGAGTACCTGGTACCGCGCGCCTGGCGCATCCTGCCCGCCCTGCCCGTGACAGGCAGCGGCAAACTGGACCGCACCGCACTCCCGGCCCCCGACCTGGTCACGACGGCACCGAGCCACGGACCGACCGCCACCACCGACGACGGGCCCGGACCCGGCCATCCCTCGGACATCGAACGGCGCGTACGCGCCCTGTGGGCGGCCGAGTTCGGCATCGACGCCGACGGCATCGCACCCGACGCCTCGTTCTTCGAGCTGGGCGGCCACTCCATCACCGCGATGCGGCTGGTCAACCAGGTCCGCGAGGAGTTCGCCACCGAGTACCCGATGCTGAGCTTCTACCAGGACCCCACCCTGCGGGCCATGACGGCTCAACTGGCCCAGACAGCAAGCGAGATGCCGTCCGGCGTCGACGAACCCGGCAATGTGGTGGAGCGCCGGGCGCCCGCCACCGCCCAGCAGTCCCGCTTCGCGGCGGTGCACGCCGACCACCTCCTCCCGCAGGTGTTCAACGTCGCCCTGCGCATCACCCTCACCGGCACCCTGGACGTGGCGGCCCTGCGCACCGCGCTGAACCGGCTGGTCGAACGGCACGAGGGCCTGCGGACCCGCCTTGCCCGCAGCGGGGACGGCTGGGAACAGCAAGTCCTGCGTCCCGGGCCGGTCGAGCTGCCGCTGGACGACCTCACCCCGCGGCCCGCGCACGAGCGGCGGGCCGCCCTGGAACGAGCCACGGCCGAGGCCACCGAGACCCCGATCGACCCGGCCGCGGGGCCGCCGATGACCCTGCGCCTCGTCCGCACCGGCGACGACACCTGGGTGCTGCTCCTGGTCCTGCACCACTCCGCCTGCGACGGATGGTCCGTAAGCCTGCTCCTCGAGGAACTGGCCACGCTGTACGCCTCCGCACGGCAGGACGAACCTCACTGCCTGCCGCCCGTGGAGTGTCAGCCCGTGGAGTACGCGCGCTGGCAGCAGGCCCGGGCGGACGACGTGGCGGCCGAGGAACGCAAGCTCCACTTCTGGCTGCGCGAACTCGACCAGGTGCCGTTCACCGTCGGCCTGCCCCTGGACCGGCCCCGGCCCGATGACCCGAGCGGCCGGGGCGGCGCCGTGATGTTCACCGTGCCGGCCGCGGTACGGACCGCCGTAGAGCGCCTGGCGAGGCAGCGGGGCACGACACCGTTCGTGGTCACGGCCTCGGCCCTGGCCCGGCTGCTCGCGCGCAAGGCCGGGCAGCCGGACGTCATGTTCAACGTCTCCTACGCCAACCGTGAGCGCCGGGAGTTCGAGTCCCTGCTGGCCTGCACGATCACCGGCTTCGCCCTGCCCGTCCGGGACGGCGCGACCGGCCCCTTCACCACACTCACGGACCGCGTCGCCCGCACGGCGGCGGCGTGCATGGACAATGCCATGCCGGTACGCCGTATCGCTCCCGCGTTGCAGGAGCGCACGGGCGCCGACGTCCCGGACCGGCTGGATGTCGGCTTCGCGTACCAGAGCTCCCTGGACGCGGAGATCGAACTGCCCGGCCTGACCACGGCCGTGGAGGACCTGGCACCCGCCGCGTCCCGCACGGAACTCACCTTCGGTCTGGTCCCGGCCGGGGACGAACTGAAGGGCTTCGTCGAATACTCGGCCGACCTGTGGGACCGCACGACGATCGAGTCCTGGTCCCGCGACTACGTCACCCTCCTGAGCGAGGAGACCGCCCGGGCACTCGAGGACTGACCCGTGCCGGTGAGGTACCTGGAGGCGTCCGGCATCCCCGTCGAATCGACCCGCGAGGATGCCGGCGCCCTGCCCGGCCCCTCCGGGACCTCACCTGCATCGCGCCCGTATCGCCGCCCTCCCGGGCGCCTCGGCCGCGCCCGGCCCGACCGCGGGCGGTACGCAAGGCCGGAACCGTTCGCCGGGCGCGTCACGCCGCCGCCCAGGCGCTTCCCGGCGGCTAGGCCGGCTGCGCCGTCGCCGGACCGTCCGCCGCGTCCTCCCCCGACGCGTCCGCCCCCACCACGCTCTCCTGTGCCGCGCCCGAGAGGGGCGTGGGGGTGACGGTCCCGCTGACGGAGCCGGCGTCGGCGTCTTCGGGGGCCAGGCTCAGGCAGGCGGTGATGTGCTTCCCCTCCGCGGAGGAAACGACGTCGACGCTGCTGCTGATCATGTGCACGACGCGCATGCCGTGACCACCGAAGGCGTACCGGTCACTCTTTCTCAGCACCGGCCTCTCGGTGGAGCCGTCCCACACGGTGATCTCCAGTTCGTCTCGGGACAGGCGCAGGTGCATCCCGCAGGGGCCGGGCGCGTGGCGGATGGCGTTGGTGACCAGCTCGCTGACGACGAGCGCGGCGTCCAGGGCCACGGGGGCCGGCACGGGAGCGCGGCCGATGTGTCGGGCCTGGGCGAGCACGGCGTGCAGCGCCAGGCGTGCTTCGACCGCGCAGGCGGCCCTTTCGGTCCAGACAGCAGTGAAGCGCAGGGTGACGTGCTCGTCCCTGCCCTGTTCATCCGCCTGCTTCATAAGCGGAATGACCATGTCGTGTCTTTCGTTGATGTGCGGTGTCCTCCGGCGGCATCGCCGTCGAACGTTTACCCGGGCGCGGATCGTACATACTGGGGTTTCCTGCCGGTGCCCGCCTGCCCGGTCGTTCATTGTGCCGCTGTGGTGGATGCGCAGCCGCTGACCTCCGCTGAGACGGGCCGCCCCAGGAGTTCCGCTGCAGGGCCGGGTCGGCTGTAGTGTGGTCGAACTGACGATAAAGGCGGGTGTGGCGATGGAGTGGCGGGAATTCGCCGAGGAGATGGCCCTGCTCGCGCGGACCTTGCTGAAGCAGGACTCGGTACAGGGGACCCTGGACGAGATCGCGGCCTCGGCGGTGAAACTGGTGGAGGGCTGTGACGCGGCCGGGATCCTGGCCGTGCGCAAGGGCCGCGCCGTCACGCTGTCCTCCTGCGGAGACATGGTCGAGGAATCCGACCGGCTGCAGGGTGAGCTGGGAGAGGGGCCGTGCTTCGACCTCGCCCGCCACGCGGACGACGAGCGTGTCTTCCGGATCGAGGACATGTCCGAACCCCGGCCGGACTGGCCGCGGTACGCCGAGGCCGCCCGCGACCTGGGCATCGGCAGCATGACCGGGGTGCTGCTCTACACCCACGACGAGGACTTCGGCGCGCTGAACCTGTACGCCCGCCGCCCGGGAACCTTCACCAAGGACATCGCGACCGCAGGCTGGCTGCTGGCCTCGCACGCGGCCGTCGCCCTGTCCGACGCCCGCACCATCGACCAACTCCAGCACGCCCTGGAGACCCGGCACGCCATCGGTGAGGCCATGGGCATCCTCAGGGAGCGCCACCGGATGAGCGAAGAAGACGCCTTCAACGTGCTGCGCAGGATCTCCCAGCACCACAACGTCAAGCTGCGTGACGTCGCCCAGCGCGTACGCACCGACGCACCACTCAAACCCGACGCCTGACCCTCGTCCGCCTGTTCGTACTGGACAGCCGGAGAAGGCGCCGCCGCTTCACCCGCGACGGCGAACGAGGAAAGGAGCGGCGCGGCGGCGAGGCTGCCCCGGAGGGCGGCCGGGCCATGGGAACGCCCTCCGTGTCGTCAGCAGCCCTCGGTGTCGTCAGCTGCTCGCCGCGGCCGTCACCGTGGCGGGATCCACGCCGGTCAACTCCACGATGCGGTGCGGTGCCACACCCGCGGCCAGGGCGCGCCCGATCAGGCCGTCCCGGCCGTCCGCGCAGTCGCGGTAGGCGAGCAGCTCCTCCTCGAGGCGGGCGAGGGGCTCCGGCGTCATGCTGCGGCGGAGGCGGTTCAGTTCCTCCTCGCTGAGCGGGACGGGCAGCCGTTCCGCGTCCTCGGGCACGGCCGCCGTCTCCTCCGGCGGCAGCAGGCGCAGGCGCGGGGAGTCCGGCGCGCTGTTCTGGGCGTCCAGCCATGCGCGTACCGCGGGAGTCTCCATGCACGCGAGATCGCCGACGGCGGCCGGGGGCACGCCGAGCGGCGCGGACGCGTCGTCAAGCAGGAAAAGGTAGGCGTCGTCAGTCATCCTGGGCTCCTTCCAGCGGGCGCTGATCGACGTCCCTTTACCCCGCAGCGCCCGGATTAGCGCCGTGCCGCCCTGGTGGTCGGGCCGGGGCGGACCCCGGCCGCGCAGTACGGCCGGTCCATGAGGGACACGGCCTCACCGCCGTCAGCACGCGCTTCCACCAGGCCCTCAGGCCTTGGCGGTTGGTGCGGCACAACGCCTGCCGCCGCCACGCCGCCGCCACGCCGGACGGCGGCTCCGGGCCCGCGAGGTCCGGCAAGACCGGTGACATTGCCGGTCCGCGCGCGGGTGCCGGACCCCGGCAGTGGCACGGCCAGCCCGATGGCGGTGCCCTCCGCGGGCACGCGGCGGACTCCCCAGGTCCCGCGTGCCCGCGGCACGAGTCGCCGCCATGACAGAGAGGACGACTCGTCGTGCGACTCCACCCCCACACCGCCTCACCCACGCATGCCGCCGGCTCCCTCCGGCGCCGGACCGGGGCGACTGGCCGGCACCGCGGCGGCGCTCGCCGTCCTCGTCGGCGCGGGCCCCCTGACCAGCCCGGGGGCCCACGCGGCCGACAACCCCTACGAGCGCGGCCCGGCCCCCACCACATCCAGCATCGAGGCACTGCGCGGCCCGTACGCCGTCTCGCAGACGTCCGTCTCCTCGCTGTCCGCCACCGGATTCGGCGGCGGCACCATCTACTACCCGACGAGCACCGGCGACGGCACCTTCGGCGCGGTGGCCATCTCGCCCGGCTACACCGCCTACGAGTCGTCCATCGCCTGGCTGGGACCGCGCCTGTCGGCCGGGGGCGCGGTTACCGCAGCACAGACACCGTCCCCGCCGACGCACGCGTCGAGCAGGGCACGACTGTGCCCTGCTCACCGGAGCGACATCCGCCGTCAGGAGCTGTGAGGAACGTGTTCCGAATCCGGCAGCGCTCGACCGCCGGGTTCGGCCCCGCGGGCACCGCTTGCGTGCCCGGACCGCAGGAGTGACCACTCAGGGTGCCTGAGAGGCACTGCACTGAGCCTCGCAGCGAATCGCGACACCCTGTGTCACGTATTCCTCTAGGGTTTTCGTATGCGCGCCGACCGGCTGGTCTCACTGGTTCTGCTGCTGCGCCAGCGCGGCCGGCTGTCCGCCACCGCGCTGGCCCGAGAGCTGGAGGTGTCCACCCGAACCGTGCTGCGCGACATCAAGGCGTTGTCCGCAGCAGGCGTCCCGGTCCACGCCGAACGCGGCCGGCACGGGGGTTTCGCTTTGCTTCCCGGTTTCCGGACCGAGCTCACCGGACTGAACCACGACGAGGCCCTTGCGCTGCTGGTCGCCGGATCGCGGCGCGGCGCGCAGGCGTTCGGCCTGGGTTCGGCGCTCGCTTCGGCCATGCTCAAGGTGGTCGACGCGCTCCCCGAGAGCCATCGCGACACCGCCGCCGGTGTGGCCGAGCGAATGCTCATCGACCCTGAGACCGACCTCCTCTCGCGCCGACTGGTCGCCGAGGAGGTACCTGACCCCATAGCGGCCGAGGCCCCACGCGCCGTGTTCGCCGGACACAAGCTGCGCATCCACTACGCGGCGGTCGAACAGACCCCGAAATGGCGCACGGTGGACCCGATCGGCCTGGTCACTGTGCGCGATCAGGGGTACCTGCTGGCCACGAGGTCAGGCGTGGACCGCACCTATCGGTTGTCCCGGATCCTGGCCGCCACGGAACTGCCCGAACCCGCACAGCGACCGGCCCGGGTCGATCTGGACCGGGCCTGGCAGGAACGCAGCACGCGGTTCCGAACGGGCGGCGGCCAAGTCACCGTGCTGGTACGAGTGGACCCGGCGCGGCGGGAGGAACTGGTGAGCACCGCGCTGGCCGTCCTCGCCGAAGAGACCGACGCAGAAGGCCGGCTGCGGCTGGAGGTGACCTTCCAGGATTCGAGACACGCCGAATGGGCGCTGTGGCATCTCGCCCCGCACGCGGAAGCTCTGGCCCCGCAGTGGCTGCGCACCGCCCTGCGCAACCGGGCCGCCGCGATCGCCGCCCGCTACGAAGCGCCCTCCTGAGCATCGAAGGGCGGTTCCGCAGGCGCGGCCCTCACCAGCGCGACAGAGGCGGCGTCGTGGAAGCCGGGGCCGCCGAGGGCTGATGGAGAGCGCGGATCGGGGTACCTGCGTCGGCATGGCACCGGAAATTGATCACGCTGAGTCCGTACGAGCCCTGCGGCAGCTGCGAAGGATGCGCACCTTCTACGCCGGGGGTTCGGTGTTGTGGGCCGCTGTGGCCGCATCTGCGGGGTGGGACGACCCCGGAAGCCGACAGATGTGGGTATCGGTGGTCCTGCTGGTGGTCTTCGCCGCCTTGCTGTCCATGACGTCCCTGTGGCTGCGGCGGCGGCAGGGCGCCCGTGCGGATGAGCCCGTGCACCATGCCGCTCCGCGGAGGACGGTCTGGCGCCGCCACGCCAACGCGTGAGTGCTGGAACCTGGCGCCGCGCCGTGCGGATGGGTGGCTCGCCGTGCGGATCGGCGGCTCACCGGCCTTCCGCGCCACGTGAGCGGTGCGGTGCTTGAGGGGCGGGCTGAGGGGCGGCCCTGCTGCCATCGGGCGTCCCGGGCGCGGCGCTTGGACACTCCACCGCCCCACGGAAGTTCCGCCCCGGCATGCCTCGGAATGACGGTTCACTTCCCCCCGCGGCTGGGCAATGGCCAGAGAATGTCATGAGCACGACTGCATGGCTGTCCTTCCCCCACAAGGAGGTCGATCATGCACGACTCTTCACCCCGTCTCGGACGACGAGCTGGAGGAACTGATTCGGGAGAAGAAGATCGACAGCGGCCTGTGAATCCGCCGGCGTTCCCTGGGGGTGCGCTCGCCGGATCGGCATCGGCGGGGCGGCTACGCTTGGCGACGAGCTGTGTGACGGCGCTGCATGGCCCCGTTCGTGATCGGTCGTGCAGGGCCGGAGCTCACGGGACGAGGCCTCACCCGGCCCGGCGGCCGGACAAGGTGCGTGTGCCGGCTGACAGCCTCGTCCCATAACCTCCTGGATGGAGACGTCGGATGCGATGTCTGTCCACGGTGCTTCGGGGAGGCGATGGTGTTCGGAAGGGGCGCGCGATTGCTCGCGGGCGTCGTAGCCGTGGTCTGCGTGGTGCTCGTCGGCCCCAGTGCACCAAGCGGTGCCGGGTCAATGCCCGTCGAGGCCGTCAGGGATGTCGTACCGAACCGGGTCATGACGTGGAACATCTGCAACCCCTGCGAGGTGAGCAACGTGGACCGGGCAGCGGAGATCGCCACGTATGCTCCCCAGGTCATCGGCCTGCAAGAAGCGTGCGTGCGTGACGTCAAGAGCATCCGGGACTATCTGAAGAACCTTCACGGGCTGGTCTACCACGTCAAGTACGGCAGCGTTCTTCGTAATTGGGGCCGCTGCGGGGGAGCCCCATGGAATCCCGGGGCCTTCGGCCAGGCGGTTCTCTCGGCGGCACCGATGACCGACGTCGTCAAGGTGGAATACCCCGACGGCGGTTCCGAAGACCGGGGGTACATGGCAGTCACCACCACCGTGGGCGGCGAGCCCGTCCGGGTCTTCAACACACACCTCGCCCAACGACGTCAGGAGGCAGTCCGAGCAGACCAGACCGGCGTACTCGCCCCAGAGATCGCCCGGCACGACCGCGCGATCGTTCTCGGCGACTTCAACGCCGTGCCGGACGCCCCCGAGCTCACCGGGATATGGGCACTGGCCACGGATACGGACCCCGAGTGTCATCCCTCGCCCACGGGCAGCTGCCAGCCGACCACCGACTGGCAGAGCAAGTTCGACTACGTCTTCCTGCGAGGCCTCGTCCCGCTCAAGCACCGTGTTCATCCGTCCCCGTACTCGGACCACCACCTGGTGCACGCCGACGTGCGGTTGGACTAGTGCCGCAACAGACCGGCGCGTGAAGGCCCCGGCAGCACGACGTGGAGCGGAACGCTCCCACGCATCAGCCGTCCGGGTCGGCGCCCTCGTTCCACTGACCATGCCCGGCTGGTTCGAGGCAGACCGGCACTCGCTCGCTTGACTCGAGCCGGCCGTCGGCGAAGTCAATGGCCGGAGGAATCGGCGGAAGTCCCCTCGAGTCGGTGATCCGTGACGCGGCCGCTGATCCGCAGGGGGACGCGGCGGCCGTGGACGAGTCGGCCCGCCTGGGCGTGGCCGCCTCGGCGGGGGAGTACCACAGCGTCGTCGCCCGCGCCGCTGCCGCCAGCGCCGACGTGCTCGGCCTGGTCGCGATCCCGTTCCTGTGCTACCTGCCCGACCGCCTCACCCCACTCGGTGAACGAGTCGAGACGGCCCTGCGCGAGCGGCTGGCCGAAGCACCCTCCTTCATCGCCTTCGAGGGCTACGACACGATTGTCACCCCTCGCGGACATGCGGTCTCACGGCTCGGATCGGACGCGTAGGGCCGGGTCCTGGGCACGTCCCGCAGTCGAAGGCACCCGCGCGCGGATCCGCTTCTCGCGCCCGCCCGGCATCAGCGTGTGGCAATGGGCCTGAACGCCGACCCACGTCGTGGAACGGGATCCGGCAAGCACGGGCCGCTCCCGAGTCCTCCACGCCGGCTGAGAGAGCACGCGGGTCCCGACCGTCTGGACCGGATCGTCGCCGAGCACGCGGACCGGGCAGACCCGCTGGACCATGTACGCGACCTGGCCACCGTGCCGTGCGACCTCGCCGATCCGCTCACCGAGGAGGCCGCCTCGGTCCTGGTGCCGTCGCCCATGCGTCCAACGACACCCTGGTACCGGCCCAGCCTGTTCCGCCGGCGCGAAGGTCGGGATCGCGGGGGAAAACGCCTCCGGGACATCCACGCCCAGCCGTCCCCCGGCGCCCCGCCCCCCCGGGGTCATTCCGCACCGGCTCCGCTGCCGGACGCGCCCGTTCCACCGGATGGCCGGACCACCCCGTGTGAGCGGGCGGGCAACGTGGCACCGATGCTGCATGCGCAACGTGAGCACCGGTGACGAGGGGCTGTGGTCCCGGGTGACCGGAAACGCAGCGGAGGGGCGCAGCACAGGCACCGTGCCGCACCCACGCACGGTGTCCGGCGCCCCCGGTGAGGCGACCCGCCGAGCGCTCGACGCGGTGGGGCGATGCCCGTGACCGCCGACACGGCCCCGGCACGCCCCGGACCGCCGCGTGCCCTCGCGCTGCTCGCCGCCGCCCACGGCGGGCCCGCTCTGGCCGTCACCGCCATCACGGGCCTGCTGGCGTTCCGCTGCGGCCTGCACCCGCTGGACGCCGTCGCCGTCACCGCGGCGGTCTTCACCGGGCAGCTGACGATCGGCTGGGGCAACGACCTGCTCGACCTCTCCCGCGATCGCGCCGTGGGCCGCACGGACAAGCCGCTGGCCGTCGGTTCCCTCCCAGCCGACTGGGTGGCGCGCGCCCTGGTCGTCGCCGCTTTCGCCTCCCTCGTGCTGTCCACGCTCGCCGGCTGGCGCAGCGCCCTGGTCAACGTCGTCCTCGCCACCGGCGCGGGCCACGCCTACAACCTCGGGCTCAAGGCAACCTCCTGGTCCTGGGTGCCGTACGCGTGCGGCTTCGGGATGCTGCCCTCGGTCGTCACCCTCGCCGCCTCGCCCCCTCACTGGGCGCCCTGGTGGATGACCGCTGCCGGCGCCGCGCTCGGCGTCGGAGCGCATCTGCTCAACGTGCTGCCCGACCTCGCCGACGACGAGGCCACCGGTGTCCGCGGCCTGCCGCACCGGATCGGCGAACGTCCCTCGCGTTTCCTGGCCGCCGCGCTGCTCACCGCGGCCTCGCTGCTCGCGGTGACCGGTCCCGCCGGATCTCCTCCGACGTGGTCATGGACGGCCGTAACGCTGGTCACCGTCCTCGCGGTGCTGACCTGGTTCGGCCGCGGGCGCGCTCCCTTCCGTGCCGCGATGACCATCGCCCTGCTCGACGTCGTGCTGCTGATGGTCGTTTGATGGCACCGGCAGACACCGCCGTGGCCGGCGCCGGCGCACGCCCGTCCCGCGCCACGAACCCACCGCCAGGCCCGCCCCATCCGCCGCGCTCACCGTCACGGTCGAGCTCGCGCCCGGCCTCGGCCGGGTGCTCCTCGCGCCCCACCGCCCGATACCAGGAGCCAGCATGACCATGCGCGTCCTCAGCGTCCGCGGCACCCTGCCCGAACACCGCAACCGGCAGGAGGAGATCACCGAGTCCTTCGCCACCACGCTGGTCGGGAACACGGTCGACCGCGGCGTCGTCGAGCGGTTCCACCGCAACGTGTGCGTCGAGACCCGGCACACCGTGCTGCCGCTCGAGGAGTACGGCCGGATCGAGGACTTCGGCCAGTCGAACGACGTCTTCATCCGGGCCGGCGTCGAACTCGGCGGCCGCGCGGTCGTCGACGCGCTCAAGAGCGTCGGCCTCACACCCGCCGACGTCGACTACATCGTCTCGTGCACGGTGACCGGTCTGGCCGTGCCGTCGCTGGAGGCCCGGGTCGCGGCGGAGATCGGACTGCGCGCCGACGTGGTGCGCATGCCCCTCGTCGGCCTCGGCTGCGTCGCCGGCGCGGCCGGCATCGCCCGCCTGAACGACCTGCTGCGCGGGCGCCCCGACGCCGTGGCGGTGCTGATGTCGGTCGAGTTGTGCTCGCTCACGCTCCAGCGCGACGACACCTCGGTCGCCAACGCCGTGGCCAGTGGCCTGTTCGGGGACGGTGCCGCCGCCGTGGTCGCCGTCGGGTGCGAACACCCTCTCGCACAGACCGACGACCCCGCCGTTCCCGAGGTGCTCGCCTCGCGCAGCCGTCTCTATCCCGACTCGGCACGCATGATGGGCTGGGACATCGGCTCCGGCGGGTTCAGAGTCGTCCTCGACTCCGCGGTCCCCGACCTGGTGCGCCGGTACGTCGGCGACGACGTCCGCGGCTTCCTCGCCGATCACGGCTTGACCGGCCGCGACCTCGCCTGGTACGTCGCGCACCCCGGCGGCCCCAAGGTCCTCGAAGCGCTGCAGGACGCCCTCGGCGTCGAGCGGGACGCGCTGAGCGTGACCTGGGACTCGCTGCGCCGGATCGGCAACCTGTCCTCCGCCTCGGTGCTGCACGTCCTGGCGGACACGCTCGCCGACCGCCCGCCCCCACCCGGCTCCTACGGGCTCATGCTCGCCATGGGCCCGGGCTTCTGCTCCGAACTCGTACTCCTGCGCGCCCCGGGCGGTGGACAGTGAGCAGCGAGACCTGGTTCACCGTCCTGGTGCTGGCCGTGGGCCTGGAGCGGGTCGCCGAGCTGGCCGTCTCCCGCCGCAACGCCGCCTGGAGCCTCGCGCGGGGCGGCGTGGAGTCGGGGCGGGGGCACTATCCGTTCATGGTGGTGCTGCACACCGGCCTGCTCATCGGCGCGCTCGCGGAGGTGTGGCTGCGCCGGCCGGGCGTCGTACCGGTCCTGGCCTGGTCGATGCTCGCCCTCGTCGCCCTCGCGCAGGGGCTGCGCTGGTGGTGCATCGCCACGCTGGGCCGGCAGTGGAACACCAGGGTGATCGTCGTACCCGGCGCCGCGCGAGTGACCGGCGGCCCCTACCGCTGGATTCCGCACCCGAACTACGTCGCCGTCGTCGCCGAGGGGCTCGCGCTTCCTCTCGTGCACTCGGCCTGGATCACGGCGGTCGTGTTCACCGCGCTCAACGGGCTCCTGCTCGCCACCCGCGTCCGCGCCGAGGACGCCGCCCTGGCGGAGCTGGCCTGAGGAGGCACGCATGGATCTGCTCGTCGTCGGCGGGGGACCCGCGGGCCTGGCCACCGCCCTGCACGCGGCCCGGGCGGGCCTCGACGTCACCGTCTGGGAGCAGCGCGCCGGCATCGTCGACAAGGCGTGCGGCGAGGGTCTGATGCCGGGTGCCGTCGCCGCGCTGGCGGCACTGGGCGTGCATCCGCCGGGGCACGACCTGCGAGGCATCCGCTACATCGCAGGGCCCCGCCGCGTCGACGCCCGCTTCAGAGTGGGCACGGGACGTGGAGTGCGCCGTACGACGCTGCACGGGCTGCTGCGTGAGGCGGTGCTGGCGGCGGGCGTACGCATCGACCAGCGCACCGCGCGTCACGTCGACCAGGACCGGTACGGGGTGGTGGTCGACGGCACCCGCGCCGGTCACCTCGTAGCGGCCGACGGCCTGCACTCGCCGATCCGCCGCGCCCTCGGGCTGAACGGAACACGCCGGTCCTCGCTGCGGCACGGACTGCGGCGCCACTACGCGCTGGCCCCCTGGAGCGACCACGTCGAGGTGCACTGGGCCCGCGAAGCGGAGGCCTACGTGACCCCGGTGGCCGACGACCTCGTGGGCGTCGCGGTGCTCACCACCGCCCGCCGCTCGTACGACGACCACCTCGCCTCCTTCCCCGAGTTGCGGGAGCGGCTGGCCACGGCACGCACCGCGGGACAGGTGCGGGGGGCGGGCCCGTTGCGCCAAGTGGCGAGCGCGCGTACAGCCGGCCGGGTGCTGCTCGTGGGCGACGCCGCCGGGTACGTCGACGCGCTCACCGGCGAGGGCATCGCGCTGGCCCTCGCGCAGGCGCCTGCCGCGGTACGGGCCGTCACCAGCGGCGATCTGGCGGCCTACGAGCGGGAGTGGCGGCGGCTCACCCGGCGCTACCGCTGGCTGACGCACGCGCTGCTCGGCGCGACGCGGACACCCCCGGCGCGCACCGCGCTGGTGCCCGTCGCGCAACGGCTGCCGTGGCTGTTCTCCGCGACCGTCGCCATGCTGGCGCACCCAGCTTGCGAGCTTCCTGAAAGCGATGACGAGAGGGGTCGTCCGTCGAGACACGGCCGGGGGTGAGGCGCACAAGCGGAAGAACTCGTAAGGGTAAGGCGGATGATCTTCCGCTCGGTGAGGTGCACCATCGAACCGGACACCCCTGAACGGCCCTCGGGTCTCACAGCATCGCCCTACGATGCCCGGATGCAGCCACATTTCACCGGCACCTGTCTGATCACCGACGATGTTCCAGCCCTGGCCGCCTTCTACGCTGAGGTCCTTGACGCGGAAGCCGAGGGCGGTGACCTCTTCGCACGGGTGACGGCCCCCGGCGGCGTTCTGTCGTTCTTCTCCACCCAGGGCATGGAGTCGATGGTGCCCGGTTCGACGGCCGCCTCCGCGAGCGGGGGCTTCACCTTGGAGTTCCGGGTCACCGACGTGGACGCACGCCATGAACGACTGCTGGCTCGGGGCGTTGAGATCCTCAAGCCGCCGACCCCCCAGCCATGGGGGCGCCGATCGGTGTGGCTGCGTGACCCGGACGGCAACATCGTCAACCTCTACCAGCAGGCGTGACGGCCCGCTCTCCCCGAAGCGCTTGACGGGTCGGCCTCCACCACCCCCACGCGCTCCGCACCCATTTCTGCTGCCCGGTGCCGGCGGTTGCGGCGTGTATCTCGGATCCGCCACCGACGCACACACCGCCGTCCGTCACCGCTGGGATCGAAACGGCCCTGCGTCCAAAGAGGAACGCCTGCACGATCAGGTCCGGGAGGCACGGCCCCGCAAGATCCGCCGATCGTCGACGCCGGCCGGCTCGGGTGGGTGTGCCACGACCCCGGAGGCCGTCACGGGATGCAGGTGTGAACGACGACGTAGTAGGCCACCCGGCAGGGGAGGGGTTGGGGAGACAGCCTCTCGGGCTCTTCGCCGTCCATGGTCGGCGAAGGGCCTACCACGCGCCCACGTGGCCCGAGCGCGGGCGGCGCCCATGGTCTACTGCCGGTCATGCCGCTGCTGCTCCTGGACCTGGACAACACCCTGATCGACCGTGGCGCCGCCTTCCGGGCCGCAGTCGCCGACTTCCTCGCCGAGCACGGACTGCCCGCCTCCGACCTCGAGTGGGTGATGACCACTGATGCCAGCGGCTATACGCCGCGTCACGAAGTCGCCGCAGCCCTGACCGATCGATACGGGGACATGGTGCCGACAGCCGCGGTACGCGCCCTCCTCGACCACGGCGCCGCCGACCGCGTCGTCCTGGGGCATGCCTCCCGCGAGGCGCTCGGCACAGCACAGGGGGCAGGCTGGACCTGCGTGATCGTCACCAACGGCCGAGCCGCTCAGCAGGAGGCGAAGATCCATCGCGTCGGACTCGACCGGCTCGTCCAAGGCTGGGTCATCTCCGAAGACGTCGGCCACAAGAAGCCGGACCCGGAGATCTTCCAGGCGGCAGCCGAGAGCGTCGGCGTGCCTCTGCGCGGCGCGTGGGTCATCGGGGATTCACCGCACGCGGACATCGCCGGCGCCGAAGCCCTCGGCCTTCGGAGTGTGTGGGTGACGGACGGCCGACCTTGGGTCCAGGGCTCCTACGCGCCCACGTACGTCACTCGCGATGTCGCTGCCGCGATCGGCCACGTCATCTCGGCACCGGCATGAGAGAACGTGCGGCGGCCCGGGGGGAAGCGCTGCTCGAGCCATGGCCGCTGCGATCACGATCGCACGGCCTCCTGGCCGTTTACGGTGATGCCCAGCCGGTCCGCCACGGTGGTGAGGGCCGGTCCCAGCGGAAGCGAGACCCGGGTGAGGGCGTGCCGGTCACCCCTGGTCGGGTCCCGGTTGACGATCAGCACCGGCTTCCCGGCCTGAGCCGCCTGGCGGACGAAACGGAGCCCGGACATCACTGTCAGTGAGGAGCCGAGGATCAGTACCGAGGTCGCCTGACGGACCAGCTCGCGGCAGTGCTCGACGCGCCGTGGCGGAACGGCCTCGCCGAAGAACACCACGTCCGGTTTGAGGACGCCGCCGCAGCTCGCGCAGGGGACGACGCGGAAGTCTCCGACCTGTGCGTCGGTGAGGTCGGCGTCACCGTCCGGGTTGATCCCGGCGGCCACGGGAGCGAAGCCCGGATTCGCCTCCTCAAGCCGCAGCGCGAGTTCGCTGCGCGGGCTGAAGGCGCCGCAGGCAAGGCAGACGACCCGGGCCAGGCTTCCGTGGAGTTCCACCACGCCTTCGCTGCCGGCGGCCTGGTGCAGGCCGTCGACGTTCTGCGTGATGACCCCCGAGAGCAGGTCGTGCCGCCCGAAGGCGGCCACGGCCCGGTGGCCGGCGTTGGGACGGGCGCGGCCGAAGGTGCGCCAGCCTAGGTGGCTGCGCGCCCAGTACCGGCGCCGGGCCTGGGCAGTGGCGGTGAAGTCCTGGTAGGTCATCGGTGTGTGCCGGCTGAGGCTCCCGCCCTCGCCCCGGTAGTCGGGGATGCCCGACTCCGTGGAGATGCCCGCTCCGCTGAGCACCAGCACCCCGCCGGTGCTCAGCGCGTCAGCGACCGGCTCCGGATCCGTCGTACCCGGCGGCAGGTCCGCGGTGGGCGTCCAGCTCACAGTGGGGCGCATGCGCATGCCGTCAGGGTACGGAACGGCTGCCTCTGGCGCGGCTGTGCCGCCGATCGGGCCGGATGCCCGCCCTGCGCGTCGCGTCGCGATGCCGCCCGGGCGGGACGGCTGAGCGCGAGCGGTCCGCTCACCCGCCCCGCTGTGCAGGTGCGGCGGGCGCGGTCGTGTCCTTTTCTGCCGGCCGGCCGGTGCTGAAAACCTCTGAGCGGGACACACGGTCAGGCAGCGGCGCGCACCTGTCGCGCGCCGTCCGACGAGAGGAACGAGGTGGGCGATGCGTGCGCTGACGGTGCGGCCTGGCGCCGAGGACTCCGTAGAGGTGAGGGATGTGCCTGACCCCGCCCCGGCCGCGGGTGAGCTGTTGGTCGACGGCCTGGCGGTGGGGGTGTGTGGAACGGACAAGGAGATCGCCCGAGGCGAGTACGGCTGGGCCCCGCCAGGCCGTGCTTGGCTGGTCCTGGGGCATGAGTCCCTGGGCCGGGTGCGACAGTCGCCTCCCGCAAGCGGCTTCTCGCCCGGTGACCTGGTCGCCGGGGTGGTGCGCCGCCCGGATCCCGAACCGTGCGGGGCCTGCGCCCGCGGGGAGTTCGACATGTGCCGTAACGGCCGCTACACCGAACGCGGCATCAAGGAGGTCGACGGCTATGGGGCGCAGACGTGGTGCGTGGAGGCCGACTACGCGGTGAAGCTGGAGCCGCACCTGGACCGCGCCGGTGTGCTCATGGAGCCGGCCAGCGTGGTGGCGAAGGCATGGGAACAGGTCGAGCGGGTCGGCGCCCGTTCGTGGTTCGAGCCACAGCGCGTGCTGGTGACGGGTGCGGGTCCCATCGGTCTGCTGGCCGCCCTGCTGGGCACACAGCGCGGACTGGACGTGCATGTGCTCGACCGGGTCACCGAGGGGCCGAAACCCGCCCTGGTACGGGACTTGGGCGCCACCTACCACGCGAAGGACATCGAGCAGGTCATCTCCGCCGTGTGCCCGGATGTCGTCATCGAAGCGACCGGCGCGAACGAGCCCGTGCTGGCCTCGCTGACCGGCACCGCGCCCTACGGAGTGGTCTGCCTCACCGGTGTGTCCCCCGTCGGCCGCAGGACGACCGTGGACGCGGGTGCCGTCAACCGGGAGATGGTGCTGCAGAACGACGCGGTGGTGGGCTCGGTCAACGCCAACCTGCGTCACTACCGTCAGGCTGCCGACGCGCTGGCTGCGGCCGACCTGTCGTGGCTCGAGCGCGTGGTCACCCGGCGGGTGCCGCTGGAGCGCGCGACGGAGGCGTTCACGCCGCGACCGGACGACGTCAAGGTGGTCATCGATCTCTAGACGGCAGGAACCTCTGGACGGCAGGGATCCCCGGACAATAGGGACCTCTGGACGGCACGAATCGAAGGGAAGGTTCTGGATGTCTCACCACACTGCACCGCCCCTGGTGGTGGTCATGGGTGTGTCAGGCTCGGGGAAGACCACGGTGGGCCGACTGCTGGCACAGCGCCTCGGTGTTCCTTACGCCGAGGGGGACGACTTCCACCCCGCGCCCAACGTGGCGAAGATGCGAGCCGGTCACCCTCTGGACGACGAGGACCGCCGCCCCTGGCTGGACGAGATCGCACGATGGCTGACCGGGCACGCGGACAGCGGAGGGGTGGTCGCCTGTTCCGCGCTGAAGCGGCGCTACCGCGACCGGCTGGCCTCCGGCGCGCCGCACGTCTTCTTTCTTCACCTCGACGGCTCGCCCGAGCTGATCGCCGCACGGATCACCGCCAGGCAGGGCCACTTCATGCCGCCCGAGCTGCTCCGCACCCAGTTCGCCGACCTTGAACCGATGGGCGAGGACGAAGTGGGCGCGGCCGTCCCGATCGACGGTACGCCGGAGCAGACCGCCGCCCTCGCACAGACCGCCGTCACCTCCCCTTGAGCAGTTCGGCAGCATTCGCCGGACGGCCGGGCAAGCGGAACCTTGCTCAGTGCCGAACGCCTCAGGAGCCCTCGTGTCCGAATCCGCCAGGGACGCAACCGCCGCGCCGGGAAGAGGGGATGACACGCCGCTGCGACGCGTCATCGGCCCCAGACTGCTGGTCCTGTTCGTGATCGGTGACATCCTCGGCACCGGCATCTACGCCACCACCGGTCAGGTCGCCGGCAAGGTCGGCGGGGCACTGTGGCTGCTGTTCGTCATCGGCTTCGTCGTGGCCATCCTGACCGCCGCCTCGTACGTCGAACTCGTCGGCAAGTACCCGAAGGCGGCCGGGGCGGCGCTCTACACCCAGAAGGCATCGTGCTGCGCCACGACCGCGTCGAGCACAAGCACTTCCGCACGCCGACCGCCCTGCCGGTGCTCGGCGCCGTCACCGCCCTGATCCTGGCCAGCCCCCTCTCCGACCGGTCCGCCGACGTCTATATCCGCGCGGGTGTGCTGCTGGCCATCGGAATCGGGCTCTGGGCGCTCAACAAGGCGGTGCTGAAAGCCCACGGCGTCGGTTGATCGCGGCGCGCGACAAGGAACCGCCGGCCGTCCCGGTCCCCTCCCTCGCCGCACGTCCCGGCCGGCAAGTCCCTACGAGTTGTGGCTTATGGGCGCTCATGGACGGACCGCCCAGACGTGGCCAGAGGCCCCGTCATCAGGTCATCTGTCCCGGACCCTTGACTAGTTACGCGGTAGTAGTCATCCTCGTCGCACATTGAGCGAGGTCATGACAACCAGGCTGTCGCTCCCGGCCCTCGGGCCCGGGACGGCCCGATACGTCGGCCACGCCATCCCGCCGACCGAGGGACGTGGGCTGTGACCCGTGCCGAACGCCCGTACCGCCCACGCAGGAACGTCACCCTCGTGTCGCTCCTCCTGCTCGTGCTGGCCGCCGCGCTGGGCCCGACGCCGAGTTCGGCCGCCGGCACCGACTGGTGGACCCCGACCGCACGGCCCGCGCCGGACTCGGAGATCAACGTCACCGGCGAACCCTTCACCGGCACCGACGCAGGCGGCGAGGTACGCGGCTTCGTCGACGCTCACAACCACATCTTCTCGAACGAGGCCTTCGGCGGACGCCTGATCTGCGGCAAGCCGTTCTCCGAGCGGGGCGTGGCCGACGCGCTCAAGGACTGCCCCGAGCACTACCCGGACGGCTCGCTCGCGGTCTTCGACTTCATCACCAACGGAGGCGACGGCAAGCACGACCCGGTCGGCTGGCCCACCTTCAAGGACTGGCCCGCGCACGACTCGCTGACCCACCAGCAGAACTACTACGCCTGGGTGGAGCGGGCCTGGCGCGGCGGTCAGCGCGTCCTGGTCAACGACCTCGTCACCAACGGCGTCATCTGCTCCGTGTACTTCTTCAAGGACCGCAGCTGCGACGAGATGACGTCCATCCGGCTCCAGGCCAAGCTGACGTACGACCTGCAGGCACACATCGACAAGATGTACGGCGGCACCGGCAAGGGCTGGTTCCGGATCGTCACGGACAGCGCGCAGGCCCGCCAGGTCATCGAACAGGGCAAGCTGGCGGTCGTCCTCGGCGTCGAGACCTCCGAGCCCTTCGGCTGCAAGCAGATCCTCGACATCGCGCAGTGCAGCAAGGCCGACATCGACAAGGGCCTGGACGAGCTGCACGCCCTGGGCGTGCGCAGCATGTTCCTGTGCCACAAGTTCGACAACGCGCTCTGCGGTGTCCGCTTCGACTCCGACGGCCTCGGAACGGCCATCAACGTCGGCCAGTTCCTGTCGACCGGCACCTTCTGGAAGACGGAGAAGTGCACCGGGCCGCAAGCCGACAACCCCATCGGCAACGCCCCGGCGCCCGAAGCCGAGCAGAAGCTCCCGGCAGGCAAGGAGGTCCCCTCGTACAGCGCTGACGCGCAGTGCAACGTCCGGGGACTCACCGATCTCGGCGAGCACGCCGTCCGCGGCATGATGCAACGCGGGATGATGCTGGAGATCGACCACATGAGCGTCAAGGCCACCGGTCGGGTGCTCGACATCTTCGAGGCCGAGTCCTACCCTGGCGTGCTCTCCTCGCACAGCTGGATGGACATGGACTGGACCGAGCGGGTCTACGGCCTCGGTGGTTTCATCGCCCAGTACATGCACGGCTCCGAGGACTTCGTAGCGGAGGCGAAGCGCACGAAGTCCCTGCGCGACAAGTACGGCGTGGGCTACGGCTACGGCACCGACATGAACGGCGTGGGCGGCTGGCCCGCCCCGCGCGGTGCGGACGCCCCCGACAAGGTCACCTACCCGTTCAAGAGCGTCGACGGCAACTCGGTCATCGACCGGCAGACCACCGGCGAACGCACCTGGGACCTGAACACCGACGGAGCGGCCCACTACGGCCTCGTCCCCGACTGGATCGAGGACATCCGCCGGGTCGGCGGCCAGGAGGTGGTGAACGACCTCTTCCGCGGCGCCGAATCCTACCTCGACACCTGGGCTGCCTCGGAGAAGCACGAGGCCGGAGCCAATCTCGCGACCGGCGCCACCACGTCGGCCAGTTCCTCCGAGTGGAGCCTGTTCACGGACTACAAGCCGCACCGGGCCGTCGACGGTGACCGCGGCACCCGCTGGGCGAGCGACTGGAGCGACGACCAGTGGTACCAGGTCGACCTCGGGGCCACAGCGCTCGTCAAGCGGGTCACCCTCGACTGGGAGCGCGCGTACGCCAAGTCGTACCGCGTCGAACTGTCCACCGACGGAGTGAACTGGCGAACCGCCTGGTCCACCACAGCCGGCGACGGCGGCCTGGACACGGCCGCATTCAGCGCCACCCCGGCCAGACACGTACGCATCCAGGGACTGGAACGCGGCACCGACTGGGGCTACTCCCTCCGCGAGGTCGGCGTCCACACCAGCTGACACCCACGAGAGGGACTCCATGGCACGGTTGCCGTCCGCCGAGCGGCGGCGACAGCTCACCGAAGCGGCGATCAGGGCGATGGCCCGGGACGGCGTCTCCAAGACGACGACCCGGTCCATCGCCGCCGAAGCGGGCGTCTCGCTGAGCGTCGTCCACTACTGCTTCGACTCCAAGCAGGAGCTCATCGAGTCCGTCATCACCACCATCACCGGGCACTATGTGACGGTGGTGAAAGAGGCCCTCCGGCCCAGAGCCACCCTCGAGGAGACCGTCCGGGCCGGCTTCCAGGCCTACTGGGACCACGTCCGCGCCCACCCCGACGAGCACATGCTCACCTATGAGCTCACGCAGTACGCCCTGCGCCAGCCCGGCTTCGACCATCTGGCGCGCCGCCAGTACGAGTTGTACGCCGAGGCGTACCTCGAGCTCATCGGCCAGTTGCGCCGGACCATGGACCTGGGCCTGCGCGTACCCGCCCCCGTCCTGGCCCGCTACCTGGCCGCCATGACCGACGGCCTGACCCTCAACTACCTGGTGCTCGGCGACGACACCGCCTGGACAGGCATCCTCGACACGGTCACCACGCACATCACCGGCCTGGTGTGCGAACCCTGACGAGCTCCCGCCGCCGGGCCGGTCCGCAGCTCACGGGGCACACCGGGCCGATGCCGCGCAGCCAGGACGCACTTCGGCAGCGGCGTTCGCACTTCCTCGCCATGTACGGCGAGCCCTTCGCCGATCGTGCCGAGCACCCCGTCGAAGCCGGGCAGACCGCCGCTTTCGACGGTGACGCGCCCCACACCTGCCGCGGCGCGGGCACCGAGGCCTGCCACCCGACCATGACGGTGCACCTGCCACCACCTGCCACCTGACCATGACGGTGCACCTGCCACCCGGCTATGACGGTGCACCTGCCACCCGGCCCCGCACCCACCACCTGGCAGCCGGTCTCCAGCTGACACGGCGGTCGCCACCCATCCGGAGCTGTGCCGCGAGAGCCTGGCGATGAAGATCCTCGGCGCCCGGCGGTTCCGGCAGCAGCCCGCGGGCATCGCCACCTGACCGCCGTCGGGCCGACGACGGCGGTCCGAAACGGTCCTGACCACGCGCTGGTGCTTGCCGGATCCGGGCGGTGCCCCGGGGCATGCTGGTGGCGTGACCCGGGGCACCGCGTATCGCGCGCCCCGCGACGACCGAGCACGACGCGCGCTGCGCGTCCCGTGACAGCTGAGGGGCAGTGGTGGACGACCGGCGAGCGGATCCGCCGCCCGGCACGGAGGCCGGTGTACTGACGGACCGTCTGAAGGAGCGCATCTACGCGACCATCACGATGATCGCCGTGGTGGTCGGTCTGTCGCTCGGCGAGGTCGGCGCTCTCGGTGCCGTCGCCACGGTCCTCACGACCGCGCTGGGCCTGTGGCTCGCGGCGTTCGTCGCCGACCAGCAGGCGCACCGCACAGTGCACCGGCACCTCGCCACCGGGCGCGAGCTGCGCCGCATGCTGTACGTCAGCAGCCCGCTGCTGTCCTGCGCCGTGGGGCCGGCCGCACTGATCGCTTTGGCGGCGCTGGACGTCCTGTCCTTGCACGCCGCGTTGCTGGCGGCGGCGGGCGTGAGCGTCTTCTCCCTCTTCCTGTGGGGCTGTCTGGGCGGGCTGCGCATGGGGGGAGGCGTCCTCATGGCGGTGGTGGCAGGTCTCGCGGACGCGGCGATCGGTGTGACGGTGGCCCTGGTGAAGGCGGCCGCCGGTCACTGACATGCCAGGGCCGTGCCCGATTGCGGGTGCGCAGGGTCGTGCACCGCCCCCGCTGCCCTGCGAGGGCCGGCAGCCGTCCGGCAGGCGTACCTGGAGGACGCCTCGTAGGTTGGCGGTGGAAGCAGCCCGTGCTCGTAGAGATCGGCAGGGCACGCGCGTGACGACAGCGGAGGTCGACTTCGAGAAAGGGGCGCGGGGGAGGCGGCGCTTCCTGCACCGCCCAAAGACCGCAGGACGAGCACCGGACCCCGCCCGCGGCCCGCTTCACGGCAACTGCCGGAGCCGCCGCGCACAGCTCCACATGGGGCGGCTCCGACGACAGGCCCGGCAGTGCGCCATGCGCCGTCAGTGATCAGTGTCCTCGGGCTGCGCCTCGGGCGCAGCCGCCGGCTGTGACGCAGGAGCGGTGTAGAAGACGGACCTGCCTTGCTTGGTGCGCTCGGCCTGGCTCTTGGCCACGAGCCCCTCGAGCGTGATGCGTACGACCTTGGCCGTGATGTCGCGATCGGGGTGTGCCTGGCTGAGCGTGGTGGCGACCTCCGCGGCGGAGCGCGGTTCCTTCTGCTCGGCGAGGTGCCGGCGGATGAGCTCGACCAGGGTGGGCTGGGCCGCCCTCGTGGTGCCCGCGGTCTTGGCGGGGGACTTCCCGGCTGCCTTCCTGGCCGGCGCGGCGGTGGACTTGCGGGCCTTCTGCTTGCCGCTGGGCGCGGTGCCGGCCTTCTTCCGTCGTGGAGAGGGCACTACGGAACCCTTGGGCTCGGCTGCGGGTTCGGCCGGCATGGTGATGCCGAGTGCCTGCTGCATGCTCACCAGAACGCTGTGGTCGTGCTGCAGAGCGACGAGCTGCTCCTGCAAGGAGGCGATGTCCGCGCTGATGCGTTCCTGCTCCTTGAGGTTCGCTTCGAGATCGCCGGTCACCTGAGCGATGTACTGGGATGCCAGTTCAGTGGAGGGATTCGTTGTCTCGGGCATGCTGCTGAACCTTTCCTTGGCGTGTGACCGTGCTGTGGGTGACGCATGTCTGGGGCGAGGTCTCGGTGACCAGGCCACGGCGCCGCACGTGACGCGAAGATGCCTTGGTGCAGCCATGGTACGGACAGGCGGAGCGGATTGTTCCAGCCAAGTGGTGTCCTTCGCCCAAGCCGACGACGGGGCTGGACGGTTCAACTCTCACGAGGCACTGCGCAGACAGGAGTTCGTGTCTGTGTACTGAGGCAGTTGCCACAACAGCTCGCTTGCCTTCCGGTGGTGCTGCCACGCCTCCCGGGTGCCTGTGTTCACCGGCCGTTCGAGGAGTCCTTCGGTCCGCAGGGGGAGTTCCCGCACAGGTCGCTGAGGACGCCCCTGTCGGTGCTGTGCTCGGTTTCGGTGGGGGAGTGCGGCTACCGAGAGGGCCGTGGGTCGCAGGGTGTGCGCTGCGGTCGGCAGGGCCGAAGGGATAGGGCGTCGGTTATCCGTTCCTGCACCGGGCGATCGGTGAAGCGTTCGATCAGGAGCCTGGCCGGCAGGTAGTCGCAAGTCGATGCTCTTCTGGAGAGGTGACGTCGACGGCGAGAGCCCGCCACCGGCCGCGGTGTGGAAGACCAGGCCTTCCTGGGCACTCGTGGCCGGCACGGACGGAGCCATCACCCCGGAAGCGGAGCGCTTCGGCGCGAAGCGGGCCGGAGCGACGGTCGTCGAGATCGACGGTGCCTCCCACGCCGTCGCCGTCTCCCAGCCCGGGGAAGTCGCCCAACTGATCCGCGACGCGGTGCGTGCGACCACCTGATGCAGCCACAGCCGGTGAGCGACGCGAACGCCGCGCGGACGTGCGTCCCCAGCGGACGTCAACCGGGCAGGTCACATCAGCCGGCCTGCCGGATGCCCGCCGGGATCGTCGGCCAGCACGATGGTGGCCTTGACGCGCTTGCCCACCGGCTCGCGGCGGATCTCGAAGCTGCGGCACACGGCCATCACGATCTCCAGTCCGTGCTTGCCGACCCGGTTCGCATCGGCTTCCTGAGGCACCGGCAGGGCCGGATCGCTGTCCCAGACACTGATCTCCACGGCACCGTCGCCGACCTCCAGATCCAGCAGGCACGGGCCGGGCGCGTACTTGTGCGCGTTGGTCACCAGCTCGCTGACGACCAGCTCCGCCAGGCCCATCGCACGCTCCGACACTGGGATCCCGTGGACGGCCTGTACCTCGGCCATGAAACGGCGGGCCGCATCCCGAGCCTCAGCGATCCGCCCCCCGCCCTTCAAGGCGACGGCGGACAACAGGAGACGCCCGGCCAGCGGTTGATCCTCGTCTTCGTGCACCACTGGCCCACACCGCCACCCTTGTCCTGAGCAACCCGGCTAAGGGCGTTCAACTACCCCCGAATCCCGACCACACGCAACCGTCACATCACGGTTGCGTCACCCCGGTGCGGCGGCTACGGCAGACGAGTGCCGAAGTCACCCGGCGTCACCTTCACGGCGGCTGCTGGACTCGTGGACGCAGGGGCGGCCGGCCGTCGCCGGCGCGTTCCCGCGTGGCCGGGAGCGTCCGTCCGAGACGTGCGAGCGGGGACAGAGCCATCACCACCGGGGCAGCATCATGCCCGCAGCCGTCCCCCGGAATCTGGTGCGCAGCCCCACTCCTCGGCGAGGAATCCGCCGAGCAGGATCGGTCCTTGCCCCACCACGCGCAGAACGACCAACTCGCCGGCACCGGCGTGGAAACGTCAGGACGGCGAAGAGCGCGAGAACGATCAGAGGGGTGTTCGCCGAATTGGGAGGCGGTCTGACCCACCCAGAGTGTGCGGAAGTCGCGATCCCGCCTGCAGCGCTGTCGCGGCCGGCAGTTGGGCTGCTCCTTGAGCGCAGCACCACCCGCCCCGGTGTGGAGGGAGACGAGTGAACGACAGTTGGCAGGTAAAGGCCTCTTCTGTGATCACGCGTACAGATCACAGTCTCCTGAGCGCAAGGTTCTCCCCTCACGATCGACATGTCCTCGACATCGACGAAGGAAGTGCTTGTGAGAACGCACCGCACTCCGTGCAGAACCGCCGCCCTCGTCCTGGGCACCGCCGTGCTCGCCGTCCTGATCCCCGCCCAGGCAGGGGCCGACGACGAGGGTCTGCCGACGGTCACACCCGTCAGCGAGACCCCCGCCCTCTACGATGACGAGGCGGGCGGCAACTCCGACGCGGATGATCCGGCGATCTGGCGCAACGCGGCCGACCCCGGCCGCAGCCTCGTCATCGCGACCGCCAAGGAGGGCGGTCTGCGGGTGTACGACCTGGGTGCCCGCTTGGTGCAGTCGCTGCCCGCGCCCCGCCCGCCCGCCGAGGACGACGCTCCGGGCAGGTACAACAACGTCGACCTCGTCACTGGCCTGCGCACTTCCACCGGCCGGGCCGACGTCGCCGTGGTCAGCGACCGTGGCAAGGACCGGCTGCGGATCTACCGCATCGACCCGTCGAAGCCCGGCGGCCCGCTGACCGATGTCACCGACCCGGCCGCCGCCCCGGTCTTCTCCGCGGACCAGGCCGAGATCAACGACCAGCGGACCGCTTACGGCCTCGCCACCTGGCAGGACAAGTCCACCGGGCGTTCCTACGCCCTGGTCAGCCAGCGGGAGCGGACCCGCCTCGCGCTGATCGAGCTGAAACCGACCGCGAGCGGCACCGTCGGCTACAGCAAGGTCCGCACCCTCGACCTCCCGGCGTCCTTCCGCCTCCCGAACGGCACCACGTGGTCTCCCTGTGCCGAACCCGGCGAGCTGCCGCAGGTGGAGGGCATGGTCGTGGACCCCGCCACCGGCACGCTCTACGCCGGCCAGGAGGACATCGGCATCTGGCGCGTGCGCGCCGACCTCACCACCAAACCGGTCCTGGTGGACAAGGTCCGAGAGTTCGGCGTCCCCGGCGTCTATGACGAGGCGACCGAGGAGTGCACGGCAGGCGCCGACCCCGGCTACGGGGGCGAGCGGCTGTCCGCGGACGTCGAGGGCCTGACACTGCTCCAGGAACCGGACGGCGACGGCTACCTCGTCGCCTCCAGCCAGGGCGACGACTCTTTCGCGCTGTACGACCGCGAGGTGAGCGAGGACAACGAGTACGAGGGCGGCTTCCGTATCGGCGCGGCCTCGGCGACCGTCGACGGGTCGGAGGAGTGCGACGGCGCCGCCGTCCTGAACGCGCCGCTCGGCAGCCGCTACCCGAACGGCCTGCTGGTCGTCCAGGACGGTCACGAGACCCCCGGGGTTCCCGACGGCGAGGGCGGCACGCGCACCGCGACCGGCTTCAAGTTCGTCGACCTGGACGACGTGGAGGACGCCGCCGACCTGTGATCCCCTGCGGCGGGGAGATCTCTCCGCTGCCGGGTGCCGCACCGCACCCGGCAGCGGAACTCCGGCCGGGGCCACTGACATGACGCCGTTGACGCCGGCGCTCGCTCAGCGGTGGTGTCTGCCGAGCAGAGTGCAGACCGCGTTCTCCTCGATCGTGCGGAGTTGCTCAAGGAGAGCGGGGTTGAGCGTCCTGTTCACCTGGGTAGTGAGCGAGAAGGTGAGGGACCTGCGGCCATCGGGGGTCGCGGCGATCAGCTGGGTGTAGCCGGGGAAGTTCCCGGTGTGGCCGAGTACGGTCCCGCAGCGGGTGTCGTAGCGGAAGATGCCGAGCCCTGCGGTGTTGCGGCCGGGGCCGGCCGGTTCGGAAGCCCCCTCGACCCAGCGGCGCTGCTCGCGCAGCACGGCTCTCGACGTCAGCCGTCCGGCGGCGTAGCCGCGGACGAAGCGCGTCATGTCACCGGGAGTGGAGACGATCCCGCCCGAGGCCCACACACCGGACGCGCTGAGCGCCTCACTGACGTCCTCCGGCGGCGCGGGCGGCTCGACGGCGTAACCGTGCATGTACGGCTCGGGCATCTCGTAACCCAGGGGGAGGCTGGTGTCGCGCAGACCGAGCGGCCCGTAGACGATCCGGCTCAGGAGGTGCTCGTACGGCCTGTGGGTCGCGGCCTCGGCCATCAGCGCGACGGCGATGTTGTCGGAGTTGGAGTACCGGTACTGGGAACCTGGGCGAAAGCGCAGCGGTTCGTCCGCGACGAAGTCCAGCAGCCGGCGGGGGTCGAAGATGCGTCGCGGATCCGCCTGCAGCAGTTCCAGGAACTCGGGGTCCTCGCTGTAGTCGGGCAGCCCGCTGGTGTGGTTCAGCAACTGCCGCAGGGTGACCGACCGCCAGGCGTGCGGCAGCCGGGGCAGGGTGTGGCCGATGGTGCTGTCGAGGCCGAGTGCGCCCTGCTGCACCAGACGCAGTGCGACCGCGCCGCTGAACGCCTTCGCCGTACTGGCGATCCGCATGTGGTCGGTGGGCTCGATCGGGCGGCCGGTCTCCAGGTCGGCGACACCGGCGCGCAGGACGTGCCGGCTGCCGTCCCGGTGCAGTACGACGATCACGCCCGGCGGTCCTCCGGGCGTGGCGACCAGCTCCTCGAGCTGCGATTGCAGGGCGCGTTCGCCCCCGCCACCGGAATCGCCGGCAGCGGCGCCCGCCGCCGGCGCGAGGAGCAGCCCGCCGAGGCAGGAGGCGCCCAGAAGACCGACGAGGAACAGACGGAGGCGAAGGCGGGAAAGCTGACGGGCACCGGGGCGGATACGGGTCCGCGGGCAGGGGACGGGCATGAGTGGCATGAGGGTCCCGAAAGGCTCGGCGGGCGGGCAGGGGCATCCTCAGCATCGGCGGGACCACGCTCACGCACTCGGCAAGTTGCTCCGTCCGGCCGCATGGCTGATCGGCCACTTCCTGGTCGCCGTCCTCACCGGAGGGCGGGTATGCCACCGTGATGAAGGCGAACTGGATTCCGTGACAGTTGACGTGGCACCATCAGGGTCGCCGGACACCCGCGTGCCCGTGTCCTCGGCCCGTCTGTCCGCAAGCCGGTGCAGGAGGCCGACGCGAAGGCCACAGGCAGGGCGAAACGGCGGAGACGACGACCCACAGCAGCAACTCCTCGAAGGATGTGTCCATGCGGCTGGCCCCGAAGGCGCCGGACCCTGCGCGTACCCGGTCCCTGCGCAGGGTGCTCATCACCCTTCTGGTTGCCGCTGTCGCCGCCATCCTTGCGATCGGCGGCACCGCGGTGGCCAACGCGGTGAACCAGCCGGAGCTCCGGATACGCGGCATCCCCAGCAGCGGCGTGCTGAACGCCGCCACGCTACCCGAGGCCAGGCTCACGCTGGACACGGTCTTGGTGGACACGGTCGGCCCCGGCGACGGTGAGGCGCAGCGCAATGAGGCCCTGCGCAATGTCGAGGCCAGGCTGAACGGCGAGATCGTCCCTACCCTGTGGGTCGGAAGCCACAGGGTGCTCGACCTGAGCGCCTTGCGGGACGGGGAGTACGAGTTGACGGTGACCACCGACCTGGGCCTGTTCTCACGCCAGATCAGTCTCAGTCGCCGCTTCATCGTGGACACCAACTGACCCTGACCTCAAAGGGCCCCGGATATCGACGCAGTTGACATCCTGGCTGTCGGTAAAGGTTCTCCGACAGACCGAACCTCTCCCGGGCATGGCGCGTCTTCAGGTGCGCAGGCGCGCACTGACCTCTCGCGCCGATGGGTATGTGAGGGGAACCTGACACTTCAGAAGAGCAAGCTGGCCTCCGTGGCCCTTGCGGCCGTCGTGGTCGCGGGCACTGCCGCTGCCGGCATCCCTGCCTCGGCCGCCCCCGCGTGGCGCGCTCGTCCAAGGCACCCGTGAAGACGGGCCTGGAGCAGGGGGACACGGTGGATTTCAGCATCAACCTGCTGTAGGTGGCCGGGCCGGGCGGGTGGCGCCGTCCTGCTTGAGGATCTGGCCACCGAACGGCCGCCTTGCACGCGCCACACAAGGGCAGCTCGCACGACACGAGCGGGGGAGGGGACAGAGGCGGAACGGACGGCTGGGGCGCGAGCATCGAGGATCAGGCTGTGCTGCGCGCGCTCACCCGCAACCGGACCGCCTCCCCCTGTGCGGGGCCCGCCGCGACGCTCGCGCCCTGTCCCGGCCGCGGCACTCCACCGCCTGGCTGTGATGACGACGCTGAGGACCGTCCATCCGGTGCACCCCGCGGTGTCGTGCACCGCTTGCGATGCACGACACCGCGATCTCGACGCCCTCGTGGCCGCAGGCGGAGAGCTGGGGCATCAGGCGGCTCTGTCCCACTGTCGGGGAGAGTCGTCGTCTTTGCCGGATTGCTGAGCGGCCTTCTCGCAGGCACGCAGGACCGCCCAGAGTGGGATGGACAGGCCGGGGAGGTACCAGGGGATGGGCCAGAGCGCGGTCCACCAGGTGGCCTGTGGTTCGAGGACCAGGTCCGCGGCGGCTGTGGCCATACCGGTTGCCAGGCTCCAGCACGTGAGGCGTCCAGCGGTGCGGACTCCTCGGGTGAGCCGGTCAGAGACGGGGCTGGTGCGGCAAGAGGGCAGCGGTCTGCCCGGTTCACTCATAGCGGTGGAGTCCTTCGCAGTGCGTGGAAGGTGCCGGACGCCGCAAGTGTGCATGGAGTGAAGCTGCGCCCCCAGCAGCCCCGTCGGCTGTGCGCTGGCTCTGAGACAAGTTGTGCCGGTGTGGGTTTGCGCTCAAGAGCCGGTAAGCGCTCTCTGTGGGTATCCGAGCTAGGCCTGAACTTGACCGAAAAGTAGTCATTAGTGGCACGAGATGCGCTGATGGTTCAGCGCCACCTTCGTCACCGTCGGCGCCGTGCTGGTGGCCGTATCGCCGTGGCTGCTGCTCACGCTCGTCGGGCGAGCCGGTCAGACGGCGGGCGGCGCGGGCATGATGGCCATCGCCATGAACCTGGCCGGTACCCCACGCCGCATGGGCGGGATCAGCGCCGGGTCCGGAATGCGCACAGCTGTGGGGCTGCTCGGCGAGCGCCTCACCGACGCGGTTTGCCGGCGGCCGACGCTGTCCATCCTGGGGCCTCCGCCTCCGCCTCCGCCTCCGCCTCCGCCTCTGCCTCCGCCTCCGCCGTCCCGCTGCGACAGACAACAGCAGCGGGGCGCTTCCCATCCGTGTCCACGGCATCATCTGGCCTGTCCCGGACACGCTGATACGCAACTGGCGGCTGCCGCGCCGCGCCTGATACGCGGGAGAGACCCTCCGGAGGGCCGCGGAGTCCAGGCTCGCTGCAGGCCGGGACGGCCGACTGCTGTCCCCCGCACCAGCCCGCATGAGCGATGGCCGGCAACAGACGCAAGGGGAGCCACACATGCACACCTCGACAGGCCGAAGGGCGGTCGCCGCCCTGACGACGGGGATCGCGCTGACCGCGGCCCTTGTAGCACCCTTACCGGCGCAGGCCGTCGTGGGTGGCACCGAGTCCACCCGGGCCTACTCGTTCATGGGCTCGTTCCAGCCGTCCTACCCCGCCCCTCCGCGCCCGGACAAGCACGGCTGTGGGGTGGAGGTCCTCGCGCCGCAATGGGTCCTGACCGCCAGCCACTGCGCCGGCAGGAACCCGACCAACGCGAAGGCTGGTGTCCCGCGTGGCTGGAAGGTCCGGGTCGGGTCACTGGACACCACCTTCGGCGGCGAGGTCGCCGAGGTCGACCACTACTACCGGCTGGCAACCAGTCGCGATGAGGGAGGGTTCTGGGGCCGCGACCTCGCGTTGATGCACCTGCGGACCCCGGTTCGGGCCAAGCCGGTGCGGATCGCCTCGACCACACCACCGGACAACACGCCCGTCCGCATCATGGGTTGGGGCATGACCTGCGACGACACCAGCAACGCGGCGTGTTTCCCCAAGCGGCTGCGGGAGGCCGACACCGTGGTGCAGCCGATCTCGATGTGTCCGTCAGCCGCGCCCGGCGGAGAGTTGTGCATCGGTAGCCGCGACAGCAGAATCGCCGCGTCGAACATGGACTCCGGTGGGCCTGCGCTGGTCCGCGACGGAGACCAGTGGGCCGTGGCCGGCGTCGTCAGTGGCCCCGACGAAAGCGGCAAGACGCTGTACTCCGATGTCACCAAGCACGCCGACTGGATCAACGGCATCATCACGGGCACCAACGTGCCCCCCGATGATCTGATCCCGGACATGGAAGGCTCGGTGGACCTGAGCGGCTGTGCGGGCTCAGTGGTCCGCACCTCCGCCTCCCGGCCGCAGGACCCGGCGCTGTTGTTGACCAACGGTCACTGTGTGCAAGGACAGTGGCCCGCGCCCGGAACTGCGACAGTGGACCAGCCGGCCGATCGCGAGGTGCCTGTCGCCGACCGTCAGGGCTATCCGCACATCACCGCTCGTGCGAAACGGCTCGTGTACGCGACGATGACCGGCACCGACATCGCGCTCTACCGCCTGGACAAGACCTATGCGCGGTTGAAGGCCGAAGGCGCGAAGGTCTTCCAGCTCACCTCCGTCCCCGTGCGCGCGGGCGACCCACTGACCGTGGCGTCCGTCGGCGCCCGCTACACATGTACCGCCGAGGCCGTAGTCCCGCACCTGCGGGAGGGCGGCTACCAGCTGAACGACTCAATCCGCTACACCACCAGTGACGACTGCGCCCCCTGGCACGGCGACTCCGGTTCGGCGCTGCTGGCCCCCGACGGCACCACGGTCGTGGGAATCCACAACACCCACAACGACGACGGGGAGCAATGCACCGACAACAACCCCTGCGAAGTGGGCCGGAACGGGGAAGTGACCTCCACGAAGGGCCGTAGCTATGGCCAGCAGGTTCACATGATCACGGACTGCCTGGCCAAGGGATCGAAACTGGACCTGTCCCGCCGAGGCTGCACCCTCACCGGTGCCACGCCTCGTCCCGGCCACCGCGACGGCCTCCCCGGTGACCAGGACCGGCGCAGCAGCCCCCAGACCCGCGAACCCTGACCCGATCAGCACCACGGGCGAACCCGGTTCCGGCGTAGGCGCGGTGGAGGAAGGATTCGGCAGGGCGGGATGCCCCGTCGCATGATGGACCTCCAGCACCTACGTCCGATGGGGAGAGATGTCGGTTCCAGTGGCCGGGGGAAGCGCCCTGGTGCCCGTGGCGATCCTGCTCGTGGAGGACGACGAAGTGATCCGCAGGTCGGTCACCTTGGCGCTGGAGCGCTACGGCTACCGTGTCACCTCCGCCGGTGACGGACTGACCGGACTCGAACTGTTCCGGGAAGGCCGCCACGACCTGCTGCTGCTGGACGTGATGCTGCCCGCCCTCGACGGCATCGGGCTGTGCCGCCGAGTCAGGGAGACCAGCATGGACCCGATCCTGATGATGTCCGCGCGCGGCGACGCCGTAGACGTGGTCTCCGGCCTGGAGGCGGGCGCCGACGACTACGTGGTCAAACCCGTCGACACCGCGGTGCTGGTGGCCCGGATCCGCTCGCTGCTGCGGCGGGCGACCTTCAACCCCGCCGCCCCGGCCGTGGCGCACCACCCCCCGGCCGAACCGGTGGGGGATGCGGCACGGCCGGAGGATTCCGGTCGCCCGGGCGAACGCGCCCCGCTGGTCTTCGGCGACCTGACCATCGACACCGTCGGCCTCGATGTGTTCAAGGCGGGCAAACCGGTTGCGCTGGCTCCCACCGAGCTGCGGCTCCTGCTGGAATTCGCCGCGAACCCCGGCGTCGTTCTGGACCGGCACATGCTGCTGCGCAACGTGTGGGACTACGGCTGGGACGGCGACAGCCGCGTGGTCGACCTGTGCGTCCAGCGGCTGCGGAAGAAGATCGGAGCCGAGCGGATCCAGACCGTCCGCGGGTTCGGCTACAAGTTGCGGCGCTGACTTGGGTACCCTGCGCGACCTGCTGAACTGGCGTTCCCTGCGCTGGAAGATCGCTGCGCTTGTCGCCGTGGCCTGCTGCGCCATCGCGCTGACCGTCGGGGTGCTGGTCCACCGCAGCACCTTGGCCCGGTCGCTGAACGACGGCAGGGCCAAGGCCGTGACGCAGCTGTCCCGAGACCTGCAGGACCTCGAGCGGCACACCACCGCGCCCGACTCGCTTCGGATGTCGCCCGAGGACATGCCTGTCGAGTTGCTGCGCCGACTCCGGGACTCGCAGGGTCTGAGGGACGGGTATGCCACCTGGTACGACGGTGACGGCCCCGGGGACCACCCCTCGATGTGGGCGGCGCAGACGTACCGAGGCGGCCCCGTGGCGGTGAAGGTCGACATGACGCCCGACCTGCTCACCCGGCGCGCCCTGGACCGGCACATGTGGAAGTACTCCCTGGTCGCGCTGGCCGTCGTCGTACCGCTGTCGGCGCTCGCCGCGGAACTGCCCCATCGCAGGCTGCGTCTGGTGGCGCGGACCGCACGCCGGATCACGGCCGGTGACCTGGCCGCCAGGACCGCGGCGGGCCGCAGCAGCGACGAGATCGCCGAGATCTCCGCCACCGTCGATTCGATGGCCGACAGCTTGCTCGGACGGCTGCTGGCCGAGCAGCGCTTCACCGCCGACGTCGCTCACGAATTGCGCACCCCGCTGATGGGTCTGGTCACCGCGAGCGGGCTGCTCCCCGAAGGGGAGGCCACTGAAATGGTCAGGGACCGAGTGGCGGTGCTGCGGACCCTGGTGGAGAACCTGCTGGAGATCTCCCGGCTCGACGCAGGCGCCGAGCGGGCCGAACTCGGGCCCGTTCCGCTCGCCAAGGCGGTCAGGGAGTCACTGGCCCGCACCGGGCTGCAGACACAGCTCACCACGGCCGACGCCGTGTCCGCCGAGACCGACCCGCGCCGACTTGACAGGATCGTCGCCAACCTGGTCGTCAACGCCCACCGGCATGGTCGCGCCCCCGTCGAGGTCGAGGTGACGGGGACCTGTGTGACGGTACGGGACCACGGCCCGGGCTTCCCCCACGGCCTGCTCGCCCACGGGCCCCAACGGTTCCGCACCGGTGCGACGGAACGCGGCCGGGGCCACGGCCTCGGGCTGACCATCGCGCTCGGCCAGGCCCAGGTCATCGGGGCGTCGCTGTCCTTCGCCAACGCGCCTGACGGTGGGGCCGTCGCCACGCTTCGCCTCCCGGCGGTCGACTGACGCGTCACGGCACGCCACGATGACGCAGCTGCGGTCGGGTGAGGCCGAGTGAGGCCGGGGTAGGGCTGCTGGTCGCGGTGCCCGGTCGGCTACTGGTTCCTGGTGAAGCCGTCGGCGTCGACTTCGTGAGGACATCGAGCCTGACCAGGCGTCTCAGCCTGGCGCGGTTGCCTTCGATTCCGGACGCCTCTGATCACGAACGGGCGGGTGTTCCGCACCGGGCAGCCGGGGGGCTGGCCGTTTCTCTGTGCCCAGGGACAGCGGCTGGAGGCAAGTATGCACCGCTCCGGGTCTGATGGGGGAGCGTGCTCTCGAACCCGGGCCGGACGGTCCTGAAAGCGATGCTTGATCAAGTTGAGCCCAGGGCTTTCCGCATGTGGCGGGGATCACGTTGAGGGGAAAACCTGCGGCCCGGCTCAGGCGTCTAGCGGGTGTGAGATCAGTCAAGGCAGCGCTGCACGAGTTGGACGAGGAGCGTCTCGTCCGGCTGGTGGCAAAAGGCGACCGTGCCGCGTTCGAGGAGCTGTACCGGCGTACGTCGCCGTGGCTGGCGGTGCGGTTGCGCCGCCGGTGTGTGGACGAGCAGATCGTCGCGGAGGTCATGCAGGAGACCTACTTGGCGGTGTGGCGCGCGGCGGGTGCGTTCGCCGGGGCCGCGGCCGGGGGGACGGCCGTCGGCTGGCTGTGGACGATTGCGGCGCGCCGCCTCGTCGACGCGTTCCGGCGCAGGGCCCATCACGCGGCTCCGCCGCCCGCGGCCGCCCCGCAACCCGTGGCGCCCGCCGCCGAGGAGGAGGCGCTCGCGGAGACCGTCGGCGGTGATGTCGGGGACGCGCTGCGGTGCCTCGCGCCGGAACTGAGACAGGTACTGCAGGCCATGGTGCTCGACGGGCTGTCCGTCCGGGAGACCGCGGTCCTGCTCGGGCTGCCCGAGGGCACGGTCAAGACCCGTGCCCGCCGGGCCCGGATCGAGATGCGGAGGGCGCTGGCATGAGTGTGGAACATGCGTCGATGCGGATCATCGAGGGTTACGCGCGCGGCGGCACGGACCTCGCCGCCGACGATGTGTGGGCTTTGGAGGCTCATCTGGAGGCGTGTGGGGTGTGCCGTGACCGGCTGTCTGCCGCTGTCGGTGCCGAGGTGCCCGCCGTGGCGTCGCTGGTCGACACCGTGTGGTCCGGCCTCGAACCCCAGCTGACCGCCACCGCGACGATGCCGCGCCGGCGACGCTGGTCGGCACGGCTGTCGAGGTGGATGACGCCCACGATGGTGCCGTGGCTGGCCATGGTCGTGGTTGTAACGCTGCTCGCGCTGCTGCTCGGCCTGGTCGACACCGGCTCCGGCGAGGTGTCGTGGGTGCTGCTGCTCGCCCCGGTGCTGCCCGTGCTCGGTGTCGCGGCGTCGTGGTCGCGTGGCCTGGACCCGGCGTACGAACTGACGGCCTCGGTGCCCAGGGCCGGGCTCTATCTGGTACTGCGGCGCACCGTATCCGTGCTGGCCGTGGTCGTCCCCGCGCTGCTGGTGGGCGGATGGGTAACGGGGGTGACGGCCGCGCAGTGGCTGCTGCCCTGTCTGGCCTTCACCTCCACGACCCTGGCGCTCGGCGGTGTCGTCGGCGTGACCCGTGCGGCCGTTGCGCTGGTGGTGGTGTGGGCCGCCGTAGTCGTGGCGCCGAGCCTGGCCGCCAGCCGAATGACCTTCGCCCTGCAGACGGACGGTCTGCCCGTGTGGGGGCTGATCCTCGCGCTCGGCATCGGTGTCGTGATCGCCCGCAGGGGCGCGTACTCCGTGCTGGGAGCCCATCGTTGACCATCGACCCCGCCAGTGTGTTCCTTCAAGCGATCTTGTCGCGCGCATCCCAATGAGTGGTCAAGTCGTCGCGGGTCGCCAGGCGGCCCGCGCCTTTCAAGCCACCAAAGGGCTGAAACACCACAGCCACACCGGCATCCCTGGGTCTCCCGATCGGGTGACCGGAATCAACCCACCAACAACGTCAGGAACGCCACATGATGACCGCAGTGAGTGCGGCTGACATCGCGCCCACGGCCTACGCCTGGGAGATCCGGGCCATCGGGCTGAAGGTCAGGGTCGGCAGGAAACGGATGGCGGTCGATGGACTGGACCTGTCGCTGGGCACCGGCGTACACGGTCTGCTCGGCCCCAACGGGGCGGGCAAAACCACCTTCATCCGGGCGCTGGCCACCGTGCTGCGCCCGGCCGAGGGCAGTCTGGAGCTGCTCGGGGAGTCCGTGGGCGGCATGCGGGAGCACCGTGCGGTGCGCCGCCGGATCGGTTACCTGCCGCAGGAGTTCGGCTACTACAAGCGCTTCACGGTGCGCGAGTTCGTCGAGTACATGGCGTGGCTGAAGGAGGTGCCCAAGGCGGACATCCCCGGGGCTGTCCAGCGCGCCGTGGAGCGGGTCGGCCTGGCTGACCGGGCCGACGAGCGGATGAAGGCCCTCTCGGGCGGCATGGTGCGGCGGGTGGGCATCGCCCAGGCCATCGTCAACGACCCGACGATCCTGCTGCTGGACGAGCCGACGGTCGGCCTGGACCCGGCGCAGCGGCTGCGGTTCCGCGAGCTGCTCCAGGAGTTGGGTACGGACACCTGCGTGGTTGTCTCGACCCATCTGGTGGAGGACGTCGCCGCCGCCTGCACCGACGTGGTGCTTTTCGCCGAGGGCCGGCTGGTCTTTCAGGGCACCCCGGACGACCTGGCAGCGGCGGGCGGCCCCGACCACGTGGGCGACAGCCCGCTGGAGCGCGGCTACTCGGCACTTCTGCTCAATCCGGAGCAGGAGAGAGGCACTTGGTGAACATCCGAGTCCTGCGCATCGAGCTGAGGCGCTCCGTCGCCCGGTGGGCCGGTGCTGTGGTCCTGACGAGCGCGCTGGCGTTCCTGTACCTGGGGGACGCCGCGTGGTGGCGGGGCACCACGGCGTGGACGGCCCAGTGGACGTCCATGGCCTTGTGGACCCGCTCCCTGCTGTTCTACCTGTGGCCGTTGGCCGTGGGGCTCGGGGCGCTGCAGGGCCTGCGCGACCACCGCTCGAAGATGTCCGAGCTGCTGACGAGCACACCGAGGCCCGCCTGGCACCGCGCGGCCACGCTGGCGGGCACGACGGCGATCACGCTGGCCTCGGCCTTTGCGCTCCTCGTCCTCGTGGGAGGGGTCCAGGTATTCGCCGACACCGAGTACACGCACCTCGGATGGCTGCCGATCTCGCTGGTGGGGGCACTCTTCCTGGTCGCGGGGGCCGTGCTGGGCATGGGGGCCGGGCGGGCCCTGCCGTCCGTGCTCACCCCGCCCGCGCTGGCCATGGGCGCCGTCGTGTTCACGGCCCTCATGCACATGTCGTTGGGCCGGACGGAGACGACCACGGCGACGGGGATCACGAGCACGGAGCCGAACCGGATCTCCCTGCTGTCACCGGCGGTGCAGGAGGTGCGCGATGTGCTCGTCACGCTCTCCGCCCCCGTGCACGTCGGGCAGACGATCTGGCTGCTCGGCATGGTCGCGACCGGTTTCGCGCTGATGGTCGCCGCGACTCCGCGCGCCCGGCTGATCGCCCTGACGCCCGTCCTGGCGGGCGCGGTGATCGCTCTGTTCGTCCTGCCCTCCGACCCGCGCCGGATGTATGTCGTCGACGAGGCCGCCGCTGAGCTGGTGTGCGACGGCCCGGTGTGCGTGACGAAGACGCACCAGGCACGACTCAGCGACCTGGCGGGTCCAGGCAAGGAGGCGCTGGGCCTGCTGCACAGCGCCCTGGGCGGCCAGGCGCCGGTCTCGGTCCGGGAGAACACCGCCGTACAGCCGGACGGCTCCACGCCGCGGTGGTCCCGCGAGACCGTGCTCTTCGACTTCGACGACGACATCATCGCCGCCGCGAAGGGCGAGGAGCTGACCTGGGCCCTGATCGCCAAAGGCATGGTGCCGGGGTGCGCCCCCGTCGGCTGGAACCGCTCGGGGGGAGATGACATCGCGCGGACCGTCGCGGTGGGCTGGGTCCTGGGGGACCTCAGGCCGCTTCCCCGCACAGAGCCGGTAAGTTCGCACCGCGATGCCGAGACCCGACCGGCGTGGAAGGAACTCAAGGCGCTTCCGCATGCCGAGCAGCTCTCACGGATCAACGCGATGCGCGCCACCGCGTTCTCCTGCAAGGGCGACGCGTTCGACGCGCTGAACGGCGATGCGTCCCGGTGAGATGGCTGACGCTGTATGCGCGCTCGCGGCAGGTGCCCGCGTCGCTCGCCGCGGTGGTGATCAGCGCGGTGGCGCTGTGGGTACTCGCCCGGGACGGGAGCGAGGGCCCCGGTGATTCGCGGCTGCCCGTGCTCGTTCTCACCGCGGCGGCGATGGCGGTCTCGACCGGGCTCAGCGGACAGGACGTCGCGCTGGACCGGACGGCCGCGATCCGCTGGGTGCCCCGCAGGGCGGCGCACGTGCTGCTCGGCGGCGCGGTCGCCGGTGCCGCGCTGCTGGCCGTGCAGTCGATGGGCGAGGACGTGGCCACGACCGCATTCGTCGTCCGGGACAGCGCGGGCCTGATGGGGTTGGCCGCCCTGGGCGCCACGCTCTCGGGCGGCCACTACGCATGGACGCTGCCGTTCGCCTGGCTCTCGTTCTCGTTGTTCGCCCCGCCCGCCACGAGTGTGCCGATGCAGGTGGCGACCTGGATGCTGCTGCCACCCGGCACGGCAGCGGGCACCTGGACAGCCCTGGTCCTCACGGTCGTCGGCACCGCGGCCTACGCCTTCGCGGGACCGAGACGGTAGCCGGTCCGGGCTACCGGATCGGGGCACGGCCGTGATCGTGTGCGGATCCGCTCTCGTGCGCGCGGCGGACTCGCCGCGGCGCTCACGAGAGCGGCGGCCAGTCGCGGCGGGCCATCAGCCGGTAAGCGTTGGACAGGCCCAACCAACGGCGAACGACGCCGGGCTGCCGGACCGGTTGGACCGTCGGCCGAGAGCGGGGAACGTCCAACCGGGCCCCGAGGCTGCCTTCCGCGGGAGCACGATCCGTCGCGTGCCGGGGATCACCCGCGCGATGCTGGGACGACACCTGCCTGATCGGTCGGGCGTTGCTGCGGCTGCAGCCACCCCGCAGGTGCGGGGATGGCACGCTGGAGACGTGGGCGAACGGGTCGTCCCACGACCCGGCTCACCGCCGGACGCCGCTGAACAAAACCGCTGATCAGCGTGGCGTCGAAGACCAGGACCAGGCCCGGCAGGTCGCCTCCCCCAGCGCGGGCTGTCGGTATCCCTGTCCCGGTCTCGGCAGCCTGCAGCCACGCGACCTCCCGGGCGGCGGCCCTGGCCGAGCGCAGGCGGGCTCACGCCGTGGAGTCGATGTCGGCCAGCAGGCGCCAGGTGGTCGCAGTGGAAGCGACGGGGCCGAACAACCTCCGTCTGGTCACGCAGCACGGCCAGGTCCGCTATCGCCTTGCCGCCGTCGGCCAGCATGACCGCGAGATCGACCACGATCCGGCCGGCGTCTGCAGCAGAAGGACTGTCCTCGGGTGAGGTGTGCCCGCACCGACGGCCAGATCTCGTCACTACGACGGCATTCGGCCAACACGCCACCCCTTTCCGCCTTCCGGACAACCGAGCAACCGGTCTGTTCCTCTCACAGCGCGGGCGAAGCAAACGCCTCTCACGTGACGGCCCCGGCCCGGACCCCGCGGACGCGCCGAGCCGCCTGCTTCCTTCTCACAGCACCGGAGGACGACAGAACCATGACCAGAAAGCGCACCGCTCGGCTGCGGCGTACGCTGCTCGCCGGCACCACGGCCATCGCCGTGACGGCCGTTACGGCCGGCATCGTGGCCGCAGCGCAGGAGCCGGCGAAGACCGCGACGGGCCCCGAGCTGAGCCTCATCGCGGCGACCACTTCGGTGACGCTCACCTCCTGGAAGGAGGATCCGGGTGTGTACCTGGACCTCGGCACCTACCTCATCGCCGAGGGGACGCCCCTGGAGCTCAAGGTGACGCGGAAGTCCTACAAGGACCCGGTGACTGTCACCCAGACCGTCTACGAGGGCGGCAAGGCCAAGGCGAAGAAGCTGCCCACAGGCACCGTGAAGGACTTCTCCGGGCTGCCCGGCTTCGCAAAGATCACCCTCACCGACAAAGCCGGCAAGAAGGTCCTCACCCGCACCGAGAGCTTCTGCCCGAACAACGCCAGCGGCCGAGTGCGGCCCGACGCACCCTCCACCTCCAAGTATCCGGAGAGCTGCCCCACCAACCCCTTCACCCTCGGCTCCGTGTGGGGCGTCGAGAAGGGCTGGGCGGCCAACACCTACGCGGGCTCCTACACCGAGCCGGTCCAACTGCCGGCCGGCACATACACGGCCAAGGTCGGCGTCGCCAAGAAGTACCGCGACCTGTTCGGCATCGCCAACAGGACGGCCACGGTCAAGTTGACCGTGGTGGAACGAAGCTACGAGGACGAAGAGGGCACCACCGAGGCGGTGCCCCGTTCCGCGAAGGCCGGCGAGCACGCCGGGAACGTTGCCGGTCACCAGACGCCGACCGCGCACGCCGGTCACGGGCCGGGGCATGCCCCGGCCCCCGCCGAGGACGCCGCGCCGGTGACGAGCGGTGCGGGTCCCTCGTACAACGTGGGCCACGGTCCGCTGAAGGCCGCGCCGCCGGCCCTGCCGTGGGCGCTGAAGAGGAAGCAGAAGTCCGCGCTGTCTCCGCAGGCCGGGGACATCGGCGCCCAGACCGACGGTTCGCGTCAGGCGCCCGCCCTCACACCGCCGTCGAAGGCTCCCACCGGTAAGCCCTCCGTCCCGGACGTCCCCAAGCCGGACCTGCGCTCGCTGCCGGCCTACGGCATCACCATCAGCGACGGCGGCAGGGACATCCCCGGCAAGGACTACCTGGCGTTCAGCGCCAACGTCTGGAACGCCGGCCCGGCGCAGCTCGTGGTGGACGGGTTCCGCTCGCCCGGCAAGGCCAAGATGGACGCCTTCCAGTACTTCTACGACGCCAAGGGCAAGCAGGTCGGCTACACCCCGACCGGCACCATGGAGTGGGACCCGCGCCCGGGGCATGTGCACTGGCACTTCACCGACTTCGCCAGTTACCGGCTGCTGAAGGCGGACAAGAAGGAAGCCGTGCGCAGTGGCAAGGAAGCCTTCTGCCTGGCCAACACCGACGCGATCGACTACACGGTGAAGAACGCCAACTGGCACCCGTACAACACGGACCTGGCCACCGCCTGCGGTGAGGAGAACTCGATCTCCGTCCGCGAGGTGCTGGACGTCGGCTCCGGTGACACTTACACCCAGGACCTGCCGGGCCAGTCCTTCGACATCACCGGCGTGCCCAACGGCACCTACTACATCCAGGTGCTGGCCAACCCGGAGAAGCGGCTGAAGGAAACCAACCTCGACAACAACAGTGCCCTGCGGAAGATCGTGCTCGGCGGCAAGCCGGGTAAGCGGACGGTCACCGTGCCGGCGCACGACCTGGTGAACGCCAACTGACCCCGCCGCGCGACTGAGGAGTGTTCCCGCCCGAGATCAGGGCGGGGACACGGCCGTCGGCGCCATTCTCTGAGCGGGAGTTCATTGCTCACGTACAGCGCTCGGCTGCTCCACCGCGTCTTCGCTACCCCGGGCGACATCGCCGATGTGGCCGAAGGGCTCGTGCGTCACTGGCGCACGCGGGACGGGGAGTACGGAGCGGAGTGGGACCCTCGGTGTCACAGCACGGCGCGGAAGCCGGGCAGTCCCATACCAGCGGGTCGTCCGGATCCCAGGACCTTGCATCCCGACCGCGCTTGGTCAGCTCGACGGACTCGGGATCGTCAAGCGGATGTCCAAGCCGGATCAGGAAGCTGTCGAAGATGTCCGGGACCAGCGCCTCCCGTTGACCGGCCACGTAGTCGGGGCTGAAACCGAGTTCGACGAGTCGGTCCAAGACCGCGCAGGCCCGGTCGGGCAGCAGGGCCCGGTCGCCATGGTCGAGACGGTGCAGCCTGTCGCGGCGCGCGATCAGGTCGTCGATCTGTTCGGTGAGTCGGTGATGGACGTCGTCCAGGGTGGCGGTGAACGTCTTGGGATCGGCGTCGAGCCCGACGAGTGTCGGCTGTGGCTGGACGACCCGGTGGATCAGTGGCTGCCCGAACTCGCCGACCGGCAGGTGTTGAAGCGGCCCGACGGACCGCTGGACGAAACCGTGCCAGCACCCCGGCCGATCACCGTATGAGACCAGCTCACCTCCACGTTCGGGCTCGGAGTGGACTTCGAGTCGATGGCTTCCCCGATCAGGGCCGCGACCTTCGAGCGTCTCGACTACAGCGTGGCATTCGGACCGGCGCCCGAGCCGGACGAGTGGATACGCCGCCTCGGCGAGCTGCCGCTGCAGTACCAGCCTGGAGCGCGGTGGCAGTACGACCTCAGCAACGAGGTAGTCGGCGTGCTTGTCTCCAGGGTCACCGGACAGTCTTTGGAGGCGTTCCTGCGCGAACGCATCCTCGATCCGCTGGGGATGAAGGACACCGCCTTCCACGTGCCCGCCGACAAGATCGACCGACCACGTCTCCAGCGACCGTGGCCTCGGGCTCGGGCTCGTCCGGTCCCTGAGTAGACGCCCGCCGCGGCACCATCACCGCCGAGGCGAACACGTCCGGTGGCCTCCGGAGCCGGGTGACACTGCCGGCGGCCGGGACCTGATCGCAGGGACGACCAGCGACCGACTCAAAGGCTGCCCACCACCGCCGACACCTTGGTCACCTGCCTGTTCGAGCGAGCGAAGCACGCCATCGCGCCACGGTCGGGCTGGTGGATCAACACCGTCGTCGCCGAGTGGCTGATCGCGCCGGGGACTTCCCGGTGTGCGCTGGGAAGCCTGCCACGAGGACCGCACGGGCAGCCGATCCGGGGAGCCTCCATATGAAGTCGGTACCCGCTACGGCCTGACCCATCGCTGTGTCTCACCGGTCATCTGGCGCTGGGACGTCACCGTCCTCACGCGGCCCACGGCCGGCCAACTGCGCGGCGGTATCCCGCATCACTCGCCGCAGCCACCGGTGAGCCGGATCGCCGCCGGCACGGGATGCCAGACGATGCCATAGGGGAAAGGCGGGAGTTCCTCCGGCGCCGCAGCCACGCGGTAGAACGGGTCATCGGCGTACGTGAGGACGGCACGGCGCGGGAGGGTGGCCATCAGTTCGGTACCCGGCAGCGCGGCCGCCGCTGCGGAGAAGAAGGGCACGCGCAGGCCCACCGGGCGGCGCAGTCCGAATTCGTCGAGGCTGCGCTCGACCATGACCTGGCCGCATACCGAAGAGGTTGACGACGACGTCGTGGTGGCTCCTGAGTTGCTTCCAGATCGTCGAGGACCGCCGGATCGATCCGAGCTCCATATCGACGTGCGACCGGCACACCAGGCTCGAGCGAACGACAGCCCGTCAGGCCTTGTCGTCCCACGCGAGCAGTGTCTCCCCGGGGGCTCCCGGGGAGATGAACGACTCGTAACGGGGATTCCACCAGCGCGTGAACTCGGACTCGTAGGTGCGCAGCCGGGCGGCGAGCTCGGGCAGCTCCACGCCCTCATCGAGTTCGAGATAGACGATGAGCTGGGCGCTGCCGTCCTGGTTGGGCTGGAGCCACATCCGCTCCCGGTGATAGCCCGCAGCCCGCGCCCGTTCGGCAAGGCCGGACAGGTCCTTGTTCAGCTCGGTGAGCAGGGCGCGGAACTCCTGGACTCGCTGCCGGGGGATGGTGATGGTCCACGCTGTGCTGGTCACGACGTCTCCTTGATCGTGGGTGTCGACTGCCGGGACAGGGGTCCCGTCGCGGAACTCTCCCGCAGGTGGCTCGGGGGACGAGAACCTGCGTGGTCGGTTTCCGCGGGTGGGTGGCGTCGTTTTGTGGTCACGATCGAATCCAAACACCGGTGCACCGGGGCCCACCATGTCCGCCCGGCGCCGATACATACGAGGTTGTGCGTCTGCCGAGATAGCCTGAGCACTGTGGACGTGATCAACGAGGTCGTCAGCAGTGCCCGAGCCGGGCAGGCCTTCGCCCGTCGGGTCTGCGAGTCCGGTCCCTGGGGCCTGCGTTTCCCGCCCTTCGCGGGCGCCGGCTTCCATGTCATCCTGCGCGGCTCCGGATGGCTGCTCACGGCTGCCGAAGAGCCGGTCGCGCTTCGGCCGGGCACCATCGTCTTCGTGCCGCACGGTACGGAACACGGGCTCAGTCACACTGTTCGCGCCCTGGGGGAACTGCCAGAGGCAGAGACGGGCCCTCGGCCGCCGTGTGACCCGGGGTCGGCCGTCATCGAGTTCCTCTGCGCCGCCTACCGGCTCGACGGCGGCCAGGTGCACTACTTTCTGCGCCGACTGCCGGACATCATCCATGTGTCGCCCGACTACGACCGGCACCCAGAGCTCCGGTCGCTCATCGACCTGCTCGACGAGGACGTCACACAGCCACGGCCCGGCACCGGAGTGACCCGGTCAGCGCTCGTCGACCTGTTGCTCGTGCACGTGCTGCGGCTGTGGCATGAGGAGCAGAACTCAGCAGGCTGCCCTGCGGTCGACGACGCGGCGATCGCCGCCGCTCTGCAGGCGATCCACGCGAGCCCGCAAGCACCGTGGACTGTGCAACGGCTCAGCGAGGCGGCCGGCCTGTCTCGTACCGCGTTCACTCGGAGGTTCACTTCGTCGGTAGGCAAGCCGCCGATGGCGTACCTGATCGGCTGGCGGCTGACCAGAGGCGCCCGACTGCTGCGCGAGACCGAAGCACCACTCGCCACCATCGCGCAGCGAGTCGGCTATGCCTCTGAATTCGCCTTCTCTGCCGCTTTCCGACGAGAGTTCGGTATCTCTCCCGGGCGCTTCCGACGCCGTGACGGGCTGTCGCCCGGACCGTGAGCACCGCTGTAGCCCCGGATGGCCAGGGCCGGCGTCACCCTGCCTGTCCGCCGTCGGCACCATCTGGCCGGAATCCCACGCCTGTACGACCCTCAAAGAGGTGTTGAACGGTGTTCAGGGCCAGTTGCAGGCGGCGGGCGCATCGAACAGGCCCACGCCCTGGTCGAGCAGGCCGTGGACCTGGTGCCAGCGTTCCAGGGTCGTCTGCGCGCGGGGCCTGTCGTACAGAGTCGCGTCCAGCACGGCCGCCCAGCAGGTGCTGTGTGCTTTCACCTCGCTCAGGCGGCTTCACACAGGTTGTGCCACGCGGCGTACCCGTGGTACCCGGCCGCCGCGCCCAGGCCGCCCTGGCGGGCTCGACCGCGCCCGCTGGTCGGCGCGGGTCTTGTGCGGCGCCGGGTCACGGCACGGCGGGCGGGTGAAGCCGGTGCCCCGCCAAACGGCACACCGGGTCATTCCGAAGGAATGCGAAACTCGAATTCGGGACGGTCCCACGGCACGGCGGGCGGGTTCGCAAGCGCGGTCCCGGTCCGCACCGCACCAACGCGGTGGTAGAAGTCCTCGGCGGGAAGATGCGACACGACCTTGACACGGTCGAGCCCGGCGGCACGGGCCTCGGACTGCATGTGCGCGACGAGCAGTCGTCCAATACCGCGTCCTTGCGCTTCGTCAGCGACGAACAGCAGGTCGAGCTCCGGTGGAGCGAGGACGAGCGAGTAGAACCCGAGGACCCGACCTCCATGCTCGTCGGCGCCGACGGCCACGAAGGTGCGGTGGGCCTCGATGTAATCAGGACCGACCCGGTAGCCCGCGACCGCGGCTGCGTACTTACCTTCGTAGGCGCCTGAGCCACGCACGAGCCGTGTGAGCCGTTTGGCATCCCGCGCAACGGCCCTCCGTATCGTGGTCGGCCGGCAGATCGGGGAAGTGCGTGAACTCATCGGAAGAGTATTTCGCACCGGAGAGTGCCTTCGTGCGGCGGTCGGCTGCTCGGGCAGGCGTTCCTGCACCGCTCCCGGGGACCACTCGTCCAGGCCTCGATCGACCACGGCACTGCCACGTCGCCCGCCAGCAGCAACTGGACGCCCGAACCGCTGCGGAGGAGCCGGAGAACGGAGTGGTCGACGGCTGCTTCCCCTGGGCCTCCCGCAGCGACAGCCAATCTGCGCAGGACGTCTTCGGGCTGGCCTCGTGAGGCGGATCATCTTCGACCTGTTCGCCGTCCCCGACGGCTGGAGTCACGCCCTCACCGTCCTCGGAGCCGGGGACATCGGCCTGGGGCCGCGCACGGACTGCCTCTATAACGGGGGGTATGCCTGTGTGAGTCTGACCAGGTGGAAGCCCTCCCGGGCAGCGTAGCGTTTGAGGCATCGGACGATTTCGCGTCGGGTCTTGCCCTCCTTGCTGCGGCGTTCGCAGTCGTCCCGGGTGCGCGGGTCGATGCGCAGGCGGGTCTGCACGATCCGGTGCAGGGCGGTGTTGGCCTGAGCAGGTTGGCCAGGACGACGTCGGCAATGTCGGCCTCATGGATGGGATGCCCGATCTGACCAGGAGAGGGCTCCACAGCTCGGCGATTTGTCTGGGCCGGTTTCTCCAGTCGTAGTAGCCGGACTTGGACACGCCGAGTTTTCTGCACATGAACTCGACGGAGTACGCGCACTCCGCGTTGTCGAGTCGCATCGATTCGATGAACTCGTACTTGCTCGCTACCGGGGATCCCTCGCGAAGTACGCTGCGGCTTTTTTCAGGAAGGAGTTCTCCATCTCCAGTTCACGAACGCGACGCTCGAGTTCCTTCAGCCGGGCCCGCTCGTCCACCGGCAGCGGCTCGTCCTGCCGTCCGTGCTCGCGCTCATGCTGGCGCACCCAGGTGCGGAGAGTCTCGGGATTCACGTTGAGTTCCCGGGCAACATGGGCGATCGGCTTGCTGGATTTCAATGCCAACTGGACCGCTTCTTCACGGAACTCCGGCGAGTACGGACTTGGACGTGCCACTTGCTTCTTCCCTCGATTCATTACAGGACAACCCTATTGGGTCCCTGTCCGGGATCTTCGGGGCCCCTCAGCGCCCGTAGCGGGCGATGGTCTTGGTCAGGATCTTCTCGCCCGCGGCTTCCACCAGTTCGTTGACCAGTTTGGTGGCGAGTGTGTAGCGGACCCGGTAGCCGGCCATGGCGGCCTCGGTCCCGAGGGCGATCAGCAGGTGGGACTTGCCGGTACCGGAGTCGCCGATCAGGCAGAGCGGGTTGGACTTGGTCGGCATCCCGTCTACCAGAAGCTTCAGTTCTTCCCTGACGCGGCCCTGATGCCGACTCGCCCGGCACTCAGCCTGGGTGGGGAAAACTCGTTGTCAGCCGTTCGACCGCGGCCGTCACGAGTCGTTCGCGCTCGGCATCCGAGAGCACGTCTGGGAGCGTGAGCTGCTCGACGATCAGCCAGTTGAGGGTCAGGTACAGCAACTGGACGGCGGTGGCGTCGCCGGGCAGGCCGGATTCCTCGTGGTAGGCCACGTTGGCTTTGAGGTCGGCACGCACCTGTTCGGTCAGCACCGCGCGGAGCTGTGGCCGCCGGGTGGACTCCAGGCGCAGTTCGAGGAGTGCAAGGTAGCCGGTGCGGAAGTCGCTGATCCGGCCGACGAGTTCGCGCATCAGGACCGCGTAGGTCTCCCGGCCTCGAGCGCTCGCCCGCTGCCGGGCGATGGTTGCCTCGTCGGGCTGGAGCCGCTCGTAGACACGGGCGCCGGCCTGGGTGAGCAGGTCGTCGCGGTTGGCGAAGTAGTTGGAGGCCGTACCGGCGGGCACACCGGCCTCGGTGTCCACCGCCCGGAACGTCAGACCGCGCGCGCCCTCCCTGGCCAGGACCTCGATGGCGCCATCCACGAGGGCCGCCCTTCGCTCATCATTCCTGCGCACCATTGACATCACTCCAGTTGTAGTACTATGTTCGCGGCACTCTGATCATAGTACTATGAATGGAGTTGCTTCGATGCGAGAGCTCGTCTACTACGTCGCCGCCTCCCTCGACGGCCGGATCGCCGGCCCCGGCGGAGAGTCCGACTTCTACCCGGCAGGCGACGATGAGCAGGCAGCCGCCTACAGCGCCTGGATGAATGAGCGCTATCCCGAGACCGCTCCCACCGCGCTGCGCGCTGTGCACGGCTTAGCGGATGCGCCCAATCTTCACTTCGACACCGTACTGATGGGGCTGGGCACCTACCGCCCCGTGCTGGACGCGGGCATCACCAGCCCATACGCGCACCTGCGTCAGTACGTGGTGTCGAGCACGCTCGGGGCCAGCCCCGACCCGGATGTGACCGTGATCAAGGACAACCCGCTCGACCTGGTCCGCAAGCTCAAGGAAGAAGAAGGGAAGGACATCTGGCTGTGCGGAGGCGGTCGGCTCGCGGGTGCTCTGTTGCCCGAGATCGACAGACTGATCATCAAGAGTTATCCGGTGGTGGCCGGGGCTGGTATCTCGGCGTTCGACGGGGGGTTCAACCCCACGCTCTTCAGCGTGACGGAACGCCAGTCGTTCGCCAATGACGTCACGGCCACCTGGTTCACGCGGCGGTAGCCCGCCCAGGAGACCCGTCACCTGGCACAGATGAAGCCGTATAGGCGCAGAACACCAGATCGTCCCCGAGTCGCGAGCACGCGGCGGCCGGGGATGATGACACCCAGGTTGGGAAACGCGAACTGGTTGCCAGGCTATTCACTGGCCTGGGCATCGATGGGGATCTTGGTGATGTCAGGGCGTAACGGGGAGGCTAGCGAGGTGCCGCGAGTACGTCCCGGAGTACGGTCTCGAGCGTGACGCGGGCCAGCTCATGTCTCAGGGTCTCCTCGATGCCCTCGTAGATGCCCTGCATCGCCGGCTGGATGCCGTAACCCACCACGCAGCCCTGGTTCGGGGTGGTGCGGTGCATCGCGAACAGCGGGCCGGGCTCCACGGCCTCGTACACGTCGAGCAGGGTCATCGACTCCAGCTCGCGTGCCAGTGACCAGCCCGCGCCCACGCCCCGCCGGGACTCCACGAGCCCAGCCCTGCGCAGCTCGCCGAGCAGCCGTCTGATCACCACTGGGTTGGTGTTCGCGCTGGTCGCGATCTGCTCGGAGGTGGCGACGTCATGGCCCTGGCGCTGGTAGAGGCCGATCCAGGCCAGCGCGTGGGCGGCGATGGTCAGCCTGCTGTTGGCGCTCATGGGCTCCTCCTCTCGGCCGCAACGCTTTATGTTACGACAGCGCAGTCGTAACAGTGAAGGTTGCAACAGTCTGTCGTAACAATTAGCGTTGCGACTGCCGGGAAGGTCAATCAACGAGGTGAGAAGAATGAGCAAGCCACTCATGGGCAAGGTCGCCCTGGTCACCGGGGGGTCGCGCGGACTGGGAGCCGCGACCGTACGGCTGCTGGCCGAGCAGGGCGCTGACGTCGCCTTCACCTACGTCAGCTCCGAGAAGCAGGCGCGGGCCGTCGTCGACGAGGTGCACGGCAAGGGAGCCAAGGCCGTCGCCTTCCAGTCCGACCAGGCGGACACGAGCCGGGCGCCGGCACTGATCGACGACGTGATCGCGCACTTCGGCGGCCTGGACATCCTCGTCAACAACGCGGCGATCTCCGTGGCTGGCACGGTGGACGACCCGGACGCCGACACCGCCGCACTGGACCGGATGCACGCCACCAACTACCTCGGCGTGATCGCCGTCATCCGGGCCGCCTCCCGAGTGCTGCACACGGGAGGCCGCATCATCACGGTGAGTTCCGGACTGGGCTCCCGGGTCGGCGCTCCCGGCCTTGCCGACTACTCGGCGACCAAGTCCGGGATCGAGAGGTACACCATGGGAGTCGCACGCGACCTCGGGCCCCGGAACATCACGGCCAACGTCGTGGAGGCCGGACTGATGGAGGGCGGCATGCAACCGCCGGACCCCGAGACCCTCAAGGCCCTGGTCAGCTCGCTGTCCCTGCAACGCATGGGGCACCCCGACGAAATCGCCGCGGCGATCGCCTTCCTGGCGAGCCCCGCCGCGTCGTACGTCACGGGTGCGGTGCTGGACGCCCACGGCGGCTACAACGCCTGAACCCGAACCCCACGGCCTTCGTACTGGTCAAGTACCTCTTGGTCGGAGCCCAGGATCAGACGAAGGCCGTGTTCACGTCCCCGGAATCGTCGTACGAGCGATCACGTTCGGGACATCGTTCGAGGTCAGACCATAAAGAACAAGCAAAGGCCCCCGCATTGCCCGCATCATGATCGACACGCGGATCGCTGACCTGCGCTTCGTTCTCGACGAATTGGCGGCCCTGGCATCCGGACGCAATCCGGATGAGACAGGGCGCGCGCTGCCGGAAAGCCTCGGTCGTGCCCTGGATCTGAGGCGGGTGGCTGCTATGGCCACTCCGCCGGCGGCACCGCCGTGGCCCAGGGTATGTACGAGGAGTCCCGTATCAGTGCGGCCGTCAACATGGAGGGCGCCTGAACTATTCGCCGGACGGCCACCATCAGCAAGGGGATCTGTACCCGGTCGCCCGCTACGGCCTGGGCCGACCGCTGATGCTGCGCACCCGCCCGCAGCAAGTCGACCTGCCATGCATTGGGTGTTCACCGACTACACCGCCATCGCACCGCAGTTGCAGACCGCGGGGCTGATGACGGGCTAGTACTCCAGCAGTACTTCGTGGCTTGACCTGGGGGAACGTGGAGCGGTGGGAGTGTAGCGGGCAGGATGCCGTCACGGACGACTTCCGCCCGCACACCCCTCGAAGGAGTGCCCACGACGGCAAGGTCGCCCCGTGCCCTGGGAAGCCTCGGGTCGTGATCACCGAACAGGCAGCCGAGACCTGGGACCGCGACCTGGACCACCTCCTCACCACCATCGGGCACCACTTCGGCCGCGTCGAGCCACGCCGCCGTATGCGGGACTACGTCCGCGCACTGCTCGCCTCGGTAGCCCGCAAGAACAGCTGGCAACTTGCCGAACACGTCGGCCATGCCACCCCCGACGGACTGCAGCACCTGCTCTCCCGAGCCCGCTGGAACGCCGACGACATCCGCGATGACCTGCAGGCCTACGTCGCCGAACACCTCGGCCGCCCCGACGGGGTACTGATCATCGACGACACCGGGTTCCTCAAGAAGGGCACTACCTCCGCCGGCGTCCAAAGGCAGTACTCCGGCACCGCCGGCCGCACCGAGAACTGCCAGATCGGCGTCTTCGCCGCCTACACCAGCACAATCGGCCGCGCCCTCGTGGACCGCGAGCTCTACCTGCCCAAGTCCTGGACCGACGACCGCGACCGCTGCCGCGCGGCCAAGATCCCCGATCAACGGGAGTTCGCCACCAAGAACACCCTCGCGGCGACGATCGTCCGCAGAGCGCTGGCCTCGCCGCTGCCGATCGCCTGGGTCACGGCGGACGCCGCTTACGGACAGGACAACCGCTTCCGCCGGATGCTGGAAACATCCGGCGTCGGCTACGTCCTGGCCGTCCCCAAGTCCCAGTTCTCCCTGGCTGGCCCACGCATCGACAGAGCCTTCGAGCAGGCCCCCGACCAGGCATGGGAACGCCGTTCCTGCGGCGCCGGCGCGAAGGGGCAGCGCGAGTACGACTGGGCGGCCGTCCAGTTGCGGCCAGTAGCCGAATACGACTACCAGGACGGCGTGTTGATCCGTCGGCGGTGGGCGCTGGCACGACGCCAGCTTGAGCCGGCCGGACGAGATTGCCTACTACCTCGGCTACGCACCGCTGGATGTCGCAGTGGATGAACTGGTGCGCGTCGCCGGCGCTCGGTGGGCGATCGAGGAGTGTTTCCAGGCGGCGAAGAACGAGTGCGGCCTGGACGAGTACGAAGTCCGCCGCTACGTCGGCTGGTACCGACACATCACCCTGGCCATGCTCGCCCACACCTTCCTCGCGGCGATAAGCGCGCGAGCAGCCGAAAAAGGGGATCCACCGGTGAGGATGCCGTGGTCATCGAGCTCACCGTGGCGGAAGTGCGGCGACTCCTGGCAGCTCACGCACCCCGAGACCTTCACACCCTCACCCACGCGTTGAGCTGGTCGCACTGGCGTCGACGACGCCAAGCTGTGGCCCGCCACTGCCACTACCGCCGTCGTGGGCACTCCTTCGAGGGGTGTGCGGGCGGAAGTCGTCCGTGACGGCATCCTGCCCGCTACACTCCCACCGCTCCACGTTCCCCCAGGTCAAGCCACGAAGTACTGCTGGAGTACTAGGCCAGGCTCGCGCTGGTCGGCACGATCGAACCCCGCCGAATCGGTGCCGACAGTGCGGCATCACCTACGATCGTTCTTCGCCCGACACCTGCCCCGATGACCCATCGGCGATCAAAAGCGAAACCTCAACGAAAGCTCGCATGCCTGAGGCCGCGGGCCCAGCAGTACCGCGTCCGCCGCATGCCCGGCCTCACGCCGGAGGTGGGTGAACTGATAGGCGCAACCAAATGAGTGGGCGGAGGCATCCAGCAGCCTCCGGTGCGCCTCCGCCTAGCGGACGCCAGCGCGTGGCAGGCGCCCGGCTGATGTTCACGCGCACCGTGGCCGACGGTTCGGCCTTTGCCGGCCTGCCTCCGGCGATCCTGGCCGCGGAGACGGCTGCGTTCATCAAGGGGCCCACCTGCTGTGGCTGGACCCCGAGCAAGTGGACCTGACTGTCGGCCATAGTAGCTACTTCGAGGGCCTGGCCTCCAGGCTTCTGTCATGACCAGGCCCGGCTTCGGCCAACCAGCCATCGTTCAATGCGACGCCCCCATCAGCAGGGACGCGAGGATGACTGAAGCTTCCCCTTGATGTTGGACACCTGGAGACTGGGACGTGAGGTTCCAGAGGAAGTAGTGCCAGGTGGGAAGCAAGAGCAACCGCAGCAGG
>NZ_JBVIPD010000021.1:0-22409 GCF_055578235.1 Streptomyces sp. NPDC033136
GAACTGATCGCCCGAACGCTCCCACGACGACGCCGGAACCATGCCTGAACAGCGGAAACTCAGTGATCACATCCGGTAAGACAACGGCTTCTTAGAGGTCGTCTCATTTGGTGAGTCTTCGGTAGCAGATGAGGGTGCAGGCGATGCTGGTGAAGGCCAGAAAGTGGTCGGCTTTGCGCTCGTAGCGTCGGTGGAGTCGGCGGCAGCCGGCGAGCCAGGCCATGGTGCGTTCGATGGTCCAGCGGTGGCGGCCCAGCCGCTTGGAAGACTCGATGCCCTTGCGGGCGATGCGGTGGGTGATCCCGCGCTTGCGTAACCATCGGCGCAGGTGGTCGTAGTCGTAGCCCTTGTCCGCGTGCAGCTTGGCGGGGCGCCGTCGGCGGGGTCCGCGGCGGGAGCGGATCGGCGGGATGCCGCAGACGAGCGGTTCGAGGGCCTGGCTGTCGTGGAGGTTCGCGCCGGAGATGCCGATCGAGAGGGGCAGACCGGTCCACTCGGTGATCAAGTGGATCTTTGAGCCCTTCTTGCCCCGGTCAACAGGATTCGGACCTGTCAGATCCCCCCTTTCATCGCGCGCATGTTCACCGAATCGATCGCGCACCGGCTCCAGTCCAGCTCTCCACGCCTGCCTAGCTCGTCAAGGACCAGCCGATGGAGCTTGGCCCAGACCCGGGCCTTGGTCCACTCGGTGAACCGCCGGTGGGCTGTCGGCCCCGAGAGCCCGAACGACGGGGGCAACTGCCGCCACGTGCAACCCGACGTGGCCACGAAGATGATCGCCGCCAGGACCTCCCGGTCTCCGTACCGCCGTCGGCCACCGCCCTGCGGGCGGGACGGAGCGGGCGGTACCACCCGCTCGAACAGCTCCCACAACTCATCTGGCACGAGACGCTCAACGATCCCCACGACGGCAGACTATCGAACAGCCCAAATGAGATGACCTCTTAGTCGTCGGTGGCTTCGTCACCCTGCTCTTCGGGCGGCGCCGACCGCCGGTACTGAGGGTGGTCGAGGTCGAGCTGTTTGGCTGCGTGCAGGGGCACGGGGTAGCGCGAGCGGTCGGACCAGGCGATGGTCTGGTGGCACAAGCGCGCGGTCGCCCGTGCGAGCATCGTCCGGTCGACCCCATCGGCCACACCGACCGGGTAGATCTCGGTCGCCGTGATCGCCCACCACGGCGTCTTGAGCTCGTTCGTCTCTCGCTCCCCCTCCTCCCCACCCTTGCCCGGGTCGGCGTCCCAGCGGGTAATGGTTTTACCCAGGTCTCCACCCTTGGCCTGGTAGTTGCGCGGGATGTTGAAGAGGATCCAGAAGGGGTTACCGAAGTCGACGTTGGCGCGGTGCAGCTTGGCCGATGCGAACGTGATGGACTCTTTTTCGGTCTCCGGGTCGCTCTCGCGGGGGACAGGGACGTACTGAGGTACCTCGTCCGCGGCGACGTTCATCCGGATGACCGCGCTCGGCTTCTTACGAGGTGCGTTCTTGCCTTTGCCGTACCCCGGCAGCCAGGTGCGCGGATCGGTGATGTCCTCTTCCTGGTAGCTCTGATTCTCGTTGTGCAGGCCCGTCCACATCCGTCGGCAGGCGTGCCCGTCGACCATGACGACATAGCCCATGCCGGGTTCCAGCTCGTCGCGTACGAGGCTGGAGAGGGCGTCTTCGACGTGTGCTGCTGCTTCCGCCCAGCGTTCCTTGTCCGTCTCGCCCTTGCCGTCGACGTGGAGTGCGTAGTCACTGGCGTGGAAGGCAGCGATTGCCTCCCGGTAGGGCACCCAGGCCCCGATTTGGGGCGTCCACGCTCGCATCGTCCAGGCGTCGCCCTCCTCCTCCGGCGGGAACAGGGCGGTGGCAACGATGATGCGTTTGGTGTGCTTGCCATCGGCGGTCTTCGCCTGCCGGCGGGCGTGGATCCCGCAGTAGACGAGTTTCCACGCCTCGTGGCCCTTCCTGTCCTTCGCGATGGCCCGCGCGAGGCGCTGGTCGATGATCCCGAGTGAGCGGTACAGATCGAGGAGCGCCATGTAAGCGGCGTGGTCTTTCCCCGGCTTCGGAGGACTGATTTCTGTTGCAGGGTTTCCGAACGTCCCTGGCTTCATTCCCGAGGTGAACTGGCAGACGAAGTCCTTCTTGGCCAGGAAGCGGCGGACCTGGAACTTCCCGTCATAGCGCTCCTTGCGCAGCAGGAAGGCGTTCCGCTTCTCTCCGTCCTTCTTCTTCAGCGCCGGGATCTCGGTCTCGCACCACGCGCCAACCAGTACCTGCGACTCGCTGTCGGCGAAGTCGTCTTCGAGGGATTTGAACTCCACGGTCCGGTTGACGTCGTCACCGTGTGACAGGAAGCGCTCAGCCTGACGGAACACCACGCTGATGCCGGGAGCGAGGAAGACCTCCTCGCCTGGCCCCGGATCGCCGATTGGCGGGCCGTCCGGGAAGGCGAGGGACAGCGCGTTGATCATGCGCAGGCGGGTGTTCCAGCGGTACCACAGGCATACGATCCGCAGGTGCTCGAAGCCCTGGGCCTTCACGGAAGCGGTGATCTCTTCGGGCGGGGGAAAGCCGATGGTGTGCAGGAGCTCGCCGGCCTCGATGCGGCTTGCACGCTCCTGCGGGGCCATCTTCTGTTTGTCCGTGGGGCGCGGCTCGAAGGTCATCGGTTCCACCGTGAAGTCGACCCAGGTGGCTTTCTCGCCCAGCACCTTGGAGACGTGCTCGGCCAGGAGCCGCAGATGCAGGGTGCCAGGTCCCGTGCCGACAGCGAAGTTGTCGTTCCTCGGCATGAGCGGGCGGATGACGCCGGCGTCAGGAGTAATGAACGAGGGGAATTCCCCCTCCTCGGCGGCCTTCTCCAACAGGGACCGCTCTTCAGTGACGCGCGTGTGCAGCGCCTGCAGGACGCTGATGTCCATCTCGTCTCGTGCGAGCAGTTCCAGGGCGCGCTGGTTGACCGCTCGGACGCTGCCGTTGCGTACCAGCTCGGTGTGCAGGATGGGAAGGCCGTCGCTGCCCTGGTAGATGTGCGTGGACTTCGCGTAGACCATGTTGCTGTGGACGCGGGTGACATGGGCGTCCAGGAAGATGACAGGGTGGACGATGTTGGGCTCGGTCTTCATGACCACCGAGAGCCGGGACATCGCGTACTGGGCCTTGGTGGCCTCGTTGACCTCGGTTGCGTCGTCACGGAGGTTGTACTTGCGCCCGAAGGGGTGATCCCAGGCGATGAGGCCGCCCCGGCTGTCGGGGAGGTAGGTGACTTTCCTTTTGTTCGGGTTGGCTTTCCAACCGATCGTGCGGTTCTTGTAAACCTGTTCGCCGTCGGCGTCGAGCTTGGGAGAGCCGTTCTTCTCCTTCGCGGCGACCTTCTCAGTGATCGGGACGAGGTCGTAGATGGTGAACTTCTCCTGGGCGAGCTTCTTGGAGATCACCCATGGCACGGCCACGTACATCCAGTCGGGACACTTCGGCTGCCTGCCCGGCACCGGCTTAAGGAGCCGCGCCATGTCGAATTCCTGCTCGGGAGTCTTCGCGATGGCTTCGGCCACCGGCGGTACGTCGAGGAGGACGGCCTGGTCGGTGTTCAGCCCCTTGCTGTAGCCGACGACGCAGCGGAAGACGTGGCGCAGGGTCTCGTCGTCAATCTTCTCCAGTGAGACCAGGAAGTTGAGGTACCGGTCGAGGTGGACGTACCCCCCGGTCTTGAACTTCAGGTAGGTCAGAGCGGTCGAGTACGGCAGGTTCTTCTTCTCGTCCGGATGCTGCTGGCTCTTCTGCTCGTCGGCTCCGTCGCCCTTCAGCTTCTCCCATTCATCCCGCACGTTGCGCGGGAAAATCCGTACGTACACCTTCTGCCCTTGCACGAGTTCGGGGGTGCAGCGGAGGGTGAGGGTGCTCGGGAGAGTTGCGGTGGTGTCGCTCAATGCTGTGATCTCTTTCGGGAAGAAGCGCTGGGCTATGCGGAGAGGGCGAGGTCGACGCCTGCGTAAGTCAGGAAGGCGTTGACCGCTTCGCCGTACAGTTCGGCCATCTGCCGACGTTCTTCCGGCAGCCACCGGGAGGCCATGCGTTCGATGATGCTGGCCAGGTCGGAGCTCCATGTCTCGTCATGGAAGGCGTAGTCCACGAAGTGCAGTTCCATGTTGGTACCACCGCGTCGTGCTCGGCCGGCGAGCTGGATGAGGGACACCAGCATTCCGGCGACCATCTGTTCCTGGAGGACGAGGTCCATCGTCGACAGCTGTGGGGAGGAGCGCAGGATGGTGCTCAGGTGGTCGCGTGCGGCGGTTTGGGCTGCCTGTAGAGCCTGGACGGGATCCGATGTGCCGGACACGGGCAACGAGTTGATGCCTGCGGCATTGACGCTCCCGTACATCCAGGTGGGATCGTCGATGATCAGCGGGGGCCTCACACACAGGTAGATGGAGTGGATGGCTGAGCGGAGATTGACGACGATGTTGAGTCCTCTGGCGATGTTAGCCAGGGGAGCGATCAGGATGTCGCCGAATTGGGGGAATTCCTCGACCTCTTCGACCGTGATGCGGCGCACCAGTGAGGGGTCGGGGAGGTGGCGGACGTTGCTGAGGCGGTCCTCTTCCCGGACGAGGACGCACACGCGGTGGGAGAGCCCTTTCGCCTTGGCGAGGCCGGTCGCGATGTGGCCGCACTGCTCGTAGCTGTTGGCGGTGAGGATCACGCGGGCGCGAGTGCGGGTCGATTCCGATTTGGCCAGGCGCGTAAGTTTCCTCGACAACTTTGTCTCGTACAGGCGTTCACCGATCTCGCGCAGGGCTTCGGGCTTGTCGGAGGGAAACTGGCCAGCGATCGGGATGCGTTCTCCGGCCTTTCGGTGGCCGTTGCCGAAGGTGACGGCCGACGACTCGACCAGGATGGATTCTTCCTGGGCGTCGGTCATCCACCACATCACGGGCGCGTGGACGTGTTCCTTGACCGCCTGGGGGAAGTAAGCCGTGGCGGAGAGCCCGAAGATGGGACGCTCCACGCCGGCGGTGATCAGTGAGACGAGTCCGCCGAGTTCCGACACGTAGGTGTGCGGGTCGCCGGCCATCTGCTGCGTGGAGAGCTTGGCGTCCTTCTCCGGATTCTTCATGCCAGTGACCCGGTAGCCGTTGATCGGCCTGCCGATTGTTCCGTGCGGAAGTACGTCGGCGATGCCGCCTGAGCGCATCGAGTCGATGATGCGGTTGGCGCTAAGCAGCCCGGAGTGACGCAGGGACTGGGCGGTGTCGCGCAGAACGGCGAGTGACACGTCCAGTTCGCTCATCAGCGTGCGGATGAGGAGGTGGTCGATGGCCCGGTTGCGAGCGCGGCCGTCGCTGAGCATCGGGGCGAGGGCCTCGTGGAGCCTGAGTTTGAGCGCGTCACGCTGGTTGATGCCGCGCGGTGACACGACGGCCCCGAGGACGCTGCTTACCCGTTCCCACTCGGGGTCCAAGAGCATGGGTGCAGGAGCCGTCTCGTCGTCTTCGCCGAGGTCGGGTGCCGGTACCAGGGCGTTGAGCCGGGCGATGGCCTCGGCGGGAAGCGGCTGGCCGTCACTGACCGGGTATTCGGGGAACAAGAGGCCGATGAGCTCTCGGTCCTTGGAGCGTGGCAGGCGCCAACCCTCGTAGTCGTATTCGTGCCGCAGCCGCGGGACCCGGGCGTCGTCGTGGTGGTTGAGGCGGAATGCCTTGGTGCACAGGCCGGTCAGCAGCGACTCGGCCATGAGCCGGACATGGCTGACCGGTTCAATGAGCTGATCCTCGAAGCGCAGAGGAAGGTGCTTGGCCGCGGTGTCCAAAACCTGCGGTTCTGCCGTCCACGGGCGCCGGGAGTGCAGGTCGACCGTGGTGGCGCACCGGTCGACGGCGACGGCCTGGAAGGCGTCGATCTCGTCGATGATGACGAAATCACTGGCGCGGATCACGAACTCGCGGACGGTGACGGACCGGACCGGGCGGCCGTCGATCTGGATTCCCACCCGCATGGTGCCCTGGATGAAGTTGTGGTGATTGGTGACGATCACCGTGGCTTCAGCGGCCTGGTAAGCGGGGGTGAACTTGCCGCAGATCGGGATCCAGGGGCAGGCCAGCATCTCACCGCCGCCGCGCAGGCTCAGGCAGTTCTCCTTACCGGGGCGGTAGACGCCGGCGGAGTCGAGCCAGTGCTGCTGTGCGCACCCGTAGGCGAGGTGGTCGACGTCACGGCGGCCTCGCTTGCCCCATTCCCCGGGGGCGTCGGGATCCTCCTTGACGAGGGCCGCGTGCTTGAGGGCGCGCTCGTGCCGTGAAGACGGCGACATCAGCGGAGCACACGTCGCCAGGTGCTCGGTCTTGCCCGCCTCGTGCAGGATCTCGAGGTCATGGCTGATGTCCCAGACAGAGGCGAGAGTGGCCTTGACATCAGGGACGAGGAGGGTGACGCGGTAGTCGTTGAGCGCGGCCCACGAGCCCAGGAGCCGAACCAGCACGGACTTACCGGTTCCGGTCGGCGCGTGGAAAATCTGGGTCCGGCCGGCCAGGAGATCCAGTACGTCGACGGTGTCGGTGTCGCGGGCCTTCACCCGGTCGAGCAGGCCCGTCAGCACCTTGTACAGCCAGGGGCCCGCCTCCGTGTCCTCGTACTGGGTGTCCAGGAGTTGCGCGATGTCCTTGAGTTCCTGGACGGTGACCCGGACGGTGCCGAGGCTGGGCCGGGTGGTGAGGGCGGGAAGCGTGTCATGGCCGAGTGGCTGGGTGAAGGCGGGGAAGCGGGGGATGGTCACGCGGCCGTGGACGATCTCGTTGCCGTCGGTGCGCTCGCTGGTCTCGTACGTCTGGCCCGGCGCGGCGAACTCGTGAGGCTTGCGTCTGCTGCTCGGCCGCCGGTAGGGCGCGAGAAGACTCTTGGCGTAGCCGAGGTAGTCCCCTCCCAACAGGGGGTAGGCCGCGGTGGCGGTAAGAGGATCACCGGCCAGGGTGAACAGCTGGAGGGTGGTCTCCTCGTCCTCCTCGTCGGCGCTGTCCATGGCGCCCAGGAGGATCCGCGCGGCGGAGGCGAACCGCTTTTCGTCGGCGAGGTCGGGCTTGCTGAGCTTCATCACCTCGGCCACGAGCAGTCGTTCCTCACCGCCCAGCTCAGTCCATCTCTCCCATGCCTGGGGTTTGCAGCTGGCGAAGAACGCCGCGTGGCGGAAGGAGGCCAGCGGCTTGCCGTCGTCATCGTGCTGCGGGAAGTAGTGGGCGGCCAGGGCCAGCGCGGCGCGGACGAAGGCGTCCCTGACAGTCATCTGGCTCATGCCCACACCACCCCGGCGCTCTGGCAGACCATCTTGGCGAAGTCGGTCATGGTCGCGGCCTTCATTCCGTACTTGTGGCAGGTCACGGTCAGCAGGGGGATCTGGTCGGCGCGGTGGTCGGGAACGACGAGCCATTCGGCGCCGCCCTTGTCGCCCTCGTTGCGGTGCAGGCTCTCGGCCAGGACACGGCCGTGGGTGTAGTCCTTCACATCCACGGTGAAGACGTGCGTGCTCCCGTCAGGGCCCTTGACCTCGATGCGATGGTCGTAGGCATCGCTCATCGGCCAGAGCTTGACGGCCTCGTCCACATCAGCCAGTGCGGCGGCCAGATGCTCCCGCAGAACGGTGTGCAGACGCAGCTCGTGCAGGCCGGGCACGCAGGTGTAGCGCCACACGCCGCGCTTGAGGGCCAGATGCCCCTCAACCGGCTTCGCCTCCGGCACAGCACCCGTGCCCCCCAGCGCGAGCGCTGCCTCGTGCGGAGGCGGGGTGTCGGGGCTGTCCGGATGCAGCTGCGGCGCGTCTCCGGACGTAGGCCGGAACATGAAGCTGGCACCGGTATCGGCGTGACGGCCGTAGAGGCAGGCGACGCGGTAGTACTCGCGGCCCGCACTCATCCGCTTGCTGATCTTCATGGGCCACTTGCACACCGTGCAGGGGAACCACCAGGTGCGGTAGACGGCGTGGTACGGGATCGGCTCGTAGAAGCCGATCGCGTTGAGGGGCAGGCCGCGCTTGTTCAGCTCCACGGCCGTGCCGGCCGGGCATTCCACCAGCGTGGTGCGGTCCTTGACGTACTGGGCGTCACCGCGGCCCTTGAGGATCTCGTACATCTGATCCTGGTCGATCTCGTCCTGAAGCTGCTCCTCGGTGAACCGCATCCGGCCAATCCGCCGAAGCCGCTTCAAAATCCGGTGCAGCTGGGAGGTCTCCCACTGCAGATCGAAGGCGTTGCCGGTGACGCAGCCCTCGGCGTCAACAACGGGAAAGTCGAGATCGCCGAAGCCGGACCGGTCCAGCCACGGCGGGAGCAGGCCGTCGATGGGACCGCGCAGCCTTCGGCGGAACTCGCCGAACGACAGCGGCACTCCGGGACCGTACGCGGCGAGCAAGTCCCCGTGGTACCGCATCAGCTTCTCGGCCCGGTCCCTCGGGCTCAGGTCCGGGGCGGTGATCGTCTGACAAGCTTTGATGAAGGTGAAGTTGATCAGGCGGAACGCCTCGAAATGCGAGAACGTCAGGCCGTCATCATCGACATGGGTCGTCACGGGAGACGACGGTAGAGCACGGGTCTGACAATGCCCCCGGAACGGCCTCGGACCGCCCTAAATGATCATTACGCTGGAGACGCCGCAGCCGGGTACATCTCCGTATAGACGTGCAGGTAGGAGGCAATGTGCTGCTGCCCGAGACCGGTGGTGTGCCACCGGTACTCGAGGACGTGCGTATCACCCGGCGCCATCCGGGGACGCAGTTCGATGAAGCCTCTGCTGGGATGCGCCTGGCGTTTCGGCCGATAACCCACAGCCAAGTAGAACAGGGACTTACCCGTCAGCTCGCTCTCGTGGAGACCCTCCGGGCCGGCCGCGGCGACACGCAGCAGAACGCCCCACAACCATTCAGACAGCAGATGCGCGGGAGGTACCGACTCCGCGGGCTCTCCCAGTCCAGCGCGGGCACAGGCACGGCCGCGGCGCGTAATCTCCACGAGGGTCCGGTCTACCTCACCGACCCCCGGAACCTCTACGCGGTCCTTGGTCACTTTGATCAGTCCCAGCCGCTCCAGGGAGTGGAGGGTGGCCCCCGCCCCCTGATCATGGACGCCAGCGCTCCGCAGTCGCTGCTGAAGGCGCGTGTGGCCGACTACTTCCATGGGTGCGTCGAGAGCGAACGGCAACTTGCGCCACTGCTTGGCCGGCGGAACCCTGACCTGGTTCTGCCGGCGCATCCACATCTCAGTTTCAGTCATCTTGTCATCGCGCAGGATTTCCCCCAGATAAACCCGCTGCCGTTCATTCAGCCCCTCCCAACCCTCGACTGCTGACGCCGGCGGACCGTGCCGCTCCCGCTCGGGCAGACGAGGGGGCTCATCAGCCGGACGCGTACGCATCCAGGCGTCCACCACCATCCGGACCGGCACCTCGTACACGGCGGCAAGCTGCTGCACGAGTCGGCCCGTGTGCCCCGGCTTCCTCCAGTTCCAGCCGGACACCTGACGACCCCGCTCCAGGCTGCGGACTTTGTGTGCGTCCACGAACAGATCACGGCCGACGGCAGTCGCGCGAAGGCGGGTGGCGACCTCCTCAGCGGTGAGACCAGCGGCGTACCGGAGGTCAACCAGCGTCTCGGACCCGCTGGGCGTACCCGTGAGGTCGGCGGTGGCGCAGCCCAGAGCATCCGCGAGCCGCCGCACGTTCCTGGCTTCAGGCACATACCTGCCCTCCTCCCAGTACACGACCACGCGGTATGTAACCCCCACAAGATCAGCAAGCTCCTGCGGAGTGAGCCCAGCCTCCTCGCGCAGCGCCTTGATCTTGGTGTGCTCAACGGCTAGCAGATGCCTCGGCATACTCGTAGAAAACCTCAGTGAAGACTTCATGGCAACTGATCAGCGCCGGGTGGCTGTCAGTGTGGAGATGAGTTCAAGCGAGTGCGGGGGCGTGCCTGAAGCCCAGAGGCCGTCAGGAGCGTGTTCCGGGATCGAGCCGTCGGTGTTGAGGGCGTAGATGGCGCCGTCTTCCAAGAGCGCATCTGGGCCGAGTCATGCACCTGCCGGGCGGGCGATCGAAGGCGCGACCTGTCGATCACGAGGGGCGGACGCGCCAGACGTCGCGGGCGGTCGCCGACGGGGCCGTGCCATCGGATGGCCAGGCCCACGGCGTCGCTGTGGCGCCGTCTCCGTCAGTCTCTCGGGGTGTCGCCTGCTGGGCGCGATTGCCGTATTTCGTGGTCCTGGGGAGGGATATCGTTGGCGGGTCGTCCGCACAGGGATGCGGCGCCCTGCGCATGTCCACTCGGCGGTGTGTCCGGCGGATGCGCGCCCAGCATCCCCATATTGGGCTGACTGATAGGAACAACACGACCTTCGGGTCGCCACCCTGTGACGAGCAAGGACACCCCCGACTGATGGCAGTGACCCAGCAGGAGATCGAGAACCGGTTGTGGGACGCCGCCGACGAGCTGCGCGTGGCGATGCCCGAAGCGCAGTACTCCTCGGTCGTCTTTCCTCTGATGTTCTGGAAGTACCTGTCGGATACCTGGGAGCACAATCACCAGACCTTCCTCAAGGAGAACGAGGACCTCGACCTCTCGGCAGAGGAAGCCGACGAGGTCGAGTACAGCAACTACCAGACGTTCAAGATCCCCTTTATCTTCCCTGGTACCGTCGCCGAGAGCCGCGCCTCTTGGTCATCCATCCTCGCCACCGTCGCCCAGCACGGCCTCGGCCAGCGGGTTCGCGCTTCCCTCCAGGCCATCGAGTCGGCCAACCCAGACAAGTTCTCCCGTCTGTTCGGGTCCATGACCTGGACTTCCGAAGCGGTGCTGCCGGGGGAGGTGCTGGCGGCGGTCATGCGGTCGATGAACCGCGTCCCCAAGATGCACGAGGGCAATATGTCCCATGATGTGCTCGGCGGGGCGTACGAGTATCTGCTCAAGCGCTTCTCCGACGGGTCAGGCACCCGCGCCGGCCAGTTCTTCACCCCGCGCGAGGTCGTCGAGCTGATCATCAATCTGCTAGGCCCCAAGAACCACGAGTCGGTGTACGACCCCACTTGCGGGTCAGGCGGCATGCTCATCGCCGCCGCGAACTTCCTGAAGACCCGCGGCGGGCGGGGATACACACTCAGCCTGAACGGCCAAGAGGCGGTAACGGACACTGCTGGCGTGGCCCGCATGAACCTCTTCATGCACAACCTGACCGAGTTCAAGGTCGAGGTCGGCGACACCTTGAGGGACCCGCGTTTCAAGAAGCCGGACGGGTCCGTCAAGCAATTCGACATCATTGTCGCCAATCCGCCCTACAGCCTGAAGTGGAAGCCCTGGACCAACGACCCGCGATCCATCGGCGGGGTCGCCCCACAGTCGTCGGCGGACTGGGCATTCGTGCAGCACATGATCGCCAGCATGGACCCGCAGAAGGGCCGCGCCGGCGTCGTCCTGCCGCACGGCGTCCTCTTCCGAGGCGGCCAGGAAGCAGCCATCCGCCAGCGCGTCCTGGACCACGACCTCCTGGAAGCCGTGATCGGGCTGCCTGCGAACCTCTTTTACAGCACAACGATTCCGACCTGCATCCTCGTATTCCGTGCCCCTGGCACCAAGGCCCCGGAGCGGAAGGACGGCGTGCTGTTCATCGACGCCTCCGCACGATTCACCAAAGCCAAGAACCGCAACGTCCTCACGGACGTAGACATCACCAACATCGTGACCGCCTACCACTCGCGCTCCGACGGCAGCGAAGAGACTGACCTCTCGGCACGGTTCGTCCCCACCACAGAGATCGTGGCGAACGGGTACGACCTCAATATCGGCCGCTACATCAAGCAGGCCGCCGCTGAGCAGGAAGACCTCGGCACCCTCATCGACGCCTACAACATCGCCCGGGCCGAGCGCCAGAAGGCCGAGCAGCGCATGCTCGCGGTCCTCTCTGCCGCCGGGATCGAGGGCTTCGATGAGTGACTGGCAGCAGATCAGCCTCAGTGACCCGGAGACTCCTGTGCGTCGCAAGGTATCCGTCCCGCCGCAGGGATCGAGGGCTTCGGCGAGTGACGGCTATCCGCTTCGTCCGCTCGGGGAAGTGATGCGTCTCGACATCCAGCGCACACCGATGAAGCCCGCAACAACCTACCGCCTAGCCGGGGTCTTGAATGCAGGAAAGGGGGTTGTCGCTAAAGGCGAACTCGACGGCGGAGATACAGAGTACGCAGCAATGAACGTGCTGCACGCCGATCAGGTCGTGATGCGAAAGCTGACCGCCTGGGAGGGCCCGATCACTGTAGTACCTGCCGAGTTCGACGGGTTCGTCGTCAGCAACGAGTTCCCGACGTTCACGCTTGGCCCAGAAGTGATGCCCGACTGGATGAGGCATGTCTGTGGCTCGCCGCGACTGTGGGCAGAGATGAAGAACCGAGTGAGTGGGACGGTTCAACGGCGTAAGCGTCTCAACCCAGAGCAGCTCCTGCAGATTCAACTGCCGATCCCGCCCCGTGAGGTACAAGCGCGGATCGTGGAGATGCTCGATGCGGTGGACGACCAGGTCACCGCACTCGTCGGTGAGACTTTGGCCGCGGAACGAGTGCAGTGCAGGCTGCTGGATGAGTTCACGAGCACAGCTACCAGCAGCACGAAACCGCTTGGGGGCCTTTGCCCCGTAATCGGATCAGGGCCGTCTTGGGCGGCCAAGGATGAGTCTTCGGTCCCGTCAGAGGGAGCACTGACAGTCCTGAAAATCACCAATACGAGGCCCGACGGGTCCATCGACCTGAGCGAGCTGGTCTATGTGGCGGGGCTACCGGCGAGCACCAAGGTCATCGGTCCGACGTCCCTAGTAATGATCCGTACGAACGGAAACCGAAAGCGGATCGGCAATGTTTACCTGCCGCCCGAGGAAGTACACGGTGCGGCGGTATCGGCCTTCCAATTCACCCTCGATGCTCTCGACGTCGAGACACGTGACTACCTATATCTCGTGCTTCGGAGCCCGAGGATCCAACACCAGATGAGCGAGTCCGCCAGTGGCAGCACCGGCCTCGGTAACCTTGCCGTCCGGTGGCTAAAGACTCTTGAAATTCCCTGGCCCAACGCCGAGACACGCAAAGCCCAGGTTGAAGCGGTACAGGCCATCGACGCCAGTATCGCCGCAACCCGTGCGGAGGCTGATCGTCTTCGCCAGGTCCGGGCGGGGCTGCTGGCGGGGCTCCTGGACCGGACCATCGAGATCGAGTCTGCCTACCCGGGGGGTCTGAGCTGTGGCTAAGGGCATACGGGAGCGCGAGTTTCAGAACTCGATGATCCAGTGGTCCCTCCCGATGGGATGGGGCTACAAAGCGGGCAGGTCGCTGCCGCGTGAGACGACACAAACGGTGCTCGCCGACCAGCTGCGGGACGCCATCGTCCGGCTCAACCCTGAGGTGATCGACGGGTTCGACGTGGACGCCGTGGTCGAGGAGATCACCGCCACGGTCAACGCCGTCGAAGGCGGGCTGGTGCGAGCCAACGAGCAGGTGCTGGAACTGCTGCGCGGGCACAAGGAGTTCCGGGGCTCCAACGGCGTGTGGCACGCCTTGAAGGTCATCGATTTCGAGCACCCGACCACCAATACCCTGGTCGTGTCGGACGAGGTGACGATAACCATCCCCGGCAAGACTCCCCGCCGGTTCGATCTCGTGTACTGGGCCAATGGCCTGCCCCTCGTGGTCGTAGAGGTGAAGTCACCGACCGCTAAGTCCGGGTGGGCCGACGCCGCACGCGAAATCAACGACGTGTACGCCACCGAGTATCCGTGGTTCTTCACCCCCAATGTCTTCGCTGTCGCCTCCGACGGGCTGAAGCTGCGGTTCGGTGCCGCGGGTGCGCCCCTGAACCTGTGGCAGCCGTTCCGATCCACTGACGACGACGAGAACCTGTCCGGGCAGGCCGACGTGCAGCGCTCCGTCGAACTGCTGCTCAACCCGGCCACAGTCCTGGACATGCTCGCCAACTTCACCCTGTTCGATACCTCTGGAGGAGGGCCGGACAAGAAGTACCTGCCCCGCTACCCGCAGATGGAGGCCGCCCATCTGATCCACAGGCGGGTCCTGGCCGACGGCAAGAAAGGTCTGGTCTGGCACCACCAAGGCAGCGGGAAGACGCTGCTGATGGTGTTCGCAGCTTCGCTGCTACTGGCTGACACCCGCACCGAGTCGCCCACCATTATCTTGCTCTCGGACCGAACTCAACTCGTGCGCCAAACCTCCGGGGTATTCACCTCCGCGATGGGCGACGCCTACTTCCACCAGCCCTCCACCAGCAAGGAGTTGCGCTCCCTGCTGGCTGACGATGTGCGCGGCGTCATCTCCACGACTGTCCACAAGTTCGCCGACGCCGGCAAGAACCTGTCGACCCGCCGCAACATCATCGTGCTGGTCGATGAGGCACACCGCACTCAGTCATCCGAGGAAGAGTCCCTTGCGGGACAGATGCGCGCAGCGTTGCCGCACGCGAAGTTCTTCGGCATGACCGGCACACCCGTCAGGAACCTCGCCACCAACACCTTCGCTCTCTTCGGTGAGGAGACCGACCCGAACAGGGTGATGCACCGGTATTCGGTGTCCCGGTCTCTCCAGGACGAGGCAACCGTTCCAGTCATGCTGGACCCCCACCCGGTCACCTTCGAGATGAACGACCTGGCCCTACAAGCCGAGTTCGACCAGTTCGCCGACGAATTCGACCTCGACGACCCCGACCGTGAAACCTTGTCCCGCAAGTTCGGGCGCCTCACCTCGGTGTTCGCCAACCCCGAACGTATCCACACGGTCTGCCAGGACATCGTGGACCACTACCTGGCCGGCACCTATCGCAACGGGCTGAAGGCGCAGGTCGTCGCCTACAACCGTGAGCTGGCCGTGGCATACACGGACAAGATCAACGAGCTGCTGGCCAGCTACGAAGCGGCACAGGTACTCGCCGAAGTCGGCAAGCACGATCGGATCACCGCAGAGGTGAACATCCACGTCTCGGACGCCAAGACCGAAGACGCGGCCATGCGGCCCTACCGGCTCTCCGAGGTCGACGAGGAGGACCAGAAGCGGCGATTCCTCACCCCCGATGACCCACTGTGCTTCCTGGTCGTGACGGCCAAGCTGATGACTGGGTTCGACGCCCCCAACGAGGGCGTCCTCTACCTGGACAAGCCGATGAAGGCTCACAACCTGTTCCAGACGATCACCCGCCCGAACCGCACCTGGGTCTCCCCGGCCGGATTCGTGAAGACCACCGGCGTGGTCGTGGACTACATCAGCCTGGCCGAAGAGGTCCAGCGTGCCGTCGTCGACCCCACCTCGGAGGGGTCCGCCGGCAAGGGCGGCGGGTTCGTCACCGACCTGACCGACCTGGTCGCCGAGTTCCGCACCACCTTCGCCGACATCGAAGACCTCCTCGCAGATGTCGACGGCCTCGATCTCACGGCACACGGATACGAGTCCGTACGCGCCATCAACGGCTTCCTGGACGCCAACCCTGACGCCGCCGAGGTCTTCAGCAAGAACTACCGGCTTCTGGCCCGCCTGTACCCACTCATCAACACGGACAAGCGGGTCGCCAAGTACCAGGACGGGTTCGGGCTCTTCGGGTCTGCGTACACGACCCTGTTCAAGAAGTCCTCCGACGAGGAAAGGAAGGAGCGACTGAGCGAGCTGGGGCCGATGGTCCTGGAGATAATCAACGCCCACGTCCACTCCTTCTCTGTGGCCGCCTCCCAGGAAGAAGCCCTCGTCCTGGATGCCCAGGGCATCACGTTCCTCAAGGAACTGCTCGCCCTCGTCCGTCCCAAGCCCGACAAGGACGACACCGAAGACAAGAGGCCGCCGTCTGCGGCGGAGATCCTGGACGACATCAAGGCGGCCTTGGATAAAGGTGTTGAGCCGGGATCCGCCAAGTACACCGCCCTGGCAGAGCGGATCAGGCAGCTACGGGACCGGATCATCCAGAACGCCCAGGACGCCCTGGAGTTCCTGGCCGAAGCGCTCCGGGTCGCCCGTGCCATCGTGAACGCCGAGAAGCACCCCGACGAAGCCGTCGTACTGGACGATGACCACGTAGGTGTCCTGTCACGGATCATCCACGACCACGCGCCGCCTGGCCTCACCGTTACGGAGCAGAACCTGGCCGAGGAGATCGACCAGGTGGTCAAGCGCACCCTTGCCCAGTCATGGGACAACGCTGAGGCCCGCAACCGCGGCGTCCGCCGCGCCACCGCCGCAGTCTTCCGCCGGTACATGTTGAAGCCGGTGGGTGAACCGTACGGCTCCACCGTGGCCTACGTCGAAGCCCACTACCTCGTTGACTGACAATGCGAGAAGCCCGGCAACCCGTGTCGGTTGCCGGGCTCACAGTGCGGGGCGATGCAGACTCGGAGAAGCGCTGTTTCTCAGAATGAAGCGGGCGCTGCAGAAGGCGCCTGCTGTATCCCGCCTTGATCCACTCTGACCTGCGCGTCCGGCGTCGTGACGGGTAGTCAGGCATTTTGTGGGACGTATGTGGGATCCGGCCGTTCGGGTGACCCGTGGGACGCCGTGGTCTCGCCAGTGCTTCTCACTCCATCTTCACACCATCGAAGCTTCTTGCGGAAACAATCCCGCACCTCGTCGGCGTTGATGATCTGCGAGCCGAGGAGGGGAAGGTGTCGGGCCTGAAGCTGTTCCGCACGGATACGACGAATAGCGGCATGATCGAGGTCATGCCGCGTCTCGCTGAGATCGAGGCAGATGTGCAGAGTCTCGTCGAGGCGCATATGGAGACGCTGCTGGGCGTCCGGTTCCTGGCGAGCGAGTACGGCACGGGACCGGTGCACGGGGGCCGGATCGACTCGCTTGGGCTGGACGAGAACGGCTCTCCGGTCATCGTCGAGTACAAGCGCGGCACGGATGCCGGCGTGTTCTCTGAACTAAGTGGAGCTGCCCTTCCCCTTGTGATCGCGTACCGTCACAGCCATGAGTACAGAGCTCATCATTGCCTCGATCTCGGCGGCCGTGGCCTTGGTAAGCGTGGCCATCAGCGCGCATGCCAGTCGGCGGCAAGCGCTTCTCGCTGCGGAGCTGGAACGCCAGACTGCGGCTCATGCCCGGGATGTGGCCCGCCAAGACATCATGAGCCGTGTCCGCGACCCGCTCCTGTGGGCCGCCTACGATCTCCAGTCCCGGATCTACAACATCGCTCGAAGCCAGTTCGGGTTCCTCACGCTCTATTACAGGGACGGCACCCCGCAAGAACGGGAGTACGCCCGTCGCAACACGCTGTACGTGATCGCGGAGTACTTCTACTGGGTGGAGATCCTCCGGCAACGGGTCCAGTTCTTGGACTTGGGCAACCGAGAGGACAACCGGAAGGTGGTAGATCTCCTTCACGAGGTCTCCAACCGATTCAGCGCGGACCGGAACCAGGGAGCGGGCTTTCGCCTGTTTCGGGGCGAACAGCGTGCCATCGGCGGGTTGATGGCCAGCCAGACTGGCGATGATCAGGGTTGCATAGGCTATGCGGAGTTCTGCCGACGCCTTGACACGGACCAGGAGTTCGGCGCTTGGTTCGCCTCTCTGGACGAGGCCATCCAAGAGCTGGGTAATGAGTACTACGTCGAGCCACGGTTGATCGAGATTCAGCACACACTCATCAAACTGATCAAGTTCCTCGATCAGGATGGCGAGAGATTTCCCTTCACCCGTGAGCTGCCCCGGCAGCGGGCTGAGACACCTCGATGGCTCAACGATCTCCAAGCGGACGTGTCCGAGCCTGGGGCCGAATGAGGGCTCTTCACTTCTCTGAATTGCCGTCAGAGCCAGCATATTGGTGGAAGATCGGGATCACGTTCGCTCCTCTGGCCGATGCTGATGTGGAACGGCGGGAACGGTGATCGTGGGAATGCCGAGATCGACGACGCTGCGGCCGGCGGGGCGTCGGTCGAGTTGGGCAAGCTTCTCCTGCGCTCCGGCAAGGCTCACCTGGAGCCCTTCCACTTCGCCGAGCCATCCTTCGCGTTCGGCTTCGGCGAAGCGGGCGAGGAGGTTGTCGCGGATCTCAACGAGCCGGTCACGCTGGGCGGGGTCGGGCCAGAGCATTGGGCAGCGGACGCAGGCGTGTTCGTGGATGCAGGGGGTGCCGAACGCGCGGCCGCATGCTCCGATGGAGACTTTGCGCCGCTCGAAGTGGCCGAGGAACTCCTGCCATTCGTCGTCAGTGGGAACGCGGTATTCCTCGCTCGGGCGGAGGGACCGGCGGCGGGCGAGGAAGGCCATGTGCGCCTGGATGGCCTCTTCGGGGTAGACGGCTTTGTAGCCGAGAGTCACGTTGATGTCCTGGTGGCCGGCGATTACCTGGGCGATGTGCGGCGGCAGCCCGTTGAGGATCGCGTCGGTGATGAACAGCCGGCGGAAGTCGTGCGGTGTGTAGCGGAGTGGGGCGCCGGTGGCGTCGATCAGGCCGGTGTCGATGAGGGCCTGGTCGAGCATGGTGCGGACGGTCTCATCGGTGAACGCGCGGTCCTCGCCGCAGATGCGCCGCTGGAACAGCAAGGGGGTCGGCTCCTGCCATGCGCATTCGCGGCGGTCGTAGGAACGGACCAGAGGAACGGCGCCGGTGGTGCCCCGGGCTCGGCAGATGATCGCGCTCAGGACGTCGGCGAGCTCGGGGCTGACCAGCAGCAGCCGCTCCGTGTCCGTCTTGGATGGGACGATCTGAAGGAGGGGGACGAGTTCACCGGTGGTGGGCAGCCGGTATTGGACCAGGCTGTGGTGGCTGAGTTCCAGCAGTTCCTCGATGCGGATGCCGGTGGCCCGCAAGACCTCGATTACGGCCCAGGTCCAGAAGGCTCTCTCGTCCTCGAGTCCCAGATCGCGGCGTTTTCCGGTGTGCGGGTCTTCGGCCCAGATTCTGCCAGCCGTTCCGTGCGGAACCACGGCGCGTACGAGTTGCTGACCGGCCCCGGCGAACGCCTCGCCCGGGCCGGCATGCCGGGCGGCTTCCAGTGCTACGGCAGCGTCCTTGCGGCGCTGGTCGACCGTGCGGACGAGGATCGGCAGGACCGGCAGGCGCTCGCGGGTGCGTGCGTCCATCCTCGCCTTGCGCCGTCGTTGTACTTTGCGGTTCTCCAGCTCGTCAGCCCTCACCGGGCTGGGTGCCACCCACGGGCCCCAGCGACCGGGATCTTCCAGTGCCCACTGGCCGATGTCGAGGTAGAAGGCCCGCACCTGGGTGAGCGTGTCCCGGTGGTTGAGCCTCTCGACCTGTGTGCTGGTGCGTCGGCCGTCGGGGCCGGTGATGGTTTTGTCCTTTGTGCGAATCCTCTGCTTCCACTGCCCGATGATGTCCGGGGAGAGGCGGAGGCTGTCGACGTCGGGGTGGTGGTGCTCGATGTCCTGCCAGAAGCGTTTGCCGAGGTGGTAGGAGAGTGACTTCAAGCTGTTGTAGTCCAGCGCGGGCTGGCGTTCACGGAGATAGTCCACCAGCAGGTCACGGACGGGACGGCAGTGCAGTCCGTAGCGGTCGATCAGTTCCTCAGGGGTCCGTTGTCCCAGGTTGCGGACCTCCCGCAGGTTCCGCGGGGCAGCCTCTCCGAGGGCTCCGAGCTGGTGCAGCAGGCGGTAGAACACCTCGGTTCCAGACGTCATTCGCTTGAGAACCGCGGCTTGGGTTTCGAGAAGTTCCAGGACGTCGCCAACGGTGATGTCGGCCAGGGTGCCGCCCTTCGCCGCGAGGATGAGGGCACCGCGGCAGAGAGCCGCGCTGACGTGGGCCGGTCGCACACCCTGGGCTGACGCACCCATCTCCTGCAGGTGCTCGAATCCCTGCGGGTCGCGGATGCGGGCCATGGAGCGGACCAGAACCCCTCGGCGGCTGGCCCCGGCGGCCAGCCAATCCACAGAAGGCCGCAGCAGACCAGCACTGATCACCGTCGTCAAGGCCAGGCCAACCGCCGGCATGCGCCAGGCTGCCTTCAGGCCGCGCTCGTGCAGCCACTGCTTGATCACCGGCCGCCAGGCGGCGCCGGTCTGCTCGATGCCGCTGGCCTGCCACCGCTCCTGCCACGTCTGTCCCGGCTGGTCTTCTAGCCAGTCCAGCACCATGACGACGCCGTGCTTGTGGTTGAGCTCGCTGCCCGCGTTCTCCAGCGTACAGGGCCGACGGGACAGCAACTTGGCCGCCTCGGTGCGGGAGCGCTCGGTGCCCGGCCAGCTGCTGGGAATGGTCCGGGCGGGGAAGCGCTGCTGGGCGGCCATTCCACGGGTGAGCTGACGCGATGTTCCAGCAGCCGGTGTGCGGGAGCCGGCACTCGCCGACAAGGTGATGGTCACCGGGCACCGGCTCCGAACAGCACATCGAGACTTTCCGGCCGGTAGCCGACTGCCGGAGGCGGGGCGACGCGGGTGGCCGCCTGACGCGTCTGTTCGGCATGGTGGGCCAGCAGCCGCCGGATCACCATCTCCTTGCGAGGCGTGAGGTAGAGCTGTGTTGTGGTCAACTGAGCGTGACCGAGGACGAATTGGACATCGGTGAGAGGGAGGGTGGGGTCCTCGGACATCCGGTACGCGGCGGTGTGCCGAAGCGCGTGCAGCGTCGCGGACGTCCCTGCCTTGACGTTCGCCCGCTCGAACATGCGGTGAACCGCGTGGTAGGTCAGTGGGCTCGACGGTGAGCGCAATGTCCACCACAGCGGGAGACGCCGTCCGCGTGGGAGCTCATCGCCCATCTCCAGTTGGTAGAGCCGCAGCCAGACGAACGCGTCGGTCGAAGCGGGGAGTTCCTGGACCTCGCCGGTACCCTTGCGGATTACCGAGATCAGCTGGCGCCCTGGATCGACGCCGGCCTGCCATGTGCTGAGCAGTTCGCTGGCACGGGCGCCGGTGGAGATATAGAAGGCGACAAGGGCCCGGTCCCGGTGCGACGGGAGCCGGGCGAAGATCTCGTTGAACTCCTCGTCCGGGACACTGCGGGGCACCCGCTTGGGTACCCTCGGCCGGTAGAGCCCGGCGCGTTCGTTACGAGCGGGGTCCATCGGGTTGCGGTGGGCGTGAGCCCGCCGGCCGCGACGTGACCGGTCCAGCGGGAACGGGTTGAGGACCGGCCCGGTGCCGATATCGCGGTGGAAGTCGTAGAAACTCCGCAGCACTGTCTCGCTGTGCGCTCGTACCGACGGTGCGTACGGCTTGCCGCCTGTGGCCCACCGGCCCGCCTCGCTCGGGCGTCGCCAGTGCGGACGCCTCGGCTGTCCGGCGACCTGAAGCCAGCGGGAGAAGTCCCTCGCCTCGATCCGGCTCGCTCGGTCCCACGGCACCTCGACAGCCCAGAGGAAGCGGAACCAGCGCAGCATGTCTATCCCGTAGGAACGGGCCGTCGCCGCCGAACGACCGGCTCCCTGCAGGTCCCGTAGGAAGGCGCGAGCTCCCTCGACAGGTTCTCCGGCCGGGTCGATGAGTCGGTAGGGCTCCCACGGATCGTCCGTGGCCACCAGTTCCCCGACCAGAGGGACGGACAGGGCCGCCAGGTCTCGAGATGCCTCCATGGCCGACTCAACGATGCGTCCAACAGAAGGTCACTGACCTGCAGAAACTCCGCCAGTAGTTCAGTCAACAGGTCATCAATCAGGGGCTGTTTTACCTGGCCTGGTTGATGGACCACCGTGCCGAGTTCGAGCACCTGGTCCGCGACCGGCTCGGGGTGACGGACGCGTCCCAGGTCCTGTGGAGCGGCCCGCGCCTCATCTGCATCGCCGGCGACTTCACCCGCTACGACGTGCATGCCGTACGCGAGCACCGGCGCTCAATCGACCTGGTCCGCTACCGACTCTTCGGCAGTGACCTGCTCGGGCTTGAGACCGTGGCCTCCGTGAGCGGTGGCACGCAGATGCCCCGCCGGGTACGGCGCCGGGCGGTTGCCCAGGCGGCGGCCGACGCCCAGGGCGCGTCGATGGTGGAGTTGGCGAGCGCGGTCGACGAGGTCCTGCTTGGGCTCGGTGACGGCGTGAACCGGGTTGAGCGCAAGACCTACCGGGCGTATCAGCGGTTGCGGAACTTCGCCTGCCTGTGCCCGCCGCAGCGCAGCAAACTGCTGGTCTACCTGAAGGTCGACCCGAAGGATGTCGACCTTGTTCCGGGGTTCACCCGGGATGTGTCCGGTCTCGGTCACCACGGGACGGGTGATCTGGAGGTGCAGCTCCGTACGCCGAGGGACGTGGAGCGGGCGCAGGAGCTGTTCCGGGCAAGCTACGCGGCGGCATGATCGGATGGTGCCGCCCGTCTCGTCGCGGGCTGTGCTTCGTGCCGTGTCTGCGGTCGTGAGCGGGGGCCTTTCGACGTCCGGGCATGGGGTGGCGGTGGACTATCAATGGTGCGGGGGGGGGGCAGTTTTTGTTCACCAAGGGCCCCCCCCTTTTTGTGCCCCCCCTCCGTGTTTT
>NZ_JBVIPD010000021.1:22419-152271 GCF_055578235.1 Streptomyces sp. NPDC033136
GGGGGGGGGGGTTTTCCAACGTCGGGGGGGGGGGGGGGGGGGGACTATCAATGGTGCGCGGGATCGCCGGTTTGGCTAACCGGCGATCCCGCGCTATGTTGCCCCGCCCTTCGGTGTTGGTGATCAGCGTGAACGACTGGCCAGACCTACTCCCACGGGTCTGTCCGCGGTGGGATTCTGCACGGCTCAGCCGCCAGTAGGGCTGGCTGAATTGCGGCACACGCCTTTACATAGGCCGTCCTGTAGTCGTCATCGACATCGTCGAGCACGGTTGGTGAAGAGGCTCCCAGGCGGAGTCGTCCACTCGCGGGACTTTCGGGCAACCGGGTCAGTACGGGTGTCCCTAGGCGCGCAAGTTCTGCGTCGACCTGTTCGACGAAGGCCGGTGAACAGGTGTCCGGGCTGGCCGGTGTGTGCCGCAGCACTAGACCCGCGATGGGAACACGGTCGAGCGGGATTCCGGCGAGGTTCTCGTGGCGCCAGGCCATGGCGGATGCTGCGGGACTGACTGGTACTTCACGGTGCTCGGCGATGCCGTTGCGTGCCTTGGCAGTTACAAGCCTCTCTTCGTATCTGGAGCTATGGGTCACGACGAAGTGGCTGTCTGCGGACTCTTCGATGTATGGCTCCATTCCGTAGTTTTCGTTGCAATCTACGAAGATGACCCAGTCGAAGTGATCGCGTGCCTCTTGGAGCAGGGCGTTCACTTCCTTTCGGGACCCGTATGCGGCGTAGGCGTACAACGAGCCGCTTCCTGGGACCAATCGTGCTGGTCGCCACGGAGGGGAGGGGGCGATGCTGGGCTGAGCGTCCGGGGGCCATTCGGGCCCTGTGTGGTGGCGGAGTCGCCGGCTCTCTGGGTCGGCACTGAAGTTGTGCCTGACTACGAGGACTGCACTGCCTTCGAGTGCCCAGGCTGCACCAATTTCCAGCGCAACACCTTTAAGGTTCCACTGGCTTGGACCGAAGCGAGGGGCGAGAAGTTGAGTGCATCGGCCTCGTGCCTGGCCGCCGCTTGTGATGTCGGTCGGCCGTGGTGAGTGGATGTTTGCCGCCTGCGAGCTGGTGACGGCATCGCCGTGGCTGGGGAAGCCGACCTCGCCCAGAGCTGTGAAGTGACGGGGTCTCCGCGGCTCATGCAGTTGGGGGCTGGCTGACGCAATGGTTTCCACGCGGAGGGTGCCGCGCCAGCCACTGCCGCTGCCGGCTGGCGTGAACTCCATGACGCAGCCATCACCGTCACACCGGTGGTCCCCCCGATGGGTGAGCAGGCCAAGGCCAGCAACGGGTTCGAGCAGGATCGCGGCGAGCCGGTCGTCATGGAGGGGACCGCTCGGGTCAACCTCGCGCCGGACGTACCAGTTCATCCCATGGTCCGTGCGTTCAGCGGTGACCTGGATGCCCACGTGGCCTGCCAAGCGGTCCCAGAGCCGAACCCGTCGAAGCACGGCGCTGGCGAGACCAACCGCTGGAAGATGGTCATCAATGACCGTCCGGGGCCTGGGCTTTCTGCGGACGACGAACTTCTCGGGGGGAAGCGCGCTGGGGTCGATGGTCCACAGGGGCACTCGACGTTCCGCGGAAAGAGCCGCCTCGTGGGCCTCAAGAAGTCCGCCGAGGTCTGCACTGTCCATCGAGGAGAGAGCGATGACGCCCGCTTCGGGCCGGCGTGCGAACGCGATCTCGATGCTGCTGTCGACAACCGTGGCCCACAATCCAGGAACCCCGTGGATGGTCCGCTGGCCACGCTCTCGATAGGGGAGCATCTCCAAAGCAGGGCGTACCAGGTCGCTGCGCTCGAAGCGAATTCCCAGACGTCGGGTTTCGGGAACGACTTCAGTGATTCCGAGTGGGTAGCGACTTGAATCCTGAGGTGTGCCGACGTGCTGCAGAACCAGGGATTCTAGGCTCTGTTGCGTTTCCTCGGTCCTCGGGAGGATCGATCCCCAGTCGGACTGCTCTTGGACGCGGAGTCGTGCCACACGCAACGACTCTCCAGTCAACTGCTGTCGCGCGTACGCAACCTGGTCCTTGACGGACATCATGCCCTCCTCGTGAGCGTGCCCCGACCCAGCACACAAGGCGCATGCAAATCTTCAGTTACGGGATTTACCGCGAGAGAGTCGAAGAGGGTTGTCCGGCGGTACTTAGGGTCGGTTGCAGTACCCGGAGCTGGCCGCTTCGTGGGGCCAGGTGGTGCCAGTGCAGCGCAGCCGCGGGCATGATGTCAATCCGATCGAGAAAGATCCACGCCGCCATCACCCAAATGGTGGGGGAGCGCGCCGGCGGCTTTACGGAGCGGTCAACGCCGACGTGAGTCCGGGCGTTGACGTGGCTGGCTGGGCGGCAGCACGAAGGCACAGTGGCTGACGCGTGGTGCCAGCTGTGCGTGAGGCTGACGTGGTCCGACTCCGTGGGCGAGGAGGGACTGGACCGGCCCAGACCGTCCAAGTGACCCAGTTTTTGCTCGGGTGCTGGGCAGTGAAGGCGTCGAACGGGACGCTCGCGTCCACGGTGTGCTTCCAACCAGCGGCGCTGAGAGGCTGCATGGCGGAGGTAACCGTCTTCTCGTCCATGGAGGACCGACGGCCGTGTCCCAGCCGTCGCCGTCGGCGAGGTGGATGAGCAGGTCCTGCAGCACGGGGGCGGGGCCTGTTCGCCTCTACGCCGAATGCCCCGCCCGTCTCGGTCAGGAGACGCCGCTATGTAGGAGTCATGGCCCTCTTGGAACGCGGACGACCGACTCGGGGCCTGGGGTAGTGCGGCCTCCCTTCGGCGGACAGGGGCGGCGGTGGAATACCAGTGCTGCTCAGGAGCGCCGGTTTGGCCAACCGGCGCTCCTGAGCTAGGGTGTCCCGCTTTCCCAACCGGAGGCTGTCTCGGCTGTCGGCCGAGACCGGCTCATCTATGGTGCGCTCCTCATGCGCAGCACGGGACTGACCGATACTTCCTTGCCCTCTCCCGTGGTAGACGTCGTCCGGCACGAGAGCCCGGAGAATTCAGGATTGCAGCTACGGCCGGCCTGCGATTCCCTCGAAAGAGTGATCCCTGTGGCAGAGCGCGGTCACGTTTTTCACGAGGGCGGAGATTCTCCTGTTCGGAACTGATCGCATCGTGGATCTTAGTGAGAGCGTGGCGGCGCTCTCTCTACATGAAGTGGCCGGTGCGGGCGTCCGCGTTCACAAGCGCCGAGAGTTCCCGCTTCCGTTTTCACGATTGTCAGCTCGTGCTGTAGTCCGTGCGGTGGGTCTAGCGTACGAATGCACGAAGATGGACCCCAAGTTGGCTGGCGCTCGCGTCGGGGCCCATCTCCTCGTGCTTCGTCACCCAACGCACCAGGAGGTACGGAAGTTGATTCAGCACGTCCGCAGGGGGCTGGCACGCCTTGTGCCGGCGGCGCCCGTCGGTAGCATTCCGCTGCCTGCACTGTTCCAAACGGCCGTTGCCAGCGTTTTCCTGCTCACGTTCCGGTTTGGCTCCGCGCTGACCGTCGCAGTCATGGCCGTGGCGGTCATCAAGCCCGGGGCTCTGCCGCCGGAAGTGCAGATGATGATGACGGCGTCGGCATTGTCGGATCGCAGTGCCGTCTCCTTCGTCAAAATCCGCTACGCCGACTGACGCAGCGGTTGGCAGGACAGCCCGCGTCCCGGCTGGCAGGTCGGGTCAGAGTTCAGGCGTCTGCTCGGCGCTGTTCGAGCAGACGCCCTCTTGACTCTCCTCCCTGATGACTGCACCACCACCGCGGCGCACCCGCGCCCGGCGCACCACTCTGCCCTCGTGGGAGGGGCGGCGCGGTCATCCTCCAACCTGTGGGGTGAATACCATGCTGCTGCGCCACGGCCCCGGCGGGGAGCGCGCGACTCTCCAACCCGGCCACCCCGACCCCGTACTGGCCCACCGGCTTCTGGCACCGCCCATGAGTGCACCCCTCACTTACACCGCGTTCTGCCACGACCGCTGGCCGGTTTACTGGCGGTTCGGCTGCACCGTCGCCGGCTCGCCGCACCGCGGCGGTGAACTCGCCTACGCTGCCCTGCAGGAACTCGCCGCTCGCTGGCCGACGGTGCTGGGAAGCGCATCCCTCTCGGCGGCGGCCTGGGATTTGCTGTCACAGAAGTGCGCGGCTCGGGGGACGGGACCAGCCGCGCGGCTGTACCGCGTGCTCCCTCGCCTTGAGGCCGACGCGCTCGTGCTGCGCCACAAGTTGGGGCTGACGTCCCAGCAGTCCGGCTGCGCAATGGGACTGGCGGAGGCGGACTTCGAACTGCTGCACAGCCGGGCCGTGCTGAACCTCGGGCAGTGAATATGACACCGTCGAATGCCGACTGGTGTGCGCCGGGGCATCAAGCGCCGTCAAGGGCGGCTGATTTGATTCGAGGGTGCATCGCCCGATGGTGGTGGCCGGTGGCACACATGCGAGCAACTCTCCTAACATGGGCCCACCATCGATGCCCCGCGTCAGCGCAGGTAGACGCGGGGAACTGTAGCGTGGGGAGCAGCTCATCGTTGATACAAGCAAACCCAGCGTTGCCAGAATGTATGACCACCTCCTGGGCGGCACGGACAATTACATCGTAGACCGGGAGGCATGTGATGAATTGCTGTGTCTTGCCCCCAGTACACGTGAGTTGGCGTTAGTAAACAGGGCGTTCCTTGTTCGTGCTGTCCGATATCTCGCCCGTCAGTGCGGCGTGCGACGGTTCCTCGACCACGGCTCCGGCCTGCCGACCCGTCCGAACGTTCACCAGGTCGCGCAGGAGGTCGACGAGGCCAGTGAAGTGGTCTACGTCGACAACGACCCCGATGTCCTCAGTTACGGCCGCATGATGCTGGCGGAGGACCCGGAGACGACGGCCGTCCTGGGCGCGGACATGCGTGACACGGACGCGATCTTCGAGAGCGGGGAAGTCAGACGCCTGCTACGGGACGAGCAGCCCGTAGCGGCCCTGTTCGTGAGCGTTTTGCACTGCATCCCTGATGACGATGATCCGTGGGAGCTGGTGAACCGAGTCGCCCGGCGGCTGCCTCCCGGCAGCTACATGGTGATCTCGCAGTTGGCGAGCGACGACCCTGAACTTCGGCACCAAGTAACGGAGTTCATGCGAAAAGCCACTGGCGGGCAGTGGGGCCGCGTCCGCTCGATAGAGGAGGTAGAGCGGTACTTCGAGCACCTGGAGGTGCTGGAGACGCCGGGGCCCGTCGAGGTTTCACGCTGGCTGCCGGACAGTGACTTGGCTCCGTGCCAGACGGACCCGGACCCGGAGTGGATCGAGTTCGGCGCCGTGGCGCGGATTAGGTAACTACTCGGCGGGACTACGGGACAGTTCGGCGATGCACTCCAGCAGGAAATCCAGGGTCTCCTGCTTCGACAGTGTCTTGCCCCACCACTCGTCGATCGACGCTTGGTAGACCTCCACATCGCTCGGCTCGGAGTAGAAGGTGCCGCCGCGGTTCATATCTTCCAGATAGATCGTCCGTCCGGTCGCGCTGTCGTGCGGCTTGAACAGCGTCATCGCCGTATGGACGGGCAGCTTCGACCGCGTGGCGGAGGACGGCAGGATACGGATGTGCACGTTGGGCTTGTTCTCGGCGAAGTTGTGCAGATGCCGCAACTGCTCGCGCATCACGATCTTGCCGCCCCGCGCCCCGCTTACAGCCTGCTCGTGGATCACTGCGGAATACTGAGGCCCGTCGTACTGATCGAGCAGGTGCTGGCGACGCAGCCGCAGCTCCAACCGCCGCTCCACGGCCGCAAGGTTCTTCTCCCGCGTCTTCCGTTCCGGGTAGGTGTCGTAGAAGTCCTCCATCACCGCCCGGGCGTAGCCAGCGGTCTGGAGCAGGCCGGGGATGAGGAGGTAGTGACACGTCTTGATCACCTTGGACTGGGCCTCAAGGGCTAGCAGGCCGACCATGATGTCGCCGGCCACGTCGGAGAAGTGCGTCCACCACTGCTCACCGCGGGACTGCTTCAGTAACGTCTCCACTTCTTGGCAGATCTCAGCAGGAGCGTTGTAGAAGCGCAGCAGGGCGTAGATGCGCTCCTCCTTGAGCTTCCCAGTGGTGACCTTCTCGCACCGCTGCAACGTCGCGAGGGAACCGATCTGCGGGATGTTGCTGGCGGCCACCTGTTCCAGCGTTAGCCCGCTCTGGGTACGCAGATGCCGCAGCAGAGCCCCGATGAGCTGTGCTGCGGCGATCGGCGTTGCAGGGGGCGCTTGCCCCTCCCGGCCTACCAGGGCCAGAACCTGAGTGGACATCCGAACTCCTCGCGGTGAACGACGGCTTCGCGTCGCGCGCCAAGGATGGACAGTCGGGTGGGGCGTGGGCAAGCGCTGGCCGAGTGTTTTTAGACAGGCATGTTGCTGAACTCTCCCTTGGCTACACCGTCGACGAACGCGTCGAACTCGTCCTTCGTGTAGATGAGTGCCGGCCCGTTGGGGAATCGCGAGTTGCGGACGGCGTATTCATTCTCACTGAGACGCGCGACTTCGATACAGTCGTTCTTCGCATCGCTGGCCCTTGCCTTCTGCCACTGCGCGTCAGCGATCTGGTCGGCTGCCATGCCGTTTTCCCACTTGCCCATCCCGCGCCTGCCTTCCGTTCGTGGCCAGCGGTGATGCTTCACCGCCGCGCTACCTCAGCTGGACACACCCATGTGAGTTTTCACGTCAGAGTGAAATTTTCACGGAGTGTGAGAACGAGCAGGATTCTAGACCGAGGAGGGCTTGAGCGGTGTCCCTCGAAAGGGGCGTTCTCACCTCGCAGGAAAATCATTAGTAAGATCAACAGGTGGGTGCCTGTCCGGATGGCACGTCGGGGTGAAGAATGGCCGGACTTGAACCGGTGGCGATTCTGTGAACTCGGTGGCGTGGGGATGGCGTCAGCATGGCGACGCAACATAGAATTGACGTGTCTATGTAAATCCTTGGGGTCCGTGACCGGCTCGGGGTGACGGCCGCGTCCCAGGTCCTGTGGAGCGGCCCGCGCCTGATCTGTATCGCCGGCGACTTCACCCGCTACGACGTGCATGCCGTGCGCGAGCACCGGCGCTCGATCGACCTGGTCCGCTACCGGCTCTTCGGCAGTGACCTGCTCGGGCTTGAGACCGTGGCCTCGGTGAGCGGCGGCATGCAGGTGGCCCGCCGGGCACGGCGCCGGGCGGTTGCCCGGGCGGCGGACGACGTCCAGGGCGCGTCGATGGTGGAGTTGGCGGGCGCGGTCGACGAGGTCCTGCTTGGACTCGGGGACGGCGTGAACCGGGTTGAGCGCAAGACCTACCGGGCGTATCAGCGGCTGCGGAACTTCGCCTGCTTGTGCCCGCCGCAGCGCAGCAAGCTGCTGGTCTACCTGAAGGTCGACCCGAAGGACGTCGACCTTGTTCCGGGCTTCACCCGGGACGTGTCCGGTCTCGGTCACCACGGAACGGGTGATCTGGAGGTCCAGCTCCGTACGCCGAGGGACGTGGAGCGGGCGCAGGAGCAGTTCCGGGCAAGCTACGCGGCGGCATGATCGCCTGCAAAGGCCGGCCTCGTGGCGGGCTGCGCTACGTGTCGTGTCTCGGTCGTGGGGGAGCCGTTCGACGTGCGGGCAGGGCGTGGCGGTGGACTATCTATGGTGTGCGGGATCGCCGGTTTGGCCAACCGGCGATCCCGCGCTATGTTGCCCCGCTCGTTCGGGGTCGATGATCAGCGTGAACGGCTGGCAGGTTGGCCGGCCGCAACCGCCGGAGCCGCCGACACGCTGGTGGCTAGGTGGGTCCTGTGTTCACGGCCCGGCTGCGTCTGGCGCGTGCCGGTCTCGTGGGCGAGAGTTTCGGAGAGGTCGGCCAGCAGCGGACTCGGGGTGTGCGGGGACGCGGTGATGGCCCAGGTGGGGCGGTCCGAGTCGGGCCCGGCCCAGATGGTCCAGGTGGCCAGGTTCTGACTCGCGTGTTGTGCGGCGAAGGCGTCGAACTGGACGCCCGCGTCCCCGCCGGGGGAGGTCCAGCGGATCCATCGCCCGTTCACGGTGTGCTCCCATCCGGCGCCGGAGAGCGGCTGGGTGGCTGCGGTGACCATCTTCTCGTCCACTGAGGCGCTGATGACAGTGTCCCAGCCGTCGCCGTCGGCGAGGTGGATGAGCAGATTCTGCAGCACCGGGGCGGGGGTGGCGCCGGTCGCGGTGAGGACCCACATGCGGTCCGAGACAGGTGTCTCGTAGGCGGCCACAGTCCAGGCAGTCTCGTGGGCGGGGGTTTCGTGGACGCGTTCGATGCGCAAAGTCTGCGACTCGTGGATGGCGTGGGTCGTGTCATCTGACCAGGTGCGCCACTTCTCCCAATCGCCGTGTGCCTCAAAGAAGGCGTCGAGCAGGGCGTCGTGGTCGCCGGCATCGGCCAGGTAGACCGGAACCGTCTCCAGCTCCGGGCCGGACGATCCAGGCTCGCATGCGGTGACGTTGAAGATGGCGCGGGCTTCGACGGCGGCCCGTTCGGTGTCGGTCAGGGGTGCCGGGCCGGGGCGCATGTCGGCGCCGTGGACCTTCTCGAAGGCGAGCAGGGCCTGCGCGGGTGAGTCGAATGTATCGGCGACCTGGCGCAGGTGGTCTTCGCCGTGCAGGTGGACGGACTTGCCGCCTCGGGCGAGGTAGGTGCCGACCGCGACGGTGGTGTGGCCGTCGTGGGCGTGGGCGTGGATGAGGAGGTGACCGTGGCGGATGTCGTCGTGGATCTTCTGGGCCTGATTGGAGACTTCGCGGATTTCGCTGCGGGTGCACCACGGCATCGGGTAGTTCGCCCAGGTCCATTCCTCGTCCATGGCTTCCCGGAGCCGAGGGGTGATCTCGACGGTGATGCCTTCGGCGATCAGGTGCTTGGCTGCGTCCTCGGCCCAGTACGGCTCCTCGTGATCGATGCGGGCCAGGACCAGGACGTCGTCGGCGACGACGGTCCAGTCGGCTGCCTCTAGACCCATAAGGGCGAGGCGGGCCTGGGCGCCCGTCAGGACGGCGGTGACGGCGCTGGGGTGCGTGGGGTGCACGTCAAGGTGGACGTGGGCGTCGGTGGTGGGAGTCACGTTGGGGTGTCGTCTCTTCTGCCGGTGGCCGGGCCTTCGGCTGCGGCCACCGGCGTAGGCGGGGGCTATCGGGTTGTTCGTGTGGAGCGCACGGTGTGTGCGGCCGTGGTGGTCGGCGGGCCCGCGCGGGTGGTGGGCGCCGGCCGCCGTCGCGGTGTCGGGGCGGGTCCGGTGGCGTGCTGCCAGCGGGTGCGGGCGGCGCTGATGTCGGCGAGGGAGCGGCGGGCGCCGACGACGAGCTGAAACGGGGTGTTCGCCGGATCGGCGGCGTACGCCTCGATACGCCGGCCGGTGTGCTCGGCCGTGGCCAGAAGGGAACGCTGCAGGGCCCTCTCGGCCCAGTGCTCGACGGATCCGGCCGGTTCGGCCAGCAGGCGCAGCACCTCGCCTGGTTCAGTGCCGTCGTCCAACAGGCTGCGCTGCTGTGCCTCCCACAGAATGGTGACGGGGTCGACGGGTTCTCGGCGGTGAGCAAGGGTGGTCAGGCACTGCCACAGGCCGGCGTGTAGCGGCAGGGTGAGGTCGTCGGGCAGCAGCCACCGGACGGAGTCGATGTCGGCGGGGTAGGCCGTGGCGGTGGCGAGCAGTATCTGCTCCTCCTCGACGGCTTCCGCGCGGTCGGATGCGACGGGCGGCGGCGGTGCCGTGGTGCGGGGCAGTGCGCCTGCGCGTGGCGGGAAGCGGTTCGCGATGTCGTCCACGACGGCGGCGAGCGCGTCGGCCTCGGCGAGCACCGTTTGGACGGACTGCGGGAGGGTGGCGTCGCGGACGGTGTGGATGAGGCGTTCGGCGGCCGTCAGCAGGCGGCGGCGGGCGTGTTCCGCCTCGACCATCCGGGCATAGGCGGGGGCGTGGCTGGGCCAGGGGCAGACCTGGATGAGGGTGTGCAGGTAGGAGGCGGTCAGCCCGCGCGCCTGCTCGCGACCTGTGGCGAGCACGCGGTCGAGCCACTTGGTGTTCTTCGCGTGCTCGGCAGGGTCAGGCCGGGGCAGGGTACTGATCGCGACATACAGAGCGGTGTGCGCGGCGGTGGAGAACGAGTCGGCAGCGATGCCGCTCACGTCGTCCAGACGATGCGGGTCGAAAAGGAGGGCTCCGAGGAGGGCCTGCTCGACGTGGAACACCGGCTGGGGCGGTGCGATGGTGTCGCGGTCGTTTTCGTCGGATTCGTGGGCGTGGGGCATCAGGCGGCGAGGGTGAAGTCGTCGGGGTTGAGGGTGACGCCGAGGTGCGGGGCGAGGAGGTGGCCAGCGAGCAGCGGGGGCACGGCGTTGCCGATCTGGGAGAACTGCTGGCCCTTGTTACCGGCCCAGGGGTAGTCGGCGGGGAAGGTCTGCAGGAGGCCGGCCTCGCGGGCAGTGATCCGGATCGGCTCGGGAAGGGCCGGCGCATCGGTGTCTTCGGCCGGCGGCGAGGTGGGTTCGGCGATCCAGGTGCACTCGTTCGCGCGGTGCCCGAAGAACAGCGTGCCGGCCGGCTCCTGGATTGACCGGACGGTTGCGTTGGCCTGGTTGTTGGTGCGCAGGGACCAGGACCAGCGGTGGGCCTCGGAGGTGAACGTGGGCGCCGGGGCGTCGGTGGCCCGGTTCTCGCGTGTGCCGTGCCGGGTCGCCCATCCGGTGCCTTCACGACGGGACTTGAGGACCACCCCGTCCGGCCGGGGCATCCAGGTGCCGCGCTCCCGGGCGTCGGACAGCGTCTTGCGGGAGCCCGACGGGAACGGTTCGGGCCCGCCGCCGGGGCCACCGCCCGCGCAGACGGTGGGGACGGGCCGGTCGGTCGCGCCCCATCCGAGGGCCTCGGCCATGCTGACCCAGCGAGAACGGCCCGGACCGAACAGCGATTCTGGCTCTGCGAGTTGGGAGTGCGTGGGCGTGGGTGGCTGTGCTGTACGGACGCGGGAGGCCAGGAGGATCGCTCGCTTCCTGGTCTGCGGGACGCCGAAGTCGGCGGCGTTGAGGATCCCGTACCAGACGGAGAAGCCCCACCCGCGCAGGACGGCGGCGTACTGCTTCCACAAGGGCAGCACGTCCGGTACTTCCTCCATGGCGACCCAGTCGGGCTCGCCGACCGTGTTCAGCGCGTGCAGGTAGCGCATCGGCTCGGCGGCGAGCAGGGAGCGCTCGTCACGGCATCCGAAGAGGAGGCGTTCGCGGGTGTCGCGTCCGGCGGCCAGGTCCTCGACCGCCGTGTGCACCAGCGGTTGGTCGAGCAGGCCGAGGCGCTTGCCGGCCATGCTCCACGCCTGGCACGGCGGCGAGGCGATCATGCCGTGCGTGCGGCCGATGAACGGCCAGGTCGGATACATCGCCACGTCGGTGCGGATGGTCAACTGGCCCGCCGCAGCGCGGGTCTTGCACGCCCACTGGTCCCATTCCAGCCCGACGTCGCGCACGCCGAGGACGTGCAGTGCCCTGCTCCAGCCGCCCGACCCCGCGAAGAGGTCGAGTATCACGTGGCCAGCCCGAAGTCGTCCTGCGTAAGCGCGTCGGCGTCGCCGCGGCACGCCCAGGGCGAGCAGCCGTCCTCGACGCCGTTCTCCAGCGCGTCGGCCTCGTCCGCACCGATGCACAGGGCGGTCCGCTCGGCGGCGGTGACGTGGTCGATCGGTGCCTGGCTCAGCGGGACGCGGGAGCGGTGCAGGAACGCCTCGCCGAGCAGTCGGCTGCCCGATGCGTTGGCGCGGGCATTGCCCTGCCGGATCGCTTCGTCGAATTCGACGACGTCCGCCCATTCGGACGGAGAGGTGTCCCTGATGTGCCTCCACTGCGCATTTCCGTGGAACGGACAAGTTATTGAGAATCGAGACAGGAGCGTGACCTTTCGGTGGGTGAGGGCGCGGACGCCTGGAGGCGGTCCGTCGAGGGGCGTTGCGGCGGTCGTGAACCGGCCCGTAGCGTGCTCTGATGCCTTTGCTGAACCTGCGTCACGCGGTCCGTGCGATCGTTTTGGATAGGGAGGACCGCATCCTGCTGTGCAGGTTCGTGCTTCCGGAGAGGGTGGTTTGGGCCGCTCCCGGAGGAGGGATCGAGGCCGGCGAGACACCTCAGGCGGCACTGCGCCGTGAGCTGCATGAGGAGATCGGGCTCGTGATCGACGACTCACCGCCGCACGTGTGGCATCGGAGGGTTGTCGGGCCCGGATATGTGAGTGGGTATGACGGCGCGGTTGAGGACTACTTCCTCATCCGCACTGCTGCCTTTCGGCCGAATGGCGCACTGTCGAGTGACGAGTTGGCCGCTGAAAACATCACGGGTTTCCGCTGGTGGCAGCTGCCAGAGATCGCCAACTACCAAGGGCCGGACCTCTTTGGGCCGCGTGACCTTGCAGATGCGCTATCCGGATTGATCAAGGACGGAGTCCCCGATCAGCCACTGGAGCTTGGGCTGTGAGTCTGGTGGCCCGGTGGTGACTGCACTGGTGCCAGTGGTGAGGCCGTTCGGCGCGGCTGGTTGAAGTGCGGGGGCGTCATTCGGCGTCTTTTTGCGCTGGGCGAGACACGAAGTCCTTTGCCTCACGGGAGCGGACCGGCACCAGGTGCAGGAGGGCGTCGCTCACGCGGCCTTCCCGGAGTCGGACTGCGTCGGCGCGTGCTTCGCCACGGCGCGGGCGGTGATCGCCTTGGACGCGCGGGCGGAGGCTGCGGACAACTCCTCTGCTCCTGGCTCCCGGTACCAGGGGCGCAGGTCGAGCATGGCGGCGCGCATGCCGGTGGCGAAGCAGAGAGCGGTGCCCTTGGGCAGGGCGCGGATCGCGTCGGCGGGCAGGATCCGCTCCTGCCGCATGCTGACCGAGGTCGACTTTCCGGACTCCGAGTGCGAGGTGGACCGGGTTTCCACGTCGTGGTCGCCGATCAAACGGCTGAGTTTGTCTGCGAAGTCGGGGTCGTCGATACCGGACCCGATCACCTTCACGGTAGAGGCCGACCACATGGCGTCCATGCCCGCGTCTCCCCAGACCTTCTGGCCCTGGCGGTAGGACTGCAGGATGGTGATCGGGATGATGCCGCGGCTGCCGAGGTGGGAGTACAGGTCCGGCAGGTCGCTGATCTTGCACACGTTGGCGGCCTCGTCGAGGATCGCCAGCATGGGCGGGTCCAGGCGTCCGCCGGCGCGTTCGGCCTGGGCGGTCGCCGCGCGCATCACGGAGTCCGCGCACGCGGCGATCAGCGCCGAGGCCCCGCCTCCGCCGTCCTTGCTCAGCAGGAACAGTGTGTCGGTGGAGGTGACGAACTCTGAGGGGCGGAACTCGGGAACGTCCTTCTGCGGGGTGACCCAGGCGGCGATCTCGCTGTTCAGCAGTGCGGCGGCGTACTGGCGGGCGGTCTCGTAGATGCCGTCGCGGGTCTCGGGCGGTCCCTCGACGGTGCCCTTGAGCTGAGCGGCGACAGCGGCGAAGTCGTGGTCGCGGAGGATGTCGAGCGGGGTGCGGTCGGCGGGGAAGGCGAGCCACTGCATGATGTCGGTGATCGGCCGCTCGTCGAGCGCTGCGGCCAGCAGCAGTTGGGACAGGATGTTGCTGCCGGCCTTGGACCAGAAGTCGCCCTGCTGGGAGGCGTCCACCGAGGCGGCGAGGAAGTGTCCGGCGAGCCGGTTCGCCCCGTCCAGGGTTGTCGCGCTGGCGAGGGGGTTCCACCACATCTCGCGTGCGGCGTGCGCGATCTGCTGTGGGTCCATGCTCCACACCTGCCCGACGCGGGAGCGGGCCTCGTATGTGGCGGTGAAGGCGTCGCCTGCGGCCTTGTTCGACGTCAGCAGGACCGGGCCGGGTGCGCCGAGCATGGAGGGGATGGCGAGCGAGGTGGTCTTGCCGGAACGGGGCGCCATGATGGCGACGGCCACATCTTCGTAGCCCATGCGCACCTCGTGCCGGGTGTTCTGCAGGTTGCCCAGGAGGATGCCGGTGTCGCGGGCTTCGATGTGCTTGGCGTCCTTCAGGCTCGGGCGGAGCGAGCGGGCCTTGTCGGTGATCGCCTTGGCCATCAAGGGCTCGATGTCCCGGGCCTTGGCCATGCCGGTGATCTTCTTCCGGCCGCCGCCGCGGTTCTTGTGCCGGATCCACAGGGCGACCGCCGTCATCCCGAGAGCCAGGAGGAGCAGAACGGGAACGATGCGTGCCCCGACGAGCAGGGCGTTCTCCCCGGCCTCGGGCCAGACCTGCTCGGGGTGGAGCAAGGCGTTGGTCGGCTGGTAGGGGGCCCAGCTGCCTCCTGTGAGGGAGGCGGTGACGTTGCCGCACAGCCAGGCCAGGTGGGACAGGGGGACGACGACGGCGAGCACGCCGAGGAGGAGGCGCAGGACGAGGTCGTACCCATCGGTGTTGCTGCTGGAGGAGGAGGAGGGGGGCAAGGGCTAGGTGCTTCCAGGCGGGGACGGAGGGATCAGCGCTGGCGGTGGCGCTCGGCCTGCGGCCGTTGCGGAGGACGCGTACTCGTCGCCGGCGGGCCGGATCGGCGTGCGGCGAGGGAGCGGATGCGTTCTTCCAGGGCGCCGGCGACCTGCGTGGCCGGTACTTCCCGGTGCGAGAGGCTGATGAGGTCCGGGCTGCGAGTTGGGAGGCTGGAGGGGCCGGCGGTGCGCGGCACCGGTCGGGGGTCGGCGAGCGCGGCGGTGAACGCGGTGATCAGGCGCGGTGGGGTGTGCTCGCTGAAGTGGGCTTGCCACAGCAGAGTCCGGAAGTCGCGGAGGGCGGTGTCGACCCACCAGGCCCCGGTCGTCTCGTCGGCCTCGACGCGGACGGTGCCGTCGGGTGAGGCCAGCCGGTGGTGGCTGTAGGCCGGAGTCCAGCCTGCTGTCAGAAGCGGCTCCTGCGGATCCCAGTTGTCTGCTGGATCGGCAGTGGGATCGGTCAGCGCATCGGTGAACGCAGCGATCATTTCGACGGGGGTGCGGGCATCGAAGCTGGCGAACCAGGCGGGCCGGTCCGGCGCGGGGGCGTGCTGCAGAGTCCACCATCGTCCGTCGGGGTCGGGCTCCAGCCGCAGGAGGGCCTTCTGGTCGGGGCTGGAAAGCAGGACGCGGGGCATCAGGGGGTCGTGACCGTAGCTCCAGCCGCAGGCACGGTGGAGGGGGACCGTGATCCAGGCGGGATCGCCGCCGCCGGCCAGGTGGCGCGGGGCGATGTAGTCGATGTCGACGTTGGCGGGGCGGTCAGGCATGGTCACCGTCCCCTCGCGCCGTGTCCGCTGCGCCGGGACGTCAGGGCGGGGAGCTGCGGGCGCTTCGGCCGGGTCGGTGCTTGGCGTGCGGCGGCCTGGATGTCGAGGATGGCGCGGCCGTGGCAGGCCCAGTCGTCCAGGTAGCTCCAGCACTCGGCGTGGTGCTCGTCCAGCGCGTCGACGTACGCTTCGCTGCCCGGTCCGGTGCCCTCGGGGAGCTGGGCCCGGGTCTGGCGCCATTGAGCGTCCAGGGCGTCGAGGTGGCTCAGTGCTTCCTCCAGGATGGTCAGTTGACCGGGCCAGCTGGGCCGCGTGAGGTGTGCGGGCAGGTGCTGGAGCTGGAGGCGGGCGGTGGCCAGCAATTGGCGGGCGCCAGGGCGGATGCTGGCGAACGCTGCGGCGGTGTCTGCGTCACGGACGGCGGCCCGGCGGCCGTAGGCGTCCTCGTCGAAGGGCCAGCCGTCCAGGTCCGTGTTGAACTCGGTGAAGGCGTCCCAGGACGCCAGGATCCGTTCACTGTGGCGCAGGTAGCGGTTGAGGCGCCGCAGTGAGGTGCGGCGGCCGTGGTTCGTGGTGCGGGAGATGGGAGCATCCTTTTAGGTCAGCGGCGGGCGGCCGGCTGGACGGCGGTAGGGGGCGCCGGGGGTGTCGCGGGGGCAGTCTGCTGACGGCGCACGGCGCGGGCCTGTGCGCGGAGCGTCTTCACCCGGGCGGTGTGCGCGTCGACTACCTGCTGCGGGCGCAGCGGGCTCGGCTCCCGGACGGCGCTGTAGTGGGCGGTGCGGTCGAACATGCCGCGCTGCAGCGGGCTCTGGTCGGTCAGCGCGCCCAGGAAGGCACCGGCGAGGCGATCGGGAACGTGCTCGTCGAGGAAGGCATGCCAGATCCGCCGGCCCGGGAATGATTCGTCGCTGCTTGTCCTGACCTCGATGTGCCAGGACGGCCGTTCATGGAACTCACTCATGGGGCGGTGTTCGATGCGGCACAGCGCGTCCGGAGAGAGCGCTCTCCCGGCATCCTCGTACTGCCAGCCTGCGCTGGTCACCGGCTGCCAGGGGTCCGGCTGGGGTGAGGGTGGTGTGATGAGGGCGTCGGTGAGGCCGGCGAGGACCTCGGCCGGCACGAGTTCACCGAACTCGGCGTACCAGTCGTGTTCGTTGTCGCCGGGGGCGGCCCGCAGCCGCCACCAGGCGGAGGTGGCGGACTGCGGGTCGAACTGCAGGCGGTAGCGGTGATCGGGGCTGGCCATCACGATCTCGGCGCTGAGCGGGTCGGAGACCGTGGCCCATCCGGCCGCGGCCAGGCCGTGGGTGACGTGGCGGGCGTCGCCCGGGCCGGCGAGGTGGCGAGGGCTGGTGTCGAAGGGGATCTGCCCGGCGTGCTGGTCGGCGAAGGCGTCGAGCTGGCGCTCGCTCAACGGCACCGGCTGCACCCCTGCTCGCTCTCGGCGTCGTCGTGCAGCGCGCGCAGCTCGTCCAGGACGTAGTGGAGGGTGTGCTGGTCGGTCTGCTCCCAGGCGGCGGAGCGCAGCTCGGAGATCAGGAGGTTGACGTGCGCTGTGCGTGGGATGGCCTGGTGCTCCTGGATGGTGCGGGCGAGGGCACGCAGGGTGTCGGCGAGCTGGACGGGCAGGCCCGTGTACTCGTCGAGGAGCGGCTCGACGAGGGCGAGGGCTTCGGCGGGGTCGGGATTCTCGCGCAGGTACTCGGTGACGTCCGACAGCGTTTCGGTCAGGGCGCGAAGGGTGTCCGGGGTAGGGGCAGGCATCGGGCTCCTTGAGATGGGGATGAAGGTCAGCGGCGGGTCCGGGCACCGCCGGCCGGGGTGTAGGGACGGGCGGTGGTGCGTGGCCGGGCGCTTCGGGCGCTGTTGCGGGCCCAGGTGGCGGCGCGGGCAGCTGTGATCCGAGCCTGTTGCCACGCGCTGAGCTGGGAGGGCTTGACGGAGACCGACCAGGTACGGATCTGGGCGCTGTGCGGGACACGTCCGCGTGGGCGCATCACGGGGTCCGGGCCGGCAAGTTCGGCTGAGAAGGCTTGAACCAGGTGCATCGGCGTGTTCGGCGTGAAGTGGGCAGTCCAGCCGTTGCCCTGCTTGTCCTGCGCTCCGGTCCACCACATCGCCGAGCCATCGACGCCCTGGCGGTACTGCATCCACGCGGTCCCGTCGGGGCTGGTCGCCATATAGTCCTGGCCCTCGAACCGCATGTGCCAGTTCTGCTCCTGCAGAGGTGCCCAGACGTTGGGGGCGTGTGCGGAGCGGGGGCGGGTGAGGGCGTCGGTCAGACCGGCGACGATCTCCACCGGCGTCTGCCGGCCCAGGTGCGCAGACCATTCACCGGTCGCGCCGCCTGCCCGGCCGTGGATGGTCCATCCGCCCGGCAGGATGTAGGGGTCGTAGGCGACGCGGACGGTGCGGTCCGGGCTCTCCATGAGCAGCGGGCCGCCCTTCTTGGACTTCTCCCGCCAGCCCGAGGCGCGCAGGAACTCCGAGACGTGCCGGACGTCACCGCCGCCTGCCAGGGCACGGGGCTGGACGAGGTAGTGCTGCTCGGCCTGCTCGCCCGGCCCCCAGCCCTGCCACTGCTTCTTCTTCACCGGCGCCGCCGTACGACGAGCGGGGCAGGAGCCGGAGGCTTCGCCGCGCTGGTGGCCGGTCGGGTGCCGAGGTGCTGGAGCAGGTCCTGGTGCTCGTCCAGGTCCAGGCTGATGTCGTGCAGTTCGTTGGCGGCACGGCCCAAGGCGAGCCATACCTCCGCTGGCAGGGCGCCTCGTTCCGCCTCGCTCTTGGCGAAGTGGCTGCCGGCGATGACGAGGTGAGTGACGCCGCCGAGGACTCCGTTGTCCGGGTCGAGGACGCGGGCGATGACCTGCGCGGCCTGGGGCGGGGGAAGCTGAGAGAGGTGGTCGGAGAGCTGGCCGAGCTGGCGGGTGATCTCGTCGGCCAGTCTCACCGGGTAGGGGGCGGGGTGGGACATGCTCCTCCGGGTGCGTGGACGGTCAGTGATGGTGGCGCTGCCCGACGCGTTGCGCCTCGGTGGGGACGGCTTCCGGGCGGGCGCCGGCCAGTGGGGAGGCGCGGTCGGGACCGGCCGTGATGCAGGCGCGTAGATAGCGGCGGAACAGGGCTGTTGCGAGCCGGGGTTTGAGCCCATGGCTGATCGGTGCAGGTGTGCGTTCTGCTACGGGTTTCTCCGTGGAATCGGGCGGCGGGGAGGTGGGCGGCCCCGGCGCGGTGCCGGGGCCGCCCGGGCTTACGGGGTGCGGCGGGCCGGTGCGGGGCGCGAGGGGGAACTGGCGGGCACCGGTTGCTGCGGGGCGGGGCGGGCCGCGCGCGCCCGGAGGCGGTGCACGGCCTGCTGGTAGAGGGCCTCGTCGAAGACCTCGGGGTCGCAGTTGACCGTGTATCCGGCCAGGAGTAGGGCGGGGATGGCGCGGTTCGCCAGGCGTTTCTGCTCCTCGGCACCGAGGTGATCGGGCACGGTGTGCCAGATGTAGAGCGGCTCGCCTGTGGGGTATTCGTGGCGTTCGAGGCCGAGCTGTTCCAGCAGGTCGTGGAGTCCAGCGGGGGCGCCGGTGGGGGTGTCGGCGTGGATGGTGGTCGTCAGGGCCTTGATGTAGATCTCTACGTCTGTGCCGTACTCGTCGGCCAGATTGGCCATACGTTTCTTCTCCGGGGTCAGCGGCGGCGGGTAACCGGGGCCTGTGCACGGCCCGGTGCCGGGGCCGGTGCGGTGGTCGGCGGCTGCGTTGGGCGGGCGGCGTGGTTGCGGGCGTGCAGGGTGACGCGGGCGGCTTCGCTCAGGGAGTTGGCGGTGCTGCCGAGCCGTGCGATGGGCTCGGGTTCCTCGCCAGGCGCGGCGCCGTGGAGATCACTGGCGGTGATCCAGGCGCGGACGATCACTTCTCTAGTCAGGGGCAGCAGCCCGTGCATGGGGGCCGCGACCTCGGTCAGGACCTCGGCCACCGCGCTGCTGGTCTCGGCGGCCGAGGCCCGCTCGGCGAGTTGGGTGAGGTAGCGCAGGGCTGCGTCACGTTCGCCGTCGGGTGTGGCCAGCATGTTCAGGGCGGGGTCGAGGTGGACGCTGTGGCCGGCGGCGAGCAGGGCGTGCGAGGCGGTGGTCGCCTTCAGGCGCTGCTGCTCGATGGGCAGGCCGTGCGGAAGACGGTGGTAGTCACCGCGGGGCCCGGGAGCGGAGACGAAGCCGCCGGTCCGCTGGAGAATGTCCGCGGCCTGCTCGGTGCCGCCGATGGCCACGACCAGGCCGGTGCGGGAGTCCTTGGTGATGGTGACGTACTCCAGGACCCAGAAGTCGGGCTCCCTCTGGTTCATCGCGTCCTGGCGGTGGGTGTGCGAGTGCCGGCGGGGGCCGGCGGCATGGGCGCCTGGGCTGCGGTGGGCGCGGTCCGGGCTGCCGGGTGCTGGAGAGCGGTGCCGATACCGAGCGCGTCGAGCTGCGGGCCGATCTCACGCAGCGCGCGGGCCTGGGCCTGGGAGTCGTCGCCCTCCAGGCGGTAGATGCCGCTGTGCGGGTCCTGGACGAAGCCGTGGGCGAGGAGGATCGTGCCGGCCCGGTCGTCGGCAGGGGCGGTGGCGACGCTGCCGTCCGGCTGCCAGGTCAGGACGACCCGGTCCGGCTGGGAGGGCTGGATGCCGCCCAGGGCGTTGTGCCGGACCTGGGCGAGCGCACGGTCGTAGCGGACGAGCAGGTCGCCGGCGACCTGCTCGGCACCGAGGAACGGGTCGTCGGTCAGGGCGATGCCGTTGGGCTCGGAGACGCCGCGGTACGCCTCATCCGGCAGGGCGCGGGGGGCGATGGCGGCGAGGAGGAAGCCGTCGCGTTCGTCGTGCCGGTCGATCAGAACGAGCTGCGCGCCGTCAGGGCGGCTGAGGACGGCTGCCTGCTGCAGGGGGTGTTCGGCCAGGGAGGCAGCGACCAGGTCCAGGTCCCAGATTCGGTCGGTGAGTTCGGCGAGGTCGTCCTTGTCGTCGGCCGTCAGGTGGGTGCTGGTCCAGGTGTCGGGGAGTTCGCCGGCGAGGACGTCGGCATAGGAGGCGAGGCGCTCGGAGGCGCTGTGGTCGTGCATGGTGTCCTTGGGCAGTTGCAGGGGCTCAGCGGCGCAAGCGGGCGGCACCGACGGGTGGCGGTGCCAGGGCCGGCATGGCACGCGGCGGGGGCGGGCAGGCGCACACCGCGGAGCGTTCGGTCTCGTGGTCGGGAACCTGCTCTGTGCAGGCGCGGCGGCCGGGGTGAGGGGCGTGCCGGTCGGCCAGCCGTTCGCGGGTGTGCGCGAGGTCGGAGTGGATGACGGGCAGGTATGCGTCGGCGAGGTAGCGCAGGCGCCCGGCGGTGTACGGATCGCTCGCGTCGCCGAGACCGTCGAAGAACTCCGCCAGGGCGCCGAGGGTTTCCTCGAACCCGGCGAGGATGCCGTCGTGGGGCGCGGTGAGTTCGGTGAGGACGTCGGCTGCCTCTGCGGTGTCGGTGGCCTCGCGGAGGCGTTCGGCGAGGTGGGAGACCGAGGCGCCGAGCGCGGGATAGCGGGCGGGGCGGGCTTCGGTGCCGAAGGGCTCGTCGCAGTCGACGTGGTACCCGACGGCCCGCAGGCGCCCTACGGCATCGGTGGCGAGACGGGACTCGTCGTCCTCGGTGAGGTCGGCGGGGGCGCGGTGGTAGCTCTCGTGGAGGCGGACGACAGCGACGAATCCCGCGCGCTGGAGAATGCTGTGTGCCTCAGCGTCGCCCCCGCGGGCGAGGAGTTCGCCGGAGTGCGGGTCACGGCGGATGTCCAGGAAGCGGCCGGTGGTGCGGGGCAAAGAGACGTTTCTCCTACGGAGATCGGTGAGCGGTGCGCTGGGCCGCGGCCGGTGCGGCGGCGACCCGGGGCTGGGCCAGATGGGCCGCAGTGGTGTCCAGGTCCTGCTGAATCGCGTGGAGGCGGCGGGCGATCAGCTCCAGACGGTGCGCCGTGTCCGTGCCGGCAGCCCCCGGCTGGTGGGCGATCCGGTACGCGGTGTGCTCGACCAGTCCGCGGACCGTGGCCAGCGGGCCGGCCTGCTCGTCGGCAAGCTGCGTGAGGACGCCCGCGAGCTGTGCGGAAGCAGCGGGGACCGTACGGGCAGCGGGCCGCTTTGTGGGGCCGGTGCGGGCGGGGATCAGGTTCATGTCCTGCTCGATGCGGCGCGCTTCACCGGCAAGGCGCTGCAGGATGTCGGTGGGCGGGGTGTGCCAGGTGCCGTCGAGGTGGAGCAGGTTGACGAGCAGATCCAGGCGTCCGGGCTGAGCGTGGACGGCGATCCACCGACAACCGTGCTCCGCGGCACCGGGAACCTCGATACCAGCGGCCCGAGCGAGCCGGTGGGCGGCCTCGGACCACTCGTAGCCGGTCAGCTCCCGGTCGTCCGGGTGGAGCCGGATGTCGAGGTGGAGGATCGCCCGCCGGTCGTCGTCCGGGCTGGCCGCGAACGGGTGCTCCAGGTACGGGTCTTCGAGGTGCTCGGCCCACTGAACGGACGTCCAGGTTCTCTGCTCGTCGTCCGGGGTGTAGTAGTCCAGGCCCGGCCAGTGGGCGACCACGGTGTACTCCGTCAGGCACTCGTTGGTTGAAAGGGGCCGACCGAGCGCCTCGTCGAGCGGTTCGCGCGGCGAGTAGGTCCGCGCGCGCACGCAGGGCATCATGACGGCACCCCGCTCGACGTGCGGGTGGTCGACCGGTACTGCTGAAGGTCGCGAGCCGCACAGATCAGGGAACGCTCGCGGACCAGGTCGGCGTGAACCGAGATGTCTCCCGGCGGGAGGCAATCGATCGCCCTGTCGATGGCGCCCAGCCCTTCGTCGTACCGGCCCAGCCGGCGCAGGGCCCCCGCCACGCGGAACAGGACGATCGGATCGGTGCCTGTGGCGAGGGCCGGCCGGGAGCTGAGGGCCAACAGACGCTCCGCGCCGTGGTCCAGGTCCTGGCCGAGCCACAGTCCGTGCAGCAGGACGTGCAGGGTCTTGATGTGCTCCTCGGCCTGGGTGAGGACCTCGTCCATGACCGTCAGGCCCTCGGGGCGGGACTGGCCCAGCAGTGCGAAGGCGTACAGGGCACGGGTGTAGCAGTCCAGAGGCTGACGCGTGGGTTCCGCGAGTTGTTCGACGAGTTGCTGGAGGGTGGGGCAGCGGAAGTCGAACCGCAGGGCGCTCAGGTACAGATGCACCAAGGTGCGGGTGGTGATCGGATTGCGGTTCGTTGCGAGGACATCCTCCGGGGACAGCAGGCCCAGGACGCTGCGGGCGGCTGACCGTGCCGCCCAGGCGGCGTCCGCGCACACCTCGGCTGAGGTTTTCCAGTCGGCCCGGATGCCGTGGAGGTCTTCGGCCAGGCGCAGCGGCCAGGAAGGATCGTCCGGAGTTGCGGTGGCTCGGGCCCTGGCCTTGTGGAGCGCAGCGGCACGGTCGGGGCGGTTCGTGGGGGGAGTCATCGGCCGCCCCTGGTGTCTGCGGTGTGCACGAGCTGGCCCAGGGCGGTGGTGGTGTACCAGCCGCAGTCGATCAGCTCGTCGCGGTCGGCGAACCGTGCGAGGAGGGCGTCTTCCATGGCCCGCAGGTAGATCAGGCAGTCCGGGCAGCGGCGCGAGAGGTGCACGAGGTAGCGGGGGTGAGCGGTGACGTAGGACTGGGCACCGCCGGTGGGATCACGCAGTCGCCATCCGTCCTCGTCGGTGGGGGTGTGCCAGGAGGGGGCGACGATGCGCATGGAGTCTCCCCACAGTTCTCCGCCGGCCACGCCCTTGAGGACGACGACGGTGTCTCCGGCCTGGAAGTGGGCGTGGGTGATGTCGCGGGTGGGAGTGAGTGGGTCGGGGGTGAGGGCGGTGACGGGGGTGGGTTGATGGTCCCAGGACGGAGGGAGCACGCGGTTCCTTCCACGCGATGGCTGGCGGGGTGGGAGCATCAATAGTCCGGAGGAACGCCGGTTTGGCTAACCGGCGTTTCCCGGCTATGTTGCCCCGTCGTCAGCGGAACGGGTTCTCCGTCCCGCGGTCCGCCTCGGTGGCTGCGTCGAGGAGTTCGAGCAGGTCAGTGCCTTCGGAGTCGCGCTGGTCGATCCACCATCCGGCACGGGTGATAGAGCGGGCTTTCTCCTCCAGCTCTGCCCAGTCCGCCTCGTCCCAACTGCCCTCTATGACCAGGGCGGTGTGCGCGGCCGTCATCAGCTGATGGCGGGAGCGCTCACCCCAGTCCAGGGCCTTCTCCGGGCCCTCCAGCTGCGGCATGTCGAACTGCTTGGCCCAGGTGGCGGCTGCCTCCTGCTCCTCGGCGCGCTTCTCCGCGAGCCACTTTTCCTTGGACTCGGAGTCGGCGTCGCGCGCCGCCTTCCAGCAGTCGGTGCAGTCCTTCGACGCGAGCCAACGGGCGAAGCCGGCCCGCTTGTCGGCGGGGCGGTTGGACAGGTCATGATCTACCCGGTGAGAGCAGGCGTGCTCCACGGTCCAGTGCGTACTCACCCCCGGGGAATTCCGTTTGATGGGCGTTACGTTCGAGATCGGGCTGCTGGTCTGGGGCTTCAAATCGAGTGCCTTTCGTTGACGGTTGGGGTTGCACGATTTATGCGGCGGGCGGAGGTGGTCTGGAGTGCTTGGTGGTGGTCTCGGGGACGCTTGCGCCTTCTGCGTCGTCTCAGCGGGTCCTGCGGATGGCGTCTGTGGCCGCCGTGGCGATGGCGACGGGAGCGCTGGAGGGCTGGGGCAGGTGCAGCAAGGTGGTCCCCGGCAAGTGGCGGGATTCCGCGGTGAGGGTGAGCTGGAGTACGGCGCAGCCGGCGGTCGTGAGCTGCTTGACGCGGGTGACGGCTTGAGCGGTTTCGTCGCTGCCGTACCGGGCGTCGGTGACGATCACGAGGAGGCGGCCGGCGCCGGGGCGGCTGAGTTCGAGGCCGTGGTCGAGTGCGTCGATGGCGTTGGCGAGGTTGTGGTGGCCGCCGGTGGCATCGAACGTCGTCACGCGCTCTGGTGCTCGGTGGGTGGGACGGGTCAGTGCGGTCAGGTGCCTGTCGTAGGCGATGGTGGCGGTACGGGAGTCGGGGTCGGTCAGGGCTGCTGCGCGTGCCACGATCCAGGCAGCGGACGCGACGGGCGCGCAGGCGGCACGCATGGAGCCGGAGACGTCGACGGCGATCCCCACACGCAGTGGTGGGGTGGGGGAGTTCCGGCGGCGGGTGTGGGTGAACGGTTCTGCGGTGGGGACCGACCCGGCCGCGCGCTGAGCGTCGCGGGCGAGGGCCGCGCGCATGTTGAGGCGGCCGGGCGGGGTGGGGCTGGTGGTCCGCTCCTCGGTCCGCTCGCGGTAGGCGGCGGCACGCAGGGCGCGGCTCAGGCGCGCGGCGGCGCTCTGCTCGGCGGCGGTGGGCCTGCGGGTGCCGGTGACCGGGTTGCCGGAGGGCGCCGGTGTGCCGTCGGGGTTGACGGTGGTGCTACGGGCGTTGAACACCGACTTGGCGGTGGCGGCGGCTTTGCGTCGCTGGCCGGCTCGCTGGGCGCGGTCCTGAGCCTGCGCCTTGGACCGTGACGCCATGGCGTTGACCGCTGCGGCCTGTGCCGCGAGGTCGGCGGCGTCGGTGGCTGCCGTGCTGTCCATGACGACCTCCACGGCGCCGGACAGCAGATCGGTGAGGTTCTCCGGCACGGGCAGGGCGGGGGCCGCGGCGTCCAGAGCGTCGCACCATTTTTGAGCGTGCGCGAGCATGGTCGTGGCGTCGTGGTCGGCGCACTGGTGGGCTCCGGTCCAGATGCGGGTGAGGGTGGTCAGCAGGTCTGCGCCCAGCACCTTTTCGCACAGATCGGCGACGGCCCGGGTCTCGCCGGCGTCCAGGATGCCGACGTCACGGCGGCCGAGGATCAGGGCTGCCACGGCGGCGGCGTGCTCGATGCCCTGGAGGGTGGGGTGGGCGATGTCGGGCATGACCAGGGTTCGGGCACTGGTGCGCAGGTACGTGCGGTCCGTGGGCCGCGTGATCAGGTGTGCGCCTTCGACACGGCTCTCCTCCAGCAGGAGCGCGGCCTCGACGACACGGGGGTCCGCTCCGGCAGGCTGTGTCCAGACGGAGTGGGCCGCGTGCGCGGCCTCGTGGACGAACACTCCCCAGGCGGCGGGATACCGCTCCTCGTCGCCCATGATCCGCGGATGGATCTCGTGGGGCTGGAGGGGGGCGAACAGGCGGGCGTCGAACTCGACCTCGCCCAGAGTGGGGAAGAACGCGGCCGGTGCGCCGCTGCGCGTGCCGGGGCGGCAGGTGACGAGGAGGTCCTGGCGGCCGGAGAGGTCGACCAGCCGATCGCCGAGTTCGGCTCCCACGCGCAGCCACGCGGCCGGGGAGGAGCGGGGTTGCGCGGGCGGGGCGCCGTCGTCGTCCCAACGTGCGAGGTCGGCGTCGTCGTCCGGCGTGGTGGCGGGGGACTGGACGTGGTGGTGGGCGCTCATCGCGGGCGGCCCCGGTGTGCGGAGCCGGTGCTGCCCGGGGGCTGCCGGGCGGCTGAGGCGGGGAGCTGCTTGCCGAGGGTGAGGGGCGCGATCTTCTTGACGCCGACAGCCTTGGTGACGGCGGCGGCGACGGCGTCGCGATCCTCCACAGGAGCGATGCCGACCAGGTTCGCGAGCGCGGCTTTGGTGCCGAGGACGGCCTCGGTCTTCTGGTAGCTCAGCAGTTCCCGCAGTTGGGGGGCCCAGCCCAGCTCGCCGAGCTCGACCTGGTGGGCGAGGTGTCGGGCGACCCGGACCACCCGGGCATCGATCCTCAAGGCCAGGGCGAGGTCGTAGTCCGTGCCGATCTGGATCTGCACGCTGAACCGGCTCGCGAGCGCCTCCGTCAACACCGCGCCGTGGACGCCGGGATTGTGGCCCGCCACCACGTAGAAGCCCGGCTCGGCCTTGATGGTCTCGCCCTTGTGGGCCTTGACCTGGATCTGCCTGCGCCCGTCCATCGCGGGATACAGCGCCGCCAGGACCTTCGGTGAGATCAAGGTGGCATCGTCGATCAGCAGGGCGCGGCCCTCGGTCATCGCGGTGACCAGCGGACCGTACTGGAAGACGTAGGCTCCCGCGTCGTCCTGTGTGTACTCGCCGATCAAGTCGCCGACCGTGGTGTCGCCGTCACCGGCGACGGTGAGCAGGTCCGGGAACGCCGCCTCGACCAGACTCGTCTTGCCGGTGCCCGGAGGGCCGTAGAGCAGCACCGGCACGTCGGCGTCGCGCAAGCGATTCAACGCCTCGACGTCGGGCAGATCGGCCAGCTCCCGGGGGTGGTAGAGCTGGCCCCCCGCGCGGCGGATCGGGCCGCTCTGCCGGGGCGCGGCTGCTGCGGTGTAGGTCGTACGGGCCGTGGCCGCCTGGGCGCGGGGAGAGTGGGTGCCCGGTGGGCTGATCACAGCGGTCTGCGCGGCTGCGGCGGTTTTCGCGTTCGCGCGGAACTCCGGTTGTCCGGTCCCGCTTTGGTCGGCCTCGCCGCGTCGCACCAGGGTGAGGGCGGCGTTGCGGACGGCGCCGTGGGAGTGGCCCAGCTGCCTGGCCATGTCCCCGATGGTGAGCTTGTCCGCCGGCCGGTCGGCCAGCAGTCGGGCCACCTTGGCCCGTAGTTCGCCGCCCTTGGTGCGCGCTGGTCTGGTAGGCCCGGGTGTGGTCAAAACGAGACCCCTTCAACAGGTGTGGGTGGGGACGGGGTTGGCGATGCGCTGGAGAGGCTGGCTGCTCTCGGAAGGGATCACGGACTGTGCCGACATCGGCGACCGGGCCAACCGGGGCGTACCGTCGGCGCTCACCGGCCGACCGAGGGCTCGGTCCAGGTGCACGGGATGGCCGGCGACGAGCAGCTGGCTGGCTGCCGAGCAGGCCCGTGCGTCCGCTCCGTACCGGGTTCCGTGGCTCGGCAGGCGCAGCCTGGCGTCTCTTCGAAGCCGGCCTGGAGCAGGATCCGCCGGGCGGCGGCGTTGTAGCCGGTGGTGGTGATCTCGCCGGTGATGGTGTGCCGGATCGGCATGAACGGCTCTGCTGGTGCTTCGGGCAAAGCGGATCTCCTATCGGTGGCGGGCGGTCGTGCTGGCGCGGGGCGGCGGCGCGGGCGGTGTGGTGTCCACGGCCGGGCGCGGGCGGGTGCGCAGCACGGGGGTGCGGTGCGGGGGCAGGACGGCGACGGTCGCACCGAGGTCTTCGGCTGCTTCTTCGACTTCGCGGGTGAGGAACTCGATCTGCCGGCTCAGCGCTGACAGGCGTGCGGCGATCTGGCGGGCTTGCACGGTTTCCAGGGCGCTGGCGAACTGGCTGCTGGTCTCCAGGAGTTCCTGCAGGCGGACCATCGGGCCGGCGGCGTAGCCGCGCTGGACGGCTCCCAGGAGAGCGTTCGAGGCGTCACCGGCACTGTGGCCTTCGACGACGTCGCGGATGAGGTCCTGCAGGGACAGCTCCGGGGCCGGTGCCGGGCGGTTGAATCGGGAGATGTCCGGGCGCAGCACGCCGGGTGGGACCGGAGCGGGAAGGGCCTTGCCCGCCTCGTGCTCGTGGGCGAAGTGCCCGATCACTTGCCAGCCCGGTACGCCCGGGTCGCCGCGCAGCGCGACCACTGTGGAGTCGTCGTCTTCGACGAGGTAAGCGAGGGTGATCGGCTGTCCGTCGGCGGCGTACCACGACTCGGTCGGCTCCAGCGCGCCACGTGTCTGCGCGGCCCGGGCCCTGTCGGTCCACTGCTGCTGTTCCTCGTCGGTCAGCGGAGCCTTGTGGTGCTGGCCGTCGCGCTGGTCGGCGAGGTTGCTGGCGATCGGGCTGTGGTCCGCCCAGGCGGTGAGGTGCGGCCACAGGGCCGCGTGCTGAGCGCGTTCGGCGGGGGAGCCGGGCGCGGCGGGCCGGTCGAGGGCCCGGCGGAGTTCGGCGGCGGAGGATGCCAGGCCGTCCAGGACGGCCCGCCACCCGGTCAGGTGCCGGGCGGGTGGCAACGCGTCGAGCGCGAGTCGGGCGGCATCGAGGAGAGCCTCGGCGTGGGGGGCGAGGTGGGTGGTGTACGCCTCCAGCGCCGCCTTGTCACGGTGGGCTCGTGCGGCTGCGGCGGCGTCTGCGTGGACGGTGCGGCCGTGGCGGTCGCGTGTCATGTCGAGGGCGGCATCGGTCTCGCAGTCGATGACTGCCATCCGCAGCCGGAAGTCGCGTGCCTTGCTGGCCAGTGCGGACGCTGTCAGCAAAGGGCTGTCGGGGGCCGGGCTGTTCGCGGGTGTCATCGGGACCGCCCGCCGGCTGCGGCCGTCAGGTGGACGGTGGGAGCGTAGGTGGGCTTCGGCGGGATCGGCCGGGCCGACGATGAGGTGGTGGGCGGTGTGGAGCGCTGCGTTGTGCGGCCGGCGGCGGCCTGGGCGAGCCGGCTGCGGCGCTCCAAGAGTCCGTTGGGCCGGACGGGGCGCGGTGGGCCGGTGGAGAGGGCCGGGTCGAGGCGGATGTCGGCCTGCACGGTGTAGCCGTGGCGGCGCAGGTCGTGGACGGCCTGGCGGGTACGGCGGGGACCATCGCGCTCGGGCTCGCTGAGGCGGTACAGCCCGGGTTCACCGGGGACGGGCTCGAACTGTTCGCGCTCCAGGAACCAGTGGGCGAGGTGCTGGGGAATCGAGGAGGTGAAGGAGGCGACGAAGCCGTGTTCCTTGTGGTCGCCGAAGGAGAAGTGGGTGCCGGGGTGCAAGGGAGCGGGAGTCTCCAGACTTGTTCGAGGGAACGGTCAGTGGCTGCGGTACGCCGACCGGGCCGCGGCGAAGGGGCGGGCTGGGGCTGTGACGGGGAGGGCCGCGCGGCGGTGGGGTGCGCTCAGGCGGGCCTGGCGCAAGAACGCGTCGCCGTCGGTGAGCCAGGTCTCGATGGCCGGCCACGCGCGTGCTCGGCGCTCCTGCTCCGGAACGGAACCACCGTGGACGATCTCGTCGAGCAGGGCTTCGGCATCGATCACGGCGTCTGCCAGACGGGAGAGGGCTGCGGCGTCGTCGGGCCACGGGCTGTTCGCGGGCCGGCACCGGTCGAGCAGCGTCGGGGCGTGGTCGACGACGGTCAGGAAACGGCGCCAGGCGTGGTCGAGGAACAACTCCGTCGCGGCGCCGAGGGCGGCGGCGCTCAGCGGGGTGGTGTCGCTGTAGCGGCCGGAGGCGTTCATGGCCTGCCAGGTGTCGTGCTCGGAGCGGATGTCTCCGAGCACGGCGGCGGTGGCCGCCGTCTGGCGGGCATGGACGGCCTGCTCGTAGGAGGGAAGGTACCGGTCGGTGAGGGCCTGGGCAGCCCGCCCGGGAAACGGCGGCAGGACGATGCTGCGCGGGGCGTGGGGATCGCCGTAGCCCCCTTCGAGCCCTTCCGGCGAGAAGGCGCCTGCCAGGTAGTCGAGTTGATGGCCGGGCCGCTCGATGAACAGCAGCGTGGTGCCCTGTGCCGCGTCGGTGAGGAGCGCGGCGTAGGGGATCCGCTCGCTCTGGACGGCGCGGCCGAGTTCGCCGCTGTCCCAGATCCAGGGGACCAGGTCTTCCTGCCAAGCGGGATGCGCATAGATCTCGACCGAGGCGTGCCACTGGCCGGGCAGCAGGCGCGCGAGGTCGCGGGCGGCGTCGCCGATGAACCGGCGGCTGCTCGTGTGCACGCTGGCGCGGTGCCGCTTCGCGCACGTGACCAGATCGACCACGGTGGTCGGGGCGCCGCCCGCGGGCAGGTGCCAGACCCCGTCGTTGTCCCGCTGGAAGCCGCTTTCCGTGAGGGCGGTGTGCGCCCATGGGTACTGCTCGCCCGAGGCGATGGCGACGATCCCGGATTCCCGGCTGTGCGACAGGATGATCTGCGCCTCAGACACGGACCAGGTCCTCGCCACCGCGCAGGACGGCGCGCAGGCTGCGGCCGTACGCCCAGGCGTGCTCCCGGGCCGCCGCCTCCAGCTGGTCGTATCCGACCTGGGCTGTCATCTGTCCGTTCCACTTGCGGTACCGGTACACAGGGACCGGCAGCAGGATTCCGGGCGCGAGCGCGGTGACGCCGAGGGCCGCGCAGTAGTCCTCGCCCTGGACGAGACCGCCCATCGGCGCGGCGCGCACGAGGTCGGTGCGGGCGAGGATCGTGGTCGGCCCGATGGGGATCGTGTCCGTCGGCGACTTCCAATACGTCCACACGTCGCCGGCCTCGTGCCGGCCGGGCGGGGTGGGGCAGCGCCACAGGGTGGTCGAGCCATCGGGGTGCTGGTCCTCGCTCCAGCCCGCGCACCAGCCGACCCCGGTGGATTCCAGGGCGTTCAGCCGTACGGACATGGCGTCATCGGTGAACTGGTCGTCATCGTCGGCCCAGTTGACGTAGGGGGTGCGCACGTGAGTGAGGGCCAGGTTTCTGGCGCAGGCGGCGCCGACCGGCCGGGGCAGCGTCAGTGTGCGGATGCGGGAGTCCTGCGCGAGCGGGGCCGGCAGGTGTTCGGGTGTGGTGCCGTCGAGCGCGATCACTGCCTCCCACGGCACGGACTGCCGGGTGAGGCTGGCGTGCATGGCGGTCAGGTAGTCGAGGCGGTCGTCGTGCAGGCGGGTGGCGATGACGACCGTGATCAGGGGAGTGGGCAGGGGAGTCTCCGGCAATGGGGGGGCGGTGCGGGTCAGCGGCGGGCAGCCGTGCGGGGCCCGGTCGGCGCTGCTCCGGCAGCGGGCCGCGGCGGGCGCGTGGCGCGCGAGGTGGTGGGCGTCCGGCGTGTGGTGATGGCGGGCCAGTGCGCCGGGTGGTCGCTGAAGGGGGTACTGGGGTCGGTGTCCCAGGCGACGAGGGGGCCCGTGCCGGTGTGAGCCATGCTGATCACTTCGATGCCCTGCGGATGCAGGATGTAGCCCCACTGCATGCCCAGTTCGCCGGCGGTGGTGTCGGTGACCGTCATGCGCACCGGGGGCGAGCCGTCCGGAGTGATCAGGTGATCGAGGGTCCGGCTGGGCCAGTGTTCGCCGCCGGTCAGCGCGGTCACGAGCGTGGGTGGGGCGTCGTCGAGGAGGTCGGTGCCGAGTTCGTCCCAGCCGACGGCGATGTCGTCGATGAGGTGCTGGGCCATGGCCTCGATGTCGCGTCCGAACTTGTACTGGTAGGCGGCCAGGAGGAGCGGGAGGTGGTGGCTGGGCACGCCGTCGAGCTGGACGTGGATGCCGCTGTACCCCGTGCCGGCGGTGGGGCGGGCGATGAAGGAGTGTGTGGACAGGGAGTTCTCCGGAGCGAGCAGGGGCGGGGGATGTCCGGCGGCCGTCCAGGTGGCGGGCGGGTGCGGCTACGCGCGGTGTGACCAGGAGGCGACCGGGGGGCCGGAGGCGTCGGTGCGGGCGCAGGTGTAGCCGATCAGCCGGGAGGGCTCGGCCTTCGCGGGGACGGTGGCGGCGTCGTTGCACACGAACGTGTAGCGGATGGAGGTGCGGGGCACGTCGTGGAGCCAGGCCCGGTCGTCCTTTCCAGGGTTCATCTGCAGGCCGGAGTGCGCGACGGCGTCGGTCTGGGTGTGCGTGTGGGAGAAGAGGACCAGTGCGCCACCGTCTGCCGTTTTGAGGGCGTAGGCGTCCGTGAAGCGGTTGTCGGCTGCGTCGAAGACGCTGGTCCCCTTGTCGCCGAAGCGTGTTGCGGCATCGCTGTGGACCTTGACCTGCCGCTTGCTGGCCTTGGTCGGCGCGAATACCTTGCTTCCGGTGTTCGTGCCTCCGGTGGTGAAGTTGTCCAGCACGGCAGTACGCAACAGGTTGGCGTCGGCGGCCAGGTGCTTGTTGTCGGTGGCGGCGACGGCCGTCGCGTATCCCTCGCGGTCGAGGGCGACGTCGGGCAGCTTCTGGCTGTCGAGGTCGACGACGGACACCATCTCCCAGCGCTTGTGCTGGGGCTGTTCGGCGAACACGGCCAGGCGGGAGGGGGCCTTGCCCTTCTCGCTGGAGAGGGCGGCGGCGAACCAGCGGTCCTGTCCGTTGGCCAGGCGGGGGATGTACAGCTTGGCGCTGGCGAGGTCGTAGGACCAGGGCTTGTACGGCTCGCGGTCCGCCGCGGGGAGTCCTTCGGTCTCGGTGTAGTCCGAGACGGACATCGCGTACAGCGGTCCGTCCTCGACCGTGTCGAGCAGGCGCCGGTCGCGATCGGCGTTGGCCTCGTTGTTGATCTTGGAATAGCGGGTGATGACGTCGCGGGCCTGGGCGGTGCTGAGAGCGGGCGCGGGCTTCGGGGCGGTGCTGGCGCTGGGCGTCTGCCGGGCCTGGGCGGGGCCGTCTTCGCCGGAGCAGCCGGTGAGGGCCAGGGTGAGGCAGGCGGCGCCGATGATCAGCGGCAGGGTACGGCGGGCGGTGCGGATGGGGGCTCCAAGGTTTCGCAGGGGAAGGGATCAGGGCGTGCGTCTGGCCGGTGGGGCGGCTTTCGGCGATGAAGGCGGGAGGGCCCGGGGCGGGAGGGGTGACGCGTTGGCCGGGGTAGAGGGCAGTCGCGGTGCCGGTGCGAGCGGAGTGAGGGCCCGCATGCGGTCCTCGGCCACGTGCAGGACCTCGGAGAGGTTGCGGATCTCGGCGGCTGCGTCGGCGAGGTCGTAGGACAGGTCGAAGCCGTCGTCCTCCTCGGCTTCCTTGGCCTTCTCCCCGGCTGCTTCGAAGAACTCGCCGAGCTGCGCCAGCAGGCCCTCGGTGGGTTCCAGGATCTGGTGCAGCAGGGCAGCGGCATCCGCAGGTGACTCGGCTGCGTTGAGCCGGTCGGTCAGATCGCGCAGCGCGTCGCCGTAGACGTAGCGGAGGCCAGGGTGTGGTGTGCCGGGGACAGCCCGGGTCTCGGGCGGGGCTGGGGGAACGTGGGGGCTTTCGTGGGGCAAGGCGGGGTGCGGTAGCAGCCCGAGCTGGGCGAGGCGGTGGTCGATCGCCTCGATCAGGGGATGGGCGCTGCCGCCGTGGCGGGCTTCGGGCCGCTGGGGAGCACTGGGGTCGTCGGAGGGAGCCGAGTCGTAGATGACCTCGAACAGCGTCTGGTCGTCGGGGTGCTCGCGAGTGGCGATCCAGCCCTCCGGGTCTCCGGGCGGTCGCTCGGAGGGCGGGTCGTGCGGCGGACTGATGACCAGGTAGCTGTCGTCGGGGAGCGAGACGCGCACGTTGTAGGTGCTGAGGCCGAATTCGATGTCGCACTGCAGTCCGCGTGCCCGCAGTGGAGTGATGACGTGTGCGTGGCGGCGCCACAGCTCCTGCCACCACGGCGTGTGCACGTTGCGGTGGTCGGGAAGCGGCGCGAGCGGTACCGGGCTGGGTTCCGGAGTGGTCGTTTCGTCAGCGGCCATGGCTCCTCCTGCGGCTGCCGCCGCTTGCGGCCCGGAGGTAGGGGTGCGGGTCGTCGGGGCGCGGGGGAGAGGTCAAAGGGTGTGATCCTTCCTGCCGGCAGGCAGAACGGCGACGGCTGTGGCCGTCGGGGTGATCCGGGGTGCAGTGGGTCAGGGCGCGTACGGGCACGGCCGATGGAGAAGAGCTAACGGCGAGGCGCGGGGCCGGTGGAGGGGGGAGCGGGCGGCAGGCTCGCGGCGACTCCATGCGAGGCGTCGGCCGGCGCGGTGGGGGCGGGGGCCGGGTCGTAGGCGGCGCGCAGCCTCTTCAGACCGGCTTCGTCGGCGAGAGCGAGGGCGGACAGGGCCCGGCTGGCTGCTGTCATCAGCAGGTGTGAGGGGGATCCCTCAGCAGCGTCGCGGTTCTCGCGCCGCCACCGGGCGGCGGCGATGAGGTAGTTGCTCAGGGCGCGCAGTGCGGGTTCGGCGGCGTCCAGGACGTGGTCGGTGACCGCGTCGATCTCCGCCGGGGTCCGGGCCGCGGTGAGGGCGTCCAGGTACGGGCCGAGGTGGGGTGCGGCCCAGGGCTGGTCGGGCAGTGGGTGTGCGTCACGGAAGGCCCGTGCGTCCCGTCGTGCCCACCGCTTCAGGTCGTTGTCGGTGGCGAGGTTGTACCGGGCGGCATGGATCTGGTCGGCGTCGCGGCCGACGTTGTCGTAGAGCTCGAAGTCTGGGTCGCGGGGGATGATGCAGGAGTCCTTCGGGCTGGTGCGGGCTGCAGGTCGTTGCGGTCGAACTCCGCCGGGGCGGCGATCTGTTGCACGAACAGTTCACGGCTCAGACGCGGTCAGCGGTGGAGACCGCCAGGCGGGGACGGCGGAGGCTCCGGTGGTCCCTCCCGGCGGGTCAGAGGCGCAAGGAAGCGCTGGACGCCGAGGTGGTCGTCGAGTTCCTTGGCTGCGTCGCGAAGGGACTCCGAGGCACGCCGCAGAAAAGCGCGCGCTGAGGCGTGGTCGATGACCATGCGATTCGTGAGGTAGTGCCGGTCGGTGGGGTTGGCGGTCCGGGGCAGGGCCAGGGCGTTCTCCGCGGTCTCGGTGAAGTGCGGGGCTGCGTGGCTGGAGATGGTCGCCGCCGAGGCGAGGTGCTTCAGGACGGTCCGGCCGGTCCGGGTGGTGTGGTGGGGGCTCCGGGCGAAGTCAGCGGCCAGCCGGAGGACATCGCGGGAGAGGTCCTGCGCGTCGGTGGCGTGCTGGAGCAGCGCGGTGTAGGACGGCGCGGCCGGAACGTGCCCGTTCTCGTCGAGCAGCTCCCACCGCTGGGCGGTGTCGTGCAGTTTGTCCTTCACGGCGTGGAGTGCGTGGATGAGGTGCAGGGCGTCGTCGCGCGGGATCAGGTCGCGCGGGAAGTCGGGGTTCACGGTCCTCTTGGTCAGTGCATGCGGGCGTCGGTGTCGAAGAGCGCCAGTTCGTGGCTGTGCAGGAGGTGCTGCACGATGAAGGATCGGCCGGCGACCTTCCACAGGCCGCGCCCTCGGTTGAGGTGGGCGATGGCGTCCATCTCGACGGAGGTCAGGCCGAGCAGGGAGGCTGCGGCGTGGAGCTGGTCGGTCTCCTGGCGGTAGATGATCCGGGTGGAGCAGTCCGCCAGGAGGCCCTCGGCCAGGGCGCGGCCCTGTGATCCGGCGTCGCCGGCGGTGAGCAGGTCGGACAGCCGGTGGATCACCATGAGGTTGGCGATGCCGAGGCCGCGGCTGAGCTTCCACTGGGCCTGCATGCGCTGGAGGAGGCCGACGTGCCGCATCAGGCGCCATGCCTCGTCGTACACGATCCAGCGCCGGCCGCCGCCGGGGTCGGAGAGGGCGGATTCCATCCAGGCACTGGCGCAGGTCATCGCGAGGACGAGGGCGGTGTCGTCCCCGGAGCCGCCGAGGCGGGACAGGTCGATGGTGAGCATCGGCGCGTTGGGGTCGAAGGCGACGGTGGAGGGGGCGTCGAACATGCCGGCCAGGTCGCCATGGACCAGGCGCCGCATGGCGTGGGCCAGATCGCGGGCTGCGTCACCGAGTTGGCCCGACATCATCCCGGCGGCCTCGTCGAGGTCAGTCGGGTTTTTGAGGGTGGCGGCGATGTCGCCGAGGAGCGGGGTGCGGTGTGTGTCGGCGGCGCGGGTGACGACAGCGTCGAGGGCGACGTCCAGGGCGGTGTGCTCCATGGGCATCAGGTCCCGGCCCAGGACGGTCCGGGCAAGGGAGCCGAGCAGGAGCAGGCGCCGCTTGCGGATCTCGCCGACCCAGTCTGCCTCGGCCACGCTGTCCGGGCGCGGGGCTGCGTCCAGGGGGTTCAGACGTCCGGGAAGCCCGGGCCCGAGGGCGACGGACCGGCCGCCGAGGGCTTCGGCCACCGGAGTCCACTCGCCCTTCGGGTCGCACGGCACGTAGACGCGGTATCCGAAGGCGACCGACCGCAGCGCGAAGGACTTGGCCAGCGCGCTCTTGCCCTGGCCGATCACGCCGGCGAGGAGCAGGTTCGGGTTGGTGAACCCCTCGACCTTGCCGTACAGCGCGAACGGGTCGAAGACGAATGATGCTTCGGCGTGGACGTCGCGGCCGATGTAGATGCCCTCGGCGCCGAGTCCGCCTTCGGCGAGGAAGGGATAGGCGCCGGCCGCGACCGCGGTGGTCATGCGCTGGGCGGGCAGCTTCAGCCGATTCCCGCGGGCGGAGGCGGGCCCGGGGCGCCCGCCCGGTGGGTAGAGCGCGGCGGGCATCTGCTGATCGGGGCGCGTGCTTTCGCTCTGGTGGGCGCTGGCTTCGGCGCGGGCTTTTGCGGTGGCCTCGGCGAGCTGGCGGCGGGCGGCCTTGCGGCTGGCGCGGTCGGTGCCGTGGGGGGTGAACAGCGGGCTGGCGGACGCGCGGCGGGCGCGACGGGCGGGCCGGTGGCTCATCGGGGGCCCTCGATTCTGCGGGTGGTGCTCATCGCACGCAGGCTGTGGTGTGCGGGCGGAGGTCGGTGGGGGTGGTTTTGCGGCGGACGACGTGTCCGGCGGCGAGGTGGCGTTGGCAGATCGTCAGCACGGGCGGGCCCTCGGGAAGCCGTTCCGGATGACAGGCGCTCGTCCTGGCGGTGTCCTCGGTCGTGCCGGGCAGCAGGTGGAAGGCAGCGTGGACTTCGGTGGTGGCCTGCCAAAGCCTGGCGTGGGCGGTGGCCAGGTGACGTCCGGCGGCCGGGTGAGGGGGCCGGGTGTTGTCGGCGAGCCGGTCCAGAAGCTGGAGCAGAGCGGTGAGGTGGGCGTGCAGTACGTCGATGTGCAGACGGTCCACGGGCTTGGGCGGGTCTGCGTCCGACGGCGCCAGGGCTCGCGCGTGGTGGCGGATGCCGGCGCTCGCGGCGCGGAGGTAGGGGTGCGCGTCGTCGGGGCGCGGGGGAGAGGTCAAAGGTGGTGGTTCTTCCGCCGGTAGGCAGGGCGGCGACGGGCGTCCCGTCGCGGGTGATCCGGAGTGCAGTGGGCCAGGGCGCGCACGGGCGCTGCTGGTTCACAGGGCATTGCGGGCGAGCGGGAGTGCGGAGAGGGTGAAGGCGTCCGGCTGCTGGTAGTTGAGTCTGCGGAGGTCGACGCCGGAGGTGACGGCGTGGGTCTCGATCTGAGCGCAGGCGGCGTCCAGGAGGGCGTCGGTCTCGGCGGTGACGGAGACCAGGCCGGTCAGGGCCACGTCCGCGTGCCCGGCGATGAGCTGGCGTTCGCGGGTCTTGACGTCGGCATACTCGACGGAATCCTCTTCGGAGTCGACCTGCCCGCGGCGTGCGCGCTCGTTGGCGTCGGCGATGATCGCGGCCTTCTTGCGCTGGACGTCCCGCAGTGCCGACTCGAGCCCCTGCGGCACGTAGATAAGGGAGAGGCTGCGACGCACGCCGGCCGTGAACATCAGCCCGTGCAAGAACCCGGCCCCCATCTCGGTCCTCGGCCAGTTCTCCACCCAGTACGTCGCGTGCCGCGCGCTGTCGGTGGCGAGGCGGTCGTACTCCTCGAACTGCACGACGGGACCGGCGGCTGCAGGGTCGGCCTCGGCACGGCCGGACTCGGACCACTGCTGGAGCGCGGCGAGCGCCTTCGGGTCGTAGGCGGTGCGGATGACGGCGGCGATCTCCCGCGCGCTCAGCCAGCAGGTGACCGTCAGGCCGGCGTTGCGGGCGGCCTGGGCGATGGAGGCGGTGGTCTGCTGCATGACGGTGAACGCCCCGGGCAGCCCTCCGCCAGCCTGGTTGATCAGGCGCCGGGCGGCCTTGAGGTCGAGGGAGATGGCGAGATACGTCTCGTGCGGTGCGGCGGCCGGGCCGGCTGAGGCGACGAGTTCGGAGTAGACCTGTCCGGCGACGGGGGCCTGGGGCTGCCCGTTCTGGGTCCAGTGGCGGGTGAGCGTGTCACCGCTGTCGGGCACGGTGCGCTCCAGCACCTGCACGGTGGCGACGTGCCCGGTGCGGGCGATACCTGCCAGCGCGCGCCCCCAGCTGCTCACATTGTGGTTCTGGGTGGCCGGGTCGAGGAGGGCGAAAGCACGGCTGCTGACGCGGGCGATGGCGGTCAGGGTCTGCTGGTGCGGGTCGTGGACGGCCGCAGCTCCGTTGGCGGAATCGCCGGGCGTGACGACCTTGAGGGAAGCGGCGGTGCCGGGCAGATGGAGGACGCCGTCCTGCCGCGGCCGGGTGACGGGCCGGGCGAGCCAGAGGGTCTGGCCAGTACGGCGGCGGTGCGCGTACCGAGTGACGATCGGCGCCCAGTCGATCAGGGAGCGGCCATGGCGGCGGATCGCGACCAGTGCGCCGGATGCTGCCCACAGCGGTGCCAGGGCAACAACGCCGAGCAGTCCGGTGGAGATCACCGTCATCAGCAGCAGGGCCAGCGTGCAGGAGACGAGGACGAGTTGGGGCAGGGTGAGGCCGAGGAGGATGCCGCGGCGGCTCCGGTGGGGGAACTTCACCGTGACCGGAGCGACAGAAAGATCAGTCATGGGGGCGGGTCCTGGTGGCGCGGGTGGAGTCCGGGGGCGGGAGGTGGTGTGCACGTCCCGCCCCCGGGAGTCGGGCAGGGGTCAGAGACCGGTCGGAGGCGGCGGAGCCGACCCGCTCGACGCGGCGTCCTGCGAGCCGGAGGACGGGGGTGCGCCCTGCGGAGGCGGTGTCGTCGTCGGCGGAGTGGTCTGCCATCCGCCGCCCTGGCCGGACGCGGCATTCGCGCCGGATCCGCCTGGGCCGGGGCTGCCTCCCACCTGGCCGCTGGTGTCGTCGGACACGCTCGTCGGCGCGGGCTGGACGGCCTTCTCCAGGCCGGACTTGACGGCATCGCCGCCGGGCAAGCCTCCCGTTCCGCCGCCCTGCGAACCCTCCTTGCCTTCTACGCCTCCGCCGGTCGGGTTGGCGGCGACGTCGCCGGGGAATCCTCCGCCGTCGGGGCCTTGCGGGGCGGCACCCCCCATGGCGGCAGCGCCGCCAGCTCCGGCTGCGGCGCCACCGGTTCCGGCGGTGGCCGCGGCTGCGGCGGCCTTGCGGGCGGCCTTCTCGGCGTGGGCCTTGGCGATCTGGGCCCCGGCGCCACCGGCACGGTGGATGGACTCGCCGTCGGTGCCGTCGGCTGCCCAGTGCACGAATTTGAAGACGGCGTACGGGCACAACAGCACCAAGACCATGATCACGATGCCGGACATGACGTCGGCCAGAGCGGCGATGCCGTCCTTGGCTTCGGTCTTGCCCATGGCGGCGATACCGAGCACGAAGATCACGGTCATCAGCAGCTTGGAGACGACGAGGGTGGCGGTGGCTTCGATCCAGCCCTTGCGCCAGCGGCGCGCGACCTCCCAGCCGCCGCCGGCGGAGGCGAAGACTGCCAGGGTGACCATGACGAGGATGCCGACCTTGCGGACCATCATCACGCACCAGTAGAGGAACGCGCCGATGGCAGCGCCGAGACCGGTGACGGCCGCGACGAGCCAGCCCAGTGCGGACAGGCCCGGGATCTGGCCGACCTTGACGATGCGGCGCACGGCCGACTCGATGTCCAGGTTCGCTGTCTTGAGCAGGCCGGCGGACAGGGCGTCGACCACTTCGACGGCGACCGTGGTCAGGGCGATGGCGCAGAAGGCGAACAGGACGCCGCTCATGGTGCCGGTGAACGCTTGTGTGAGGGCTTGTCCGTCGCGTCTGACGGCGGCTCGGACCAGCTGTGCGCAGAACGTCGCGACCAGCAGGACCAGGCCCAGCGGCAACAGCATTTCGTAGTTGTCTCGGAACCACCCGGCGTTCAGGTCGACCTTGGTGGTGGTGTTGACGGCCTCGGCGGCCAAGTCGGCTGCGGCGGCTGCCAGTTCACCGGCGGACTTCGCCATCCAGTCACCGATGGCTTTGCCGGGGTCCGAGGCGAAGTCCACCGCGTCGCCGACGGCGCACAGCTTGTCCGCCAAAGGGAAATCACAGAAACCCACGAGGAGTTACTCCTCCTTTCTTGTGTCAGGCGCGGGTCACTGCGTGACGCTCGGTGCGAGGGCGGCCAGGGTGCAGTCGTGGTTCGGGCGGCATTGGACGGCGAGGGTCACGGCCCGTTCTTCGGCTCCGCCGCCGCCCTTCTTCCAGGCGATCTGCTGCTTGCCGTTGACGGTGACGACGTAGATGTACGCCTCGGTGATCGCGGACGGATCCTCGGCCAGCGCCTGTTTGAACGCGCCGGGGTAGTGGCCCTCGGTGACGCTGGCGGTGGCGTGCTGGTCCTGGTCGGCCATCCGCGACCACAGCACCGGGTCGGGGACCTGGCCGGAGACCGAGGCCCAGTCGGCGTACTTGGGCTCCGTGGTCATCCAGGCGCGCATGCCGGCGAGTTGCTGGTCGCGGCTGGTGTCGCGGGTGTCGTAGGACCACAGCATCTGGGCCGCTGCCTTGGCGTAGGCGACCGGCTCGGCGATCTGCGGGGGCTTGGGCACTGATCCGGATCCGGAGGAAGGTTTCGGGGCGGCCTCGGTGGAGGACGGGCTGCCAGTCGGGGCGGGCACGGCGGTGCCCGGAGCTTGGTGGCCGTTGCCGCCGCCGGTCAGCAGGGCGACGATCCCGGCGATGGCGAGCAGGCCGGCGACGGCGGCAGCGACGATCGCTATGCGCCGGTTGGCAGACCAGCCCGCGCCGTACGAGGACAGCGAAAGGGAAGGGAAACGGTTTCGCATCAGTGGACCTGAGACCCCAGGCCGGAGAAAAAGGCCACGATGCCGTTCGCGGCACCCAGACCGAGGGCGGCGCCAGCGGCGACGACCGCGCCCTTCTTTCCGTTGGCCTCGGCCTGGTGTCCACCGGTGTGGTGGCCCCAGGCCCATACGCCGAGCGAGACGGCGAGGGCGCCGACGACGGCAATGATCCCGAACATGTTGATGCTGTTGACCACGTTCTTCAGCACGGCGAGGCCAGGCAACCCGCCGCCCTTGGGCGAGATTCCTGGGTCGTAGGCGAGCTGTATGACGCGGTCTGCGAGAGGGACGGACATAGGTGTGGCGGGCTCCTTGCATACGCGGGCCAGGTGAGGTCCGGCGGGAAAAGCGAAGCGGAGGGGGACGTGCGCTCGGGGCGCGAAAGTGGCCGCGGCGGCGGCTTGCCCGGACCTGCGTCGGGCAGAGGCGGGAAGAGTCCACTCCTCGGGCCGGGGCGCGGCTTCGAAGCCGCTTTTTCTGCTCGGGGCCAGGGAGGGCTGCAGGGGCGCGCTACTTCGGAATCGGCGGCTTCGGTGCCGGATTCGACTCGTACGGGTTGGCGCAGTCGTAGATCATGTATCCGCGGATCTTCTTGGCGTCGGACTTCCGGGTCACCACGCCGCGGGTGTACCAGGTCTTCTCTGCGCGCTTGTACGCGAACTGGTTATAGGCGACCTTGTCGTGCCGGTAGGCGATGCCCACGACGGCGGACTTCTTCGACGGATCCTTGTGGACCTTGACCGCCTTGCACGAGATCGTCGTGTGGCCGGTGTCGTACGCCTGGGCTGTGGAGGCGCTGGCCAGGCCGCCGGCGGCAACTGCGAGGCCGATCGAGCTGGCCGCGAGGGCGCGCCGGACGCGGGAGGGGATTGTCACGTGGATGCTCCGGGGGTTGGGAGATAGAGAGTGGGCCGTTCGACTCGTCCTGCTGGGCGGTTCGTCGGGCGAGACGGCGAGTGCGGAAGGGGTTGGCCTCCGAGCCAGACCACTGGCGAGGTCCGGCTCGCGGGCCTGCGGGCTGACCGGGGTCAGAGGACGCGGCGGGCGGCGAGAATGTCCCAGTCCTTGATCGGGGTGATCCGGACTGGTTTGGTGGTGCGCGGCGCCTCGATCACGAGGCCCTCGCCCATGTACATACCGACGTGCTCAGGCCGTGCGGCGCTGCCGCGGCTGAAGATCAGGTCGCCGGGCTTGAGGTGAGCGGGGGAGACCGCCTTGCCTTCGTTGACCTGCGTGTACGTGGTGCGGGTGAGCGTGATGCCGGCATGGGCGTACGCCTGCTGCATCAGGCTGGAGCAGTCGCAGCGGCCCATGGGGTCGGGGCCGTGCGCGTTGGTGCAGGATCCGCCCCACTGGTAGAGCGTGCCGAGTTGGTGCATCGCCCACTCGATGGCCTTTCGGGCCTTCGGGTCGGCGTCCTTGGGGATCGAGTAGCCCTTGGGGACGCTCCCTTCGGGGATGCGGCCGAAGCCGGAACCGTCCTGGCCCGGCGCGCAGCCGGTCGTGCTGGTCGACGGCTTCTTCCCCTGGTTCGTGTCCTTGTCGTCCGCGCTATCGCCGGCGCCGGGGAAGGTCTTGGCGATGGCGCTCTGCAGCGCGGTGGCCAGGCTTTCCCACTGCGCATACGCGTCCGGGAGACCGGACTTCTGCACGGCTTGGGCAGCCTGGGTGACGGTCATCTGCTGCCAGCCGTCCACCTTGAGCAAGTGCTTGTAGAACTGCTCGGAGGCGTAGACCGGATCGCGGATCTGCTGGGCGCTGCCCCAGCCTTGGGAGGGACGCTGCTGGAAGAGGCCGAGGGAGTCACGGTCGCCGTAGTTGAGGTTGCGCAGCCGGCTCTCCTGCATCGCCGTGGCGAGCGCGATGATCTGTCCCTTCTTGGGGACGTCGAGGGAGAGGCCGGTAGCCACGATCGTCTGGGCGTTGGGGACCTGCTCGGCGGGCAGGTCCAGGCCCTCGACGTGTACGTCCTTGCCGGAGTCGCCGTCGAGGATCTTGGTTACCTGCTCGGCGACCTTGTCGCTGTCGATGTCGCTCAGGCAGCCGCTGAAAGAGCCGCTGCTCTGCACGGCATCGGCGGAGGAGGCCAGCATCATGCCGGTGCCGGCGATCAGGATCGGGGAGAGGAAGACGACGCCGATGCCGGCGGCGAGCCCCTTCAACCTGAGGGGACCGCTCGCAGGTCAGCGTTTTCGGGCATGGGCGGGTAGCGAGACGTCATGAACGGCTCCTTGAGAGGTGCGGTGTCCGGCGTGCCGCGTGCGCGAGGCTTGGTGGAAGGGCGCGGTGGCCGGGGGTGGGCGATCGGAGGCGGGCCGGTGTGGGCGAGTTGCCGCTCGCGCCGTGTGGCCGTGCCGTGAGCTAGGTGTGCCGGGGCAGGGGGTGCCTCCATGAGGTGTGGCAGGGGGTAGCCAGCGGAGGTGTGCGCCGGGCGGTTCAAAAACAGTAGGCGCGGATTGGCGGTTGACCAAAAAGTTCGGCGTGAGGTGCCGGAAACCGGCACCTCAGCACGGCGCTTCTTGGTCGTCGGCGGATTCGGCTCTACAGTTTTTGGACTCCCCCTCGCCTTCCTCCGCCTGTGGCCATGGGCTTCTGTATGCCCATTTCCGGCCCGCGAGGACTCCTGTGCGAGGCGGGCGCCTCCATCCGCATTTCCGCACCCGAATTGGGGTTCCTCTTTGCCTTTTTCCCTGTACCAGGGCGACGCTCTGGCCGTTCTCTCCGGTCTCCCGGACGGCTGCGTCGACTCCGTCATCACCGACCCGCCGTACAACAGCGGCGGCCGGACCGCGAAGGAGCGCACCACCCGCTCCGCGAAGCAGAAGTACACCTCCGCCGACGCCAAGAACGACCTAGCCGACTTCACCGGCGAGAACATGGACCAGCGGTCCTACTCGTTCTGGCTGACGCAGATCATGACTGAGGCCCACCGGCTGACGAAGACCGGTGGGACCGCGCTGCTGTTTACCGACTGGCGTCAACTCCCCACGACGACAGACGCCATTCAGGCCGCCGGATGGCTGTGGCGCGGTGTGCTGGCCTGGCACAAGCCGCAGGCCAGGCCCCAGAAGGGCCGGTTCACCCAGAACTGCGAATTCATCGTCTGGGCGTCCAAGGGGCCGATCGATGGCTCCCGGAACCCGGTCTACCTGCCGGGTATGTACTCGGCTTCGCAGCCCTCGGGGTCCAAGCGCCAGCACATCACGCAGAAGCCGGTCGAGGTGATGCGCGAGCTGGTCAAGATCAGCCCCGAAGGCGGCACGGTCCTCGACTTCTGTGCCGGCTCCGGTTCCACGGGCGTCGCCGCCCTGCTGGAAGGCCGGGACTTCATCGGCGTGGAGAAGACCGAGCACTACGCGTCGATCGCGGCCGACCGGCTCACCGAGACGATCCGCGCAACCCTCACCAAGGACGACGTGGTTCTCGCCGTCTGATCCGGGTCCTCTCCTGCCGCCAACGCAACCGGCTCCCTGCTGAGCCGCTGGCGGAGCACCGCCGGAGCGGACGTGCGATTTCGCTGTCCGGTCCGTGCAGGACGCTTTCGCCCTTCTCTTATCCCGTGTCTCGTAGGAGGCCGAACTTTCAATGTCCGAATCCGCAAAGCCCTCTGACGATGTGGAGTTGGAGCCGGTTCGTATTCCGGATCCGCAGTTGGAGGGAATCGAGGCGAGCGTGCGGCGGCTCATGGAGCAGTCGGCGCAACAGGCTCAGCAGCTGGACCACCTCGCTTCCGCGCCGGCGCCGAGCGGGTCACCGTTCGCCGCGTTCGGCATGCCGGGACTCGGCGGGCCTCCGGCCGCCGCTCCGCCGGAGCCCCGCCCGATCCTGGAACTCGACGGGGAGGAACGGGAAGACGAACTCGACGCCCTGTCGGACTGGGTCGACGACTTCTTCCTCCCGGTCTACGGGGCGGAGGTCACCACCGCGGCGCCCTGGTGCCTGCAGTGGCAGGAACACGACGACGTCGTGGCCTGGCTCCACGCCCTTTGGCTCGCCTACCAGCAGCACAAGGACCCCGAAGCTGGGCTCTCCGGGTTGTTCGTGTGGCACCGGGACTTCCTCACCCACGCCGTCGCCGCGATCCGCGCGCCGGGCGGACCACTGTCGGCCTGCATGACCTCCCCCGACCGGCCCGCGCACCGTCTCCTGCCCGGCCCGCCGCCGTCCGTGCGCACCGAGACGGCGGCCACGGCGGATGGCGTCGGCACTGCCGAGCCGGGCGAGCCGACGCCATGAGCGCGGGAGCGGGACAGCCCGCGTTTGCCCTGAGCTTCGACCCTCGCGCGCTGACCGATCTCCTCCAGGCCCCCAGCGATATCCGTGACCTCACCCTTGCCTACCTGCAGGAAGTGGTGAACGCGCAGCGCTTCGGACAGCGCCTCGACGGTGACCTGGAGGGATTTCGGAAGCTGTTCGTGGACCGCCGCAAGGACTGGCGCGTCGTCTACGGCGTCCGTCCGGCGCCTGCGGAATCCGCCCACTCCAAGGAGATCCACGTCGTCGCGATCCGGCCGCGTGCGGGCAACGACGTCTACGACGAGGTCGGCCGCCGCCTGGGGATGACCCGCCGGCCGCTGAGCGCCCGCACGCACGCGGCCCGCTCGCGTTCCCCGCAGTTGACCACCCGTGCTCCCGTGCCCCGGCCCGGTCCGCCGCCTGCTGCACTGCCGGGTCTGCCCCGTCCCGCACTCAACCCCGCGCACCATCCCACCCACTGAACGCACGGAGCGTCGCCTATGCCCCCTCCACCCGGGCCGACACCCGCCCGGCGTGCGGTCACGCAGCTCGACCACCGCCTCGAAGCGGTCACCGGGCACGACATCGAAACCCTGTGGGCCTACCGCGACCGCGGCGTCCTCGACGAACCGCACGCCCAGCTGGTCGACCGGCACCGCACGCTGGCCAACGCCCAGATTGGCGTCACCTTCTATCTCAAGCTGCTCAACCGGCTCACGGGCGGTGAGTTTCCTGTCGACGGCGCTCTCTTCGTACGTATCGACCGCACCGTGGACCAGCTGGAGGAAGCCGCCAACGCGCGCGACGCCGCCGCCCAAAAGGTGCTCGCCGCCCTGGAGCCCATTGAGGCCGCCGCCGCAGCATCGATGCCCGACGGAGGACGGCTCTCGACCGACGACCAGGCGGCGCTGCTCGCCATCGCCGGCGGTGCCAAGCTCCACGAACACCTGCTGACAGGCCGACTGTCCGTGACCGCCTCCTCCGGCACCCGCATCCCCTATCCGCAGATGCAGCAGCTGGAACGCGCCGGCCTCACCGTCCGGGACACCAGCCACCCTGTGCATGCCGGCCAGCCCGTCTCCCTCACCGACGCCGGACGAGCCGCACTGCTGGACGTCCGCCGGACTCCTACGACGCATGCGCCGAAGAGCCCGGCTCGCCCGGGCGCATCGCCTTCCACCCCAGCGAAGCGGCGCTGAACTCCACCGAAAGGCCCTTTGTTGTCTCCCACCGAACCGGCGCCAGCTCGGAAGTCCATCCCTCAAGTCGACTTCGACCTGGACGACCTCGACGCCGACGAGGAGAAGTACCTCGACTTCTGCCGCAAGGTCGGCGTCCACGAGGACATGCTCGTCCCCCTTGCCCAACACCACGACGGGCCGCAGAGCTACTACGTCTTGTTCGACCGCACTGCGACCTGGGGCCACCCCGGCACACCCCAGCTGCTGGCCGTGCATCTACAACGGGACTACGAAAAGCAGACGTTCAGCTTCGAACAGGCCCCGCTGCCGCTGCCCGCGATGGCGCAGTCTTGGCTCATCCACCGCGGCTGCCCGCCCGACGCCATCGACCTCGACCCCGAGCTGGGACCACCACCGGCGGACGAGGCCACACGAGCGCTGGAGCGACGCCTCGCCGAAGACGGCGACCACTACGCCATGGGCTACTCCTACACCCGTGACGACCCGGAAGACATGGTCGTCGTCGTGGTCCTGCGCGCCATGGACGAGCGCGCCCCGTCACCGTTTCGCGTTGTGGTCGAAGAGGTCGACACCGACGCCTGGACACACACCCTGCGCGAAAGCGGCTTCGACACGGTGGGCGAAGCCCTGCAGTGGTGCGACGACCGCCTCACCGGCAAGGCCGGGCCGCTCCCACCGGCCCGCCCGGCAGCCGCCGCCAGCCGCCCGGCGGCAGGTGTAGCGAAGGCCCCTGCCCCGCGCCCGCCCGGCCCTTCTCGCTGAGCGCTATTCCAATCGCGGGCGGCGCAACATAGCCGACGATCGCCGGTTAGCCAAACCGGCAATTCTCCGGACTCTTATACAGCCGCCGGGACACCTCCCGCGGCCTCTTCCCCGCATTCCCTGTGCCTTCACGGAGGTTTCTTCCGCATGCGCTCCACCCGAATTGCCATATCCGCGGCGATGCTCGGCGCGCTCGCGCTGCCGGCGCTGTCCGCAACCCCCGCCAGCGCCGCGACCGTACCCACCGCAGCAACCGCCACCCCCGTCGTGAGCTGCCACAACCTGCCGCCGCTCCCGTACGCGGTGCACGCCAAGGCCGTGACCATCCGGTCCAAGGCCAGCTCGAAGTCCACCGCGCTCGGCGTGCTCTACAAGAGCCACAAGTTCAGCGTGGCCAAGAAGAGCGGCAACTGGCTCTACATCACTGACAAGACGACCGGCGTCAAGGGCTGGGTCTCCGGCACGTACGTCTACCGCGACGTCCGCATGTGCCTGGACTGACCGACCGGATCCAGCACGTCCCGCCAAGCAGCGCGGGCGCCGAGTACAGCCGCCCCTCACATTTCCCAGGCACCGGCCTTTCCAGAACAGGAGATCCCTTTTGACTGACGGCATACCCGATGAGTCTGCGGATGTCGTGGGCGTGCTCACCGAACGGATCGAGGCCCGCTTCGACATGGGCATGGACCAGTTGAAGGCCGCGGTCGCCGCCGCTCCGACCGCGAACCCCGACGCCACCGACGTCGTCAAGTGGCACGGCCTTCTCGTCGAGGCCCAGTCCGTGTTGGAGCGCGCGGAGGACGACCTCCTCGCGGCCCTGCAGACCCAGCCCAGCGAGGTCGACGACCCGACGATGGGCCTCGCTCACCGGGTGAACGCCGCCGTCACCGCCCGCGACGGCCGGGCCATGGTCGTGCGTTGGCTCCTCGACCCAGACGCCCCGGGGAAGAAGGACCTCGCCGCAGAGCGCCTGGCCCGCCTCCGGCCCCGGAGCGGCCCGGCGGTGCAGACCAGCGCTCCCCTTCGTCCCGCAGGGGCACCCGCGCCGGCGTCGGCGTGGCGGCCGGCAAGGTCCGCCCGATGAGCCGGGACAAGGCCAGCACGATGGACGCCGACCTGCAGAAGGTCTTCGGGAACCCGGTACCCGAGCTGTACGAGGCGGCGTCCGGCCCCGATGCTCCACCCGCGCTCGCCCGCGCTCTGGAGCTGCGCTCGTTCCTGGCGCTCACCGAGGAGCAGGTCGCCCGCGTCCGCGACCGCGTTCACGCCGACATGGATCCCGCCCGCGACATGGGCGAACTGTCGGCGGACACGCTCCGCTTCGACGCGCAGTGGCTGGAAGCGGCACTGGCGGCCCGCGACGGCTACCGCGCCGCCCTAGGCGAGCTGCTGCGCACCGTGCGCCCGCCTGCTCAGCAGGCCCGGCCTGTCCGTACGGCACAGCTCAGGGCCACCGCCACCCTGCGCCCGCCTGCCGCCCCGGCACCTCAGCGTGCCGGGGCGGCCCGGAGCCGCCGACCGTGAAAGCCCCCGATTGCCCCACCTCACGTCCACCGACATAGCCGGACGGATCGAGGACCTGTACGGCGCACCGCTCGCCGACCTCGAAGCCCACGCACAGGACCAGCCACCCGGCATGCTCTCCGCCCTGCTCGGCATGCACGACACCCTCGCCCTGGCCGAGCGCAGCATCGACTTCCACCGCGACCACCTCGCCCGCCTCATCCACCCCGAGCGGCAGATCGGCCCGCACGAGGTCTCCCACCTCCTCGACGGCATCCGTCGGCTCACCGAAGCCGTCGCCATCCGCGAGACCCAGGCCAAGTCGGCCGCCGCCGTCCTGCAGAGCCTGGTCCGCGTCCCGGCTCCGACCTCTGCCTCTCCGGCTCCCACGCTGCCTGCCCCGGCCGCGCCCCTTGCGGCGCAGAGCGCGGCACACAGCCGCTGACCCCCAGGCAACCCCCTTTCCTTTCACCCAGGAGTTCCTCCCTTGGCCATCACCGCTCTGCCCCCCGATGCCGACGCCGACATCGCCCGGGTCACCGAGGCCCTCGCCATGATCACCCCGCGCTGGAACGTGAGGATCCTGCTGGCCCTCTCCGGCCCGCCGCTGCGCTACAGCGAGCTGGCGGCCAAGGTGTCCTGGCTGCAGAATGGCCAGCTCCACCCCAAGCTCAAGTCGCTGTGCGACGCCGGACTCGTCGAGCGCACCGAACACACCGCACGCCACGTGACCTACGGCCACACCGAGCGAGCCACTGCTCTGCTGCCGATCCTGCCGATGATCGTCACCTGGGCCGAGGAGCACTTGGAGAAGGCGGAACGCCCGCTGGCCGCCATCGAGCAGATCGAGGACAGCCTCACCCTGCTCACCCGGCGCCACGCCGCCGCCATCCTGTGGGTGCTCAAGTCGCGCGAGGAGGTCAGCGGCCGGGTTCTGGCCCGGATCGTGATGCCCAGCAGCGACTGGACCAACATCTATCCGCCGTTGCGCCAGCTCGTTGCCGACGGTCTGGCCGACACCGAGGGGAACGGCCGGCCCTACCGGCTGTCCGCCGCCGGCGACGCCCTGGGCCCCGTCCTCGGCACGCTCTCCGCCTGGTCCGCCGGGCAGCCCCTCGACCAGGCGGCCCAACACCCCGTCTGGGGCCAGCCGCAGGCCAAGAGCAAGCCGAGGCCGTGGGTCAGCAGCCCATCACGGCCGGCGCCCGCGGCGCTGCCACCCGCTCGGGCGGTTGGGTCGTCCCCGGTGTGGCACCACCGCGACCTCTTCTCGCACGCTATGACCAGCCACCCGAAGGCAGCCATCCCGGCGGGAGGCCCGCGCCGATGAGCACCCCCTTCGCCTCTGCCGTAGCGCGCCCCGCTGTCGACGTGCTCGCCTCGCGCTCCCTGATCCGTCTGGTCACCGAGATCGACGACAACGGCGCCATACCGCCGCGACGTCTGGCCGGGACTCTGTCCGACCTCTCCCCGCACCAGCTGCGAAGCGCCTCCGACACGGCCCGCACCTACGGTCTCGTCCGGGTCGCGCCCGGCGCCGGCCTGGAACTGACCGAATCCGGGCGGGAACTGGCTGACCTGTACGACGCGCTAGCCCGGTGGGCGCGGCGTCACTCGGTCCCCGCCGCCGTCTGCGAGTTCAGCAGCCGTGTCCGGCATGTCCTCGGCCTGCTGGCACCATCGCTCACCCCTGGGAATGCCGACCGCCCCGGCCCTCTGGCCGATGTGCGCCCCATCAGTGTGGAGGCTGAGGCGGAGCTGGCCTGTGCCCGCACGTCTCTGATCCAGTGGCTGGTTGGCAACCCCCAGGTGGCCAGGGCCGAGCCCGAGCGGGCCGCGTGAGCGCAGCGGTCACCCCCCGGCACGCACGCCACACTGCCGGGCTGATGAGCAGCATCTACCTGCCGCGCACGGCGGATGCCTTGGCGTTCGCGATGTCCACCTACGGCATCCCGTTGCTCGTCTTGGCCACGACTGGCTCCGCCGTGCTGACGGGGGCCGCCTTCGCGCTGGAGTGGATCCCGCGGTTGGCTGCGTTCGGGTGGGCCGGATCGATCGTCGACCGGCGCGGCGCCTCGGTGGTCTTCCACCTCGCTTCCCTGGGGCGGGCGTTGGTTCTCGCCGCCGGCGCGGTGCTGCTGTACCTTTTCCCGTCCGGCACCGTGGCGAGCGCGACAGCGATGGTGCTCGCGGCGGCGACCGGCGTGCTCACCGAGTTCAGTTACATCGCGACCGAGACCGCCGGAGCCGCCGCTGGCCGCCGAGCCGGACCCCGGGCCCACCGTGTCCAGGCCGTCCTGCTCGGCATCGACCAGACCGCGACCTTGGCCGGTCCGGCGCTCGCCGGCGTGCTGCTGCTCGCCGGGCCGCCGTCGATGCTCGCGGTGGTCACCGTGCTCTCGCTGCTCGCCGCGATGCTCGCCCTGCGCACACCGCCCTCGCCCGTTGCCCCGGCCCGCGCGCCGAAGGGGCGGCCCGGCGCCGGGCTCGTCACGGGGTGGCGCACCATCCGCGCGCTCCCCGCGCTCGGCTGGTTGGTGGCCGGGCTGACCCTATCCAACCTGTCTATCGGCCTTCTCCAAGCAGCCGGTCCGGTGATCGTCGTCCAGCACTTCGGGCAGTCCACCACGGCCGTTGGCCTGGTGTGGTCCGCTGCAGCGGCGGCCACCCTGGTGGCCGTGACCATCTGCCGGTTCGCGTTGGACCGCCTGGGCCTGTGGCCCGTGGGAGTCGCCTGCTCCGTCATCGCTTCGCTCGCCTGTCTCGCTGCCGCCCTGGCCCCCGACTACCTGTCCTACCTGGTCATGGTCGCGGTCCTGATGGCAGCCGATGGCGGCCTGGCGGTCGTCCTGCGCACCCTGCGCTCCCGCCTGATCCCCCCAGAGGCGTTCGGCAGCACCCTGTCGGCCACCATCCTCATCCTCCTGTTGCCCTTCCCGGTCGCCGGCGTGCTCACCGCGCTCACCCCGCCCGACGCGCTGGGCCACGTCATCACCGCCTGCGCCGCCCTGCAAACCCTCGGCCTGTTCTGCGCCTTCGCTCGCCTGCGCACCGACCCCGCCCTGCGCACCTAACGCGCCCCCGCCCGTGGAGAACCCTTATGACCATCGCCGCCCTCGGGTCGCACCGAGCGACCGGCCGCACCATCACCGAGCAGTTCCATGCCTTCGACGCCCGCAACCCGCACGTATACCGCGCTCTGGAACGCATGGCCGCTCGCCGCCTGGCCGCCGGCGCCACCCGGGTCAGCCTCAAGGACCTCTTCGAGGACCTTCGCCGCCAACTCCCGTACGGGATCGCGGGGCTGAACAACAACTTCACCGCTCTCTACGCCCGCCGCCTCATCGACGACCACCCCCACTGGGCCGACGCGTTCGAGCTGCGCCGTCGCCGCGCCGCCTGAGACACCCCCTATTCCTGCCCTGCCGTCCCCCGATACGGAGAACCCCTCTTGCCCGCTCGTCCCGTCGTGCTCGTCGTCGCTCCCGGAGACAAGAACTACCGCGGCTACTGCCTGGAGCAGGTTGCCGACGCCTACGACGTCGTGCTGCTCACCGGCACCGAACCCTCGTGGGAGAAGCCGCACATCACCGATCACGCCGTCGTGGACCTCAGCGATCCTGCCGCGCTGCTGGCAGGGGGTCGCGCCCTGGTCGGACGCCACGACCTCGCCGGTGTCATGACCTGGGACGAGTGGAGTGTGGTCCCGACCGCCCGCCTTGCCCGCCAGCTCGGCTTGCCCACTACCGCCCCCGAAGTGATGCAGGGGTGCCGCAACAAGGCCACCGCTCGGTCGCTGTTCGCCCGCCACGGCGTGCCCTCGGCCGCCTCGGTGAGCGTGCGCACCCGCAAGGAGGCCGAAGCCGCCGCCGAACTGATCGGCTACCCGGTAGTGCTGAAGCCTGCCTCACACGCGGGTGCCATAGGCGTGCTCCGCGTCGACGACCGTGATCAGCTCACGGCCGCCTACCAGGCAGCCGAACGGACGGCCGGTCAGGGCACCGAGAGCACCAGCGTCCTCGTCGAGGAGTACCTCGACGGGCCGGAGATCTCCGTGGAGTGCGTCACCTACCGCGGTGCCACCACGGTCGTCGCGGTCAACCGCAAGATCATCAGCCCTCCGCCGCACTTCGAGCAGCTCGCCCACAGCGTGGACGCCGACGACCCGCTCCTGGAGACCGTCGCGCCGGCCGCCTGGGCGGCGATCAACGCCCTCGGCATCACCGACGGCGTCAGCCACATCGAGATGCGGCTCGTCGAGGGCAGGCCCCGCCTCATCGAGGTCAACGCCCGCCTCGCCGGAGACATGATCGGCCACCTCGTGCGGCTCTCCACCGGCATCGACCTGCCTCGTGCCGCAGCCGACATCGCCTGCGACCGTGCCCCCGACCTCACGCCCACCAGGTCCTCGGCCGCCGCCATCCGGCTCCTCTACCCGGACGCCTCCGGTGCCCTCACCCGCCTCACTTACGACGGACCTTGCCCGACGTGGCTGGACCGGTTGCAGTTCCAGTGCTGCCCCGGCGAGCAGCTCCTCCTCCCCGCCGACGGAGGGAACCTGTACACGGGCCGGCTCGGCTACCTCATCACCATCGCCGCCACCGGCCAGCAGGCGCGTGCACGCGCCGAGCGGGCCGCTCGTGCCGTCGTTGCGGTCCTCGACCAGGCCCCCGGCACCCGCAGCACCGCGGCGTGAGCGCGGTTTCTGCGGCCGACCGGCACAGCCGGGCGCTGCTGACCGGGTACTTCCTCGGCCTCGGGGCCATCATGGCGGTGTGGGGCGCCCGGATGCCTGCCGTGCAGCAGGCTGCCCACCTCGGCACCGCAGGGCTGGCCCTGGTTCTGCTGGCCGCCGCCGTCGGCATGGTCGCAGGGCTTCAGCTCGGAGGCCGCTACGCCCGCCCGGCACGGCTACCGGCCCTGCTCAGCGCTGGGGCTTTTGCCTTGGCCGGATGCCTCGTCCTCGTGGGCCAAGGCGAGAGCCTGTCCGCGTTGCTGGCGGCGGCTCTCGCGTTCGGTCTCGCGCACGGCATCCTTGATGTAGCCGCCAACACCGCGGCCGTCCGCTGCCAGAACGCCTTCGGCCGACCCATCATGTCTGGTCTTCACGCCGCCTACTCCCTCGGCGCCCTGGCCGGCGCCGCCCTGGCCGTCCTCACCGCCCACGCCGCGCACAGCACTCTCTTCACCGCAACAGGTGCCCTCCTGGCCGGCATCGCGGTCGCTGCGGTGCCGGTCACCCGAAGCCTGAGCGGCGCGGACCGCCCCGCAATGCGCGCCGGCGCCGGGAAGCTGCCCCTGGTTCCGGCGCCGGGAAAGCTCTGGCTTCTGGCCGCGCTGGCCGCTGCGAGCCTGCTGGGGGAGGGAGCCGCCGCCGACTGGGCCGCCGTGCACCTGCACACCCTGGGCGCCCCGACGGCCGCGAGCGCCACCGCGTTCGCGCTGTACAGCGCGGCCATGGCCGCGGGACGGCTGACCGGTGACCGGCTCACCGCAGCCTTCGGCGCCCCGACGGTCGTACGGGCCGGTGCCGTTCTCGCCGCCGCAGGTCTCACGATCGGTGTTGGCGGGGCGAGTGCCCCGCTGGCGCTGACGGGCTGGGCTGTTTTCGGACTCGGCCTGTCTACCACTGTGCCCTCGCTCATCACCGCAGCCGGAGCCAGTGGCGCCAAGGCCGTGGCCACGGTCACCGCCACCGGTTACCTCGGCCTCCTCGCCGGCCCGGCCCTCATCGGTGCCCTGGCCAGCGCCACCACCCTGTCCACGGCCCTGCTGCTGCCCGCCCTCCTCGCAGCCGCCGTCGCCGCCCTCGCCCACCGCGCCCTGGAGAACACGACCCCTTGACCCCTGCCACCGCCCAGGCGGGCCTGGACGCTGTCATCCTCGACTACAACGGCGTCATCGGCCTGCAACCCACCACCGACCAGTGGCTCCGCCTGGCCCACACCGCCCTGTGGCCCGAGGACGACCTCCCCGCCTTCCAGAACGCCTTCTGGAACGCCCGCTCCGCCTACGACGCCGGCCAGCTCAGCGACCTCGCGTACTGGGCCACGGTCCTCGGCCACCACCCCGGCGCCCGCCGGCTGCGTGAACTCCGCGACGCCGACACCGACATGTGGACGTCCACCGACGACCGCGTGGTCGAGGTCCTGGACTACGCCCACGAGTCCGGGCTGCCGCTGGTCCTGCTGTCGAACGCGCCCCGCCACCTCAGCGATGTCCTCGACCGCCACCCGTGGCGCCGCCTGATGACCCACGCCTTCTACTCGGCCCGGCTCCAGGTCTGCAAACCCGACCCGGCCGCCTACCAGCACGCGATGAACGCCACCGGCGCCGCCGACGCCGACCGCGTCCTCTTCGTGGACGACCGGGCCGACAACTGCCGCGCCGCCCGCCGTCTGGGTCTGCGCACTCTGCACTACACCGGCCGACCCACCGACTTCGCAGCCGCCCTGCAGTCCCCGAACTGACCCGCATCCCCCTTTCCCCCAGGATTCAGTGCCTCACGACGACCACGACACCATCGACGGCGACGTCTACGTCTCCCCACGCCACCTGGCCCGCGCCACCGCGGTCGGTGACCCCGGCCTCGACCCGCTGCGCGACCTCGGCTGGGATCTGCACCACGACGACCTCGGCAACGCCTACCTCACGGCCCCCGACGGCAAGGTCCGCCTCGGTTACCTCCCCGAAGGCGACGACGACGGGCTGTGGCGCATCAACGCCTACAAGGACGCCTTCGACCCACCGGCCTGGGGCGTCTGCTTCAACGACGCCGCGCCCACCGAGTTCGTGACCGCCTTCACCACCGCCCTCGCCGAGGCGTACCGGCAGGGACCGGACCACTACCTCGCCCGGCCGCTCGCCGGAAGCACCGACCGCGACCCCTTCCTGGCCGTCGACCCGCTCATCAACCGAGGCTGGCAGTTCAACCGCCCGCACCTGAACACCTTCGCCATCACCTCACCCGACGGGCTCGCCACGCTGGAGTACACCACCGGCGACCTCGACCCAGCGATCGAACTGGACACCCGCGACGCGCGCTGGCACCTGTGGGCTGGCACCTCCTCAGCCCGCCCCTTCTGGTACGCCACGGCCAGCACCGACATCCCCGCCGCCCTCCTGCGAGCCGTCACCGAAGCCGTGGCCGACCCCGCACCCCTGCCTCGATGGCGGGACGACACCGACAGCTACGTCAAGGGCCGCGCCCAGCTCTCTCCGATCCTTCCTCCGCGTCCGCCGTCGCCCACCCCGCTCGACGTTCGGCGGACCGCAGCGTCCCGCCGCCCGGCCGCGCTTCCCGCGGCCAGCGTCCCGCGCTGGAGCACCACGAGCCGACCTGCCCTGCCCGGCCCACGCCGCTGACCCCAGCCCGACTCCGACCGGAGACCCTCGTGTCCCTGCAGGCCCCCGAGTTCTTCACCGAACTGTGCCTCCCATTCCACGACCACACCGTCGTGGGCAACACCTACTACGCCGCTCCCGTCCCGGGCACGCCGCTACGGCTGCGAATCGACTTCACCCGCACCATCCACGCGGACACCTACGGCGGGCTGCGTGTCGCAGTCGTCCACCCGGAACGCGGCGAGATCGACGCGGTGGCGCTCAGCTTCGTGGACCACGGAACATTCCACCGCCGCGACGAAGCCAACCACACCCATCCGAACACCAAGCAGTACGGCACCTTCGACACCTACCACCGCCCCGGCCGCCCGCCGTGGGACGGGGCCGTCACCACCGGACTGCGCGATGCCATCGAGCAGTACACCGCCGTCTGGTTCCCCGGCGCCTGGGCCGCCTCCGCGCCCAAGCGAGCGGCCGGCCGCACATCGCGCAGCACTCCGGCCCCGCCAATCGCCCCCGCCGGGGCGGCCCGCACCCGCTGAGCCTCGTCCCGCCCCCCCCCCGCGATACCACCCATCGGCCATACGACCGGCCGCACCCGCTGCCCCCGACCGATCAAGGAGTCTTCTTCCTCGTGCACGCACGTCTCGTCCGATCCGCCGCCGCCATCGCCGTCGCCGCGGCTGGCACCCTCACCTTGGCGCCGACCGCGAGCGCCGAGCCCTCCGAACCGATCCCCTCGGCCTCCGCCGCCCCCGCCGAGACTCCGGCTCCGGACGCGGGCAGCGTCGAGATCACCACCAAGGACACGGCCGGAGACGCCCTGCCTGGCGCCGTGTTCCTGCTGCTCGATTCCGCCGGCCAGGAAGCCGGACACGGGAAGACCGACGCACAGGGGAAGCTGACCTTCTCCGACCTCGCGCCCGGCGTCTACCGGCTCAAGGAGACGGCCTCCGGCAGCCCGCTCCACGAGGTCGTCGCCGACCAGGACGTCATCGTCACCCCAGGCGCGACCACACGGCTGACGATCACCGACCCGTTCAAGGCCGCCAAGGTCCTCCTGCAGGCCAAGGACGACAAGACCGGCAAGCTCCTGCCCGGCGCGACCGTGAACATCGGCACCGGCACCTCGACGCTGCTCACTCTGACCACGGGAGCCAAGGGCACAGCCTCCGGAGAGCTGCCCATGTCGAGCCGGAAGGCCCAGTTCTGGGTCAAAGAGATCAAAGCCCCTGCCGGCTACGACCTGTACAAGCCCACCAAGACGTTCACCGCGGGTCCCGGCGACCCGGTGACCGTGACCGTCACCAACGCCAAGACCACCACCGACCCGAAGCCCGAACCCTCGGGCAAGCCCACGCACAAGCCCACCGACACCCCCGCCAGCCCAGGCAATCCGGACAGCGGTACGGGAAGGGCCACGCCGTCCGCGTCGGGCAGCGACACACCGGAACCCGACTCCTCCACCATCGCTGCCACCCCGGTCGGCGACTCCACCCCGAAGACCCCAACGGGCACCCTCGCTCACACCGGCGCTGACGCCACACCGTGGCTGATCGGCGGAGCGGCCGTTCTGATCGCGGCAGGCGGAGGCACCCTCGCCGTGGCACGCCGCAGCCGCTCCGACAGCCCCACAGAAGACTCCACCGGGAGCTGACCGCACCCACCCTTCTTCACTACACGGAGCCCCCGCAGCCCCAGATGGACACGCTGTTGGCGACCGCCAACAGCGTCCTCCCGGGTGCGGGGGCCTCGGTGCGTGTTTTGACTCAATACACAGCGCCTTGATTCATTACACGTCTCGTTGGCGTTCCCGAAGGCGTGGGGCGTCCCGGTGAGAGGTATTGCAGATGATGCTGCCCACGATCGCGCTCGTTCGCCCCGAGGCGGCTTCCGCCTCGGTGCTGTCCCGTGGTGAGGCTGCGAGCCTGCTGGGGGTGTCGGTGAATACAGTGGGGAAGCTGTTGGACAGTGGGTTCCTGCCGGGGCTGGAGGCGTCACGGGTGACGGCGCTGTCGCGGGCGCCGCAGGTCGAGGTGTCCGCAGGGGTGCTGCCGGTGTTGCGAACGGGTGCGCCGGGCTTGCCCTCGCGCGAAGGGGACGACCGCGAGGTGATCGGTGCGGGTGCGTCGATGTCGGACGTGCAGTTCCTGGAGGCGGCGCGGCAGTGGTGGCGGTGTGACGCCGGCACAGTCACGTCCGCGGGTGTGCTGGCGGTCGCCGTCGCCGGATGGGTCGTCGGGGTGCTGGCGGTGCAGGGGGTGCAGGAGACGCGGGCGTGGAAGGTCGGAGAGGTGCGGCATTCTTTCGCAGCTGACCTGGTTGGCCGGGTGGGGACGCTGGACGAGTCGGGTTCGCACCGGGTGATGACGTCACGGCCGGCGCTCGTGGAGCTGGCGGCGCAGCTGCTCGGCGCGCGGGTGCAGGGTGCCGTGTCGGGTGGGCCGATCGCGTATCTGTCGGCTGGGTGATGCATGAGGGCGGGGGTCCCCGCGCCTGGTGGCGTGGGGACCGCCGTGCTGTGTCTGGAGGAGGAGTCGGAGGAACTGTACGAGACCGCGCAGGCCCTCCTTGATCCCGAGACGGGGTCCTTCACCGACGAAGTCAGCGAACGGCTGGAGTACGTCGGCTCAGCGCTGCTCGTCATGAATCGCGTGACGCTGGATCCGCCATGGCGCGGGCACGGCCTGGCGGCCGTACTTTGCCTGCGAGGTGATCACCCGGCTCATGACCGGCTGCCGGGCCATCGCCTGTTCGCCCGGCATCACCGATCTCAGCAGCCATCGGCTGGCGGCCAGAGCCGAGTGGGACCGCGTGAACGCCAAAATTGCCAGGGGTGGGAGAGCCTGGGTTTCCGTCCCTACCGAGACAATGTCTATCTTCTGTCTCCCGCCTCGCAGGATCTTGAGGAGCAGCGTGGTGCACTGCGCAGGCATCTTGCCGAACTCGGTGGTTCCTGGCGGGGTGGCGCGTCATGACCAGCCCGCCAGCGAGTGAGGCGAGCTGCCTACTAACCCGGCGCCCTTCTCGGTCCGCAGGCAGTTGCGACGGCCGGCATCCGCTCATTGGCAAACGCGTGGTCGCAGCCCGCAGGATTACTCGGCTGCTGGCACCTGAGAACCAGTAGTCGACCTAAAAGGAGCCTGTGTTTCGCGGGCGACTATTTCGAGGAACTCGGTGACGGACTCGGGTCGCATCGCGGGCTCGTCTCTCGTGGCGGCCTCTACGACCGCACGCCATGCGCCACTCTCCGGCAGGAGGGGAATGTTTGCGCGGGGACGCTTTCCTGTGACTGCCCACCCGATTAATTGGCCCAGGCTGTATATGTCCGCCTGCGGCCCTGCGCTGTGAGCGTCGTCTTCCAACTCGGGGGCGGCAAACCCAGCCGATCCCAAAGCTACGCCCACCCTCGTCCTCTGAGGGTCGGTCGTCATCCCTCGCGGACGCCTAACAATGCCCCAGTCAGCGACCACCCACCGACCGTCCAGCAAAAGAATGTTGGCCGGTTTGATGTCACGGTGCACATAGCCTTCTTGGTGTGCTACCTCAAGGGCCGAACATACGGATTGCAGGAGAAGAATCAGTGCGTCGTCGTTCCGTAGGTCATCATGGTAATCCAGGGCCGTTCCCTGTGCGTACGGCATGACAAACCAGCTATGATCTGGCGCGTGGTCCAGAATGGGCATGGCATGAGGATGACCGCTCAGGAACAGTCCGACTTCAATCTCCCGCCCCATTCTGGCGACACGGCGCTCTAGCGGTGTGCGGAGCTTCTTCAGGGCTACCACGGATCCCGTGGACTTGTCTCTCGCCCTGAAAACCTGAGCTTGGCCGCCATCGATAGGGATGGGATCGCATGCGTAATTTTTGCGCACGCCAGTCATATGGCGGGCAGTGAATTTCGGCTTCTTGTCGTACTCTGAATGCTCTGAGCAGACTTTCAGGAAGGCCATGAGTGCCAACTTGCATTCCTGCGAGTCCTGTCGATCGAGAAGTCTCAGCGCCTTATCAACCCTGTCGAAATACGTCCCCTTTTCCGCTTCAGGTCGGGGTATCTCGTCCCAATGGTCGTAGCGGAAAAAGGGCTGGTTGTTGAAAGGTTCCCTTCCTGCGGTGTTCAGGTCGAAACCGAGTTCCGCGGAAGCGGGTACAAGTACGCGGTGGCATAGGGTTCGAGCCGAATAGGATCGAGCATTGTGTGTCTGCTGCTTGATAGAGCGAGGGTCAACGGTCTCATCGAGTGTTCGGGCGAGGAGTGCGGTACCCAACGCGGGGGTGTAAGTGCGTGGGGCTTCTTCCTGTCGCAGTGAGCGCGAAAGATGCAGCCACGCCTCTGGCAGCGAAGTGGCTTCCATCGCTTGCCTAAACGCCTCGTCCAATGCCTGGCGGGCGATATGCGGGTCGAACCTGACTGTCATCTATCCCCCTGAGTCGATCAGTCTTAATCGGCGTTGGGTTCGCCGCTACCGAATCCCAGGCCATGTTATCCATCTGCCAGCGTCGGGCCGTAGCGCACTGATGGTGCCGAAGACCGTCGCCGCCCGGTGGTTCTGCTGTCGACGGACGGCAGTTCGCCGGGGGCAGACAGGAAAGATCCGGGAAACACTGGCCAACGGGCGCGAGAGCATGTCAACGTAGACGACCTTGCAAGAAGCCCCAGGTCAGAGAGGTGATTGCCCGTGACCGTAGCCCCTGCGGGCCCCGGTTTCTCCACCACCGTCGAAGCCCTGCGACCGCGGGAGTGGCAGCTCGGCCCTGGTCAGCCGACTCTGGTCATGGACCAGTTCTCCGCCGAGGACTTCCATCTGATCGTCGATGATCGCGCTGACGTGCACGTCAGCTCCAAGGACGGCCGGTTCTACCTCGGCTGGTTTCCGCTCGGTCGCCCCGGCACGGATGGTGAGGGGTGGAAGATTGCTGTCACCGGAACCGCCCAGGTCCGCGGCTACCACATGTCGTTCGACACCGAGACGCCGGCCGACATCGTCGCCGCCACCGTGGCGAGGGTGCTGGAGACCTCACGCCGCCTCTGACAGCGCGGACACCGATACATAGCGCCCGCCCTACGAGCGCTGGCGGTGCCGTAGGCCGGCCTGTTCTGCTGCCCCCCGTTTCCCCCGAACCTCAGGAGGCTGTCCGTGACGTCCCCGGAGATGACCGTCGGCGATCTCATCGACCTGTTGTCCGGCTGCGACCGGAGCGCTCCGGTCCGCCAGGCCATGAACCCGTTCTTCCCGATGGCGCACCGCTTGGCGCAGGTCCTGCAGTCGGTCGACGAGACCGGCCGGACCGTTGTCTACCTCGCCGAAGGGCGGGAGCCAGACGCACAGCTTGGCCACCTTCCGCCGGAGGTCGCCATCGCCCTGACGTGGCAGGGCCCCGTCCAGGCACCCCCGCGCCGCCCTCGCCGCCGTGCCGGCGGCAACTAGACCCGCACCGAGCCCTTGGAGGCGCCCCTGTACCCCGACCTTCCACCCGACCCGTCCGCCCCGCGTGGCGGCCAGCCCGCGTTCTGGGTCGGCCCCCGGCACTTGGCCGGGGACGATGGACGGCTCTACGACGTCGTTGCCGACGCGCTCGCCGGCCTGGGCTGGACGAACCTGACGATCGTCCGCGGACGGCACGAGCCGGACGAGGAACCGGAGGACCGCCAGGTCGTGCGCAGCACCGTCCTGCACATCAGCCCCGACGCCTTGCGTTGGGCTCAGTGGGGACTGGCGGACGAACCGTTCCATCTGGGTGGGCTGCCGATCGCCTGGCAGATTTCCGCCCGAGCCGAGGCGAGCAGCCCGCTCGCCCAATGGTCGGCCTACTTCACCCGTGACGTCCCCGGCGAGGCGGTGGTCGACTTCCTCGTCGCGCTCGACGCAAGCAACCAGCCTGCTTCGCCGCTCGCCGGATCCGATCTGGTCCTTAACGCTGTCGCCGCCCACGGCTGGTTCCGCGACATCGACCAGCCTGAGGTGGTGGCGACGGACCCGACGTTCACCTCGCACATCAGCCTGGGGGAGGTGCCGCCCCTCATCCAGGACGGCGACCCGCGGGCCCTGCCCGCCGAGGACGACGAGACGGGACCGGCCGGATGGCAGGCGTGGGCCGAGCCCGTGCTCGGCGCCCCGCTTCTGTGGGTGGCCTCGTTCGCCGCCAGCGTCCCGCACGATCTCGTCGCCGCCTTCGCCGCCTCCCTCAGCTCGACCGCACCAGTCCTGCGGCGGGTACTGCCCGAGGCCACCCAGGAGCGCCTCCTGCGCGCGCCGGCCATCTAACGTCCCGCGCACCACTCTCGACGATCGCAGTCCGGCATCCTCCCAGTTGGGGATGCCGGACTTTCTTATTCCCCGGGTGAAGTGGCCGGTCGGGTCGTCCATGCGCAGCCCATAACGCAATGCTGCCCCCGACCCGCGACGGTCGGAGGCAGCAGCGTGACGTGCACGCAGGTCAGCTCGTTGCCGTGGCCTTGGCAAGGGCCTTGTCGAGGTGGCGGTCGACGAGGGCCGGGGAGCCGGAGACGACCAGCAGCAGGTTGCCGTCGCGGATCGCGGTCTGCTTGACCACGGTGCTCCGGCCCCCGGTGATGAACGTCAGAAGCAGGCTCCACCGCTCATCACCGCCGACGCTGGGCGCGGGCAGCATCTGCGAGGTCACGTCGACCTGGGTGCCACCGGCGACGACCTGATAGGCCGGGCAGCCTGTCATGGCATCGAAGATCCGGCCGACGCCGTCGGAGAGCTTCTTCACGCTGTCGCTGTACAGCTCCTCGGAGATTTCTGAGGAGCTGCCGCCGTAGGTGAAGTCCGCCTTCGCCTTGCGCGGGAAGGTGAGCGTGCCGCCAGTCACCGCGTCGCCGCCCAGCTCGCTCAGGGCCGGGCAGCCGATGACGGTGACGTCGTCGTGCTGGGCCGGATGCTCCGGCTTGGGAAGGTAGCCGCTGCCGAGGTCGCGCGGGTCGAGTAGGCGGGACTCGAGCGCGGCCGAGGAGAGCGCGGCCGGCTCCTGGGCGGCGTTGGTCGGCTTTTCCGTACGGGAGGAGGAGGTCTGGTGCTTGGACCCGGTGGTTTCGGTGGAGCAGGCGGGCACGGCGAGGAGGGCGGCGGTGATACCGAGTGCGGTGGTGGCGACGCGAACGCGCATGACGGAACTGACCCCTTGGTGCTAGGCGACGGGTGGTCAGTGCGGGCCCGCGGGCCCGGTGGGGTCGTAGGAGTGGTGGTCAGTGCCCGAGGTGGCGCAGGCAGTCCTCGAACGTGGCGTGCGTCGAGTCCGCCGGCCCGGAGTGCCGGTTGTACCAGGCGGTGTCGATGCGGGTCTCCAGCTGCTGGTGACCGGCCCTACAGCGCAGCCAGATCTCACCGCGGGTGGAGAGGATGAGCCAGTCCCGGTAGGCGCCGCACTCGGCGCAGGTGGCCATCTCACCGTCGAGGACCAGGGGCTGCTTCCACGGCATCATCTTGCCTTCGACCTGGTCGTGGCTCGGCACCCGCAGTTCCGGCGGGAGGAAGTCGTCTACGATGGCCGCCGGTTCGGCGGACTGCGGCTCAGGCGCTGGCACTCCGATGCCGGGTGGGACCTGGCCCTGCATCCGCGCGTGCAGCTCGGCGAACCGTTTCTGAGCTTCGCTCGGTTCCTTGGCCCTGCGGCGTATCCGGTGAAACACCCTGGCGTCCTCCTCTACCTCGGCACCTCGTCCTGCGCGTTTCATGATCGTGCCCCACGCCCCCGTCGGTTTCAATTCACAAAGTCCACAGTCCCCTCCGGCCACGTCAGCAGGGGCACTCGCCTTGTCGGCAGCCCGGATGACGAGTCGGTCTTGATGCGTGTCTCGGTACGGCGTGGCGGTGTTGCCGGTGAGACCGCATGCCGGCTCCTGGTGGGCTTACCGGGTGTAACGCGATGTCTCCTCTCCGCTGCGCCGCCTGCCGGGCGAGGCGGGCTTGGTGGTCGTCCCGCGCGTCGCGGACCGGTTCTCCGCAATGCTGGTTTCGGGAAGGTGCGAGGCATCGGCGGGCAGGTCTGCTGTCCGCCGCAGCCGCCACACGAGCACGTCGCTGACGGAGTCCGCGGTGCCGAGTTCGCGCCGAGCGGCAACGTCGGACAGGAGGGCGGCCGGGTCGTGGCCGGCGGCTTCGGCTTCCGAAATGGTTGCAGCCAGGGCGTACCAGCCGGGTTCGGCGAGGATCTGCTCGGCCAGCTCCGGCAGCGTTTGGCGTAGCAGCACCGTCTGCCGCTGGAGCATCGGCCGGCTCAGACGCCGACCACGCTGGTAGAGCACACCGAGCGGCTGGGCCGAGGCGGCCCGGTAAGCGGCGCGCAGGTGCTCGGCTGCCCGGGCGGCGGCCTCGGCCTGCTGGGCGTGGCCCTTCCTGGCGTGCCAGTGCGCGGTGGCGGTGATCAGGAAGAACAGCATGTCGATCGCCATCGCCGTGGTGGCTCCGTCCTCACCCCGGCCGAGGGCCGGACCGCCCTGGACGAGGTCGCGGGCGGCCTGTCTCAGGGCGCGATCGTGCCCGCGTACGGCACGGACGTGAGAGCGCGAGGCCCGTTCGAAAGCCGTGGCAGCGTCGCGCAGCTCGCGGCGGGTGTGAGCGGCAGACGTCTTTGCCAGGGCGTCCAGGACCTCGCCGACCGCGGCGATGTGGGCGGCGGCGACCCCGTCCTCGCCGTGTTCGACGACGACCACGGCCTGCCACACGGCCGATGCCGTTCCGCGGCGCGCGGAGGCCGGACTGCCCGACCCCGGACGAATCGCTTCCCCCCGCCGAGCCGCAGGCACATCCTGCGCATCACCGGACCACCGCTCGCGGATGCGAGGCAAGGACAGGTCGGGAGCCAGGCGCGCGCCGGGGTAGAACACTGGCTCGCCGTCCTTGTTCAGGTCGTCGGGCAGGGCGACCTTGTATCCAAGCAGGTCACCGGACGGGGCCTGGCGCTTGCGGATCAGCAGGCCAGCGGCGGCGAGGCGGTCGAAGAACTCCTCTTCGCTTCTGGTGCCGGTCACCGCTCGACGTACGCTCTCGCGCAGTTCTTCGCGCGCGGTGCGCTCGCGGCCCTGGCGCTGGGCCTTGTGGCGCTCGGCGCTGGTCGGGCGCTGCGCTGCGGTCCCATCGCCGGTGCTGAGCTGCTTGAGCCCGTACTCGGCTTCGATCAGGCGGGCTTCGGCCTGAGATCGCTTGGCGTCGTTGTTGAGGCGTGGGCGTCGGCCGTCCTCGCGGACGAGCGTGGCGATGATGTGGATGTGGTCGTCGGCGTGGCGTACGGCCGCCCAGCGGCATCCCGCCTCGTCGGCGGCCGGAGCGATGCCGGTCGCGGCGACCATGCGTCGGGCGATCTCGCCCCATTGCTCGTCGGAGAGAACCGGGTCATCCGGTGCGGCCCGGACCGAAAGGTGCCAGACGTGCTTCGCCGGGCGTCGCGACTCCGCGAGCGCTTGGACGGGCTGGTCCAGGAGCTGCTGGAGCTGTCTCTTCGTAGCTTGCGGATCGCGACCGGGATCGGGAGCGAAACTGTCCCAGGCCGCCACGAGATGCGGGTCGACATGCTCTTCGTGGGTCCCTTTGCCGTAGAGGTAGTTGAGCAGGCCGAACGTGTTCGAGCCGCGTTTGTGGACGCGCGGGATCATCCGATTCGCGTTTCGGTGTCGAGGTAGTGCTGGATGAAGGAGTCCACGCGCTGAGTGGCGCGCTGGACGGCTCCGAATACGGCTTCGGCGTACGGGACGTCGGCACCAGAGTTGATGGCCTTGGCTACCTGGTTGACGTTGTTGCCGATGTGGCCGAGGTGCCGGCGCACAGCGAAGAGCTCGTTGTGGACTTCTCGTTGGGCGGCGATTTCCGCCGCCGTACGGTCGAGATCGTGGGCGGCTTTGAGAGCGGCGTGGGCGAGGAAACTAGCGACGCTCATGTTGCACACGGCGGCAGCACGGGAGAGGAGTTGGTACTCGTCGTCGTTCATGCGGCAGCTGGGCTGGCGCATGCGTTTGTTCTCGTCGCGCAGGCGCTCACGCTGCTGCACATGCGGCTTTGAAGGTGCGGTGTGCGTGCAGTGCGCGCTGTGGCAGGCGTGCTGCTCCTGCCCCTCAGGATGCGAGCCTCCCTCGGTCGCATCCTCACGGATCGGCGCCCCCCGGTGCCGATCCGCTCCCGCCACTCCAGGGGCGGGGGACGCAAGAGCATTGCTCCCCTCGGGAGCAATGCTCTTGCGATAACTTGCTCGCCCCGAGACCGAGTTGGAGTCGGGATCAGGTTCCGGGGTGGTGCCGGTCTTGGGTGCGTTCGTCATCGGGATCCGGGCCTCGTAGAGCGGGTGTATTGCTGGATGGTTGCGGCCAGCGCGAGGACATCGGCGGGGCTGGCAAGGACGCGGACCGGTTTGTTGGGACGGTCCTGGACGAGCCACTGCCCGGTCGGCGTGAGGACGACGGCGTGGAGGAGTTGCCGGCGGACGAGGACGTCCGCCCAGGCATCGGCTTCGGCGGTGGTGGGCGGGGGACGAGGAATCATGGCCTACCTCCTAAGAGGGGCGGTGGCCCGGCTTGAGCCGGGCCACCTTTACGGATACGGGCCTTGAGCTGGGGTTTGCCGGTTCAACCGCACTCGGGGCAGCGCCCGACGTGACTGTTGAGCGCGCGGGCCATCCGCTGTTTCGCCGAGGCAGCTTGCTTCGCACTGGACTTCGCCGCCGGCCTGCCCGCATGCCGCTCGGAGTGAGCGAGCATGAATCCGATCTCTCGCTCGTACTCCGCGCGGACCGTCTTGAACTGGTGGCAGGTCTTCATCGGGCGGTGCTCCTCGTCGTCGTGATGTCCTCGTTCCGCAGCTCCTGGAGGACCAGGCCGAGTCGGTCGTTACCGACTCCCGTCAGGCCCTGGCGGCGGATGATTTCGCGCAGCTGCACCCGAGTGATCGCTCCGTTGCCGTCCCGTTCGAGCAGGGCGGGAACATGGGGGCGCACCTCTCGGACAAGCTGGCGCTCGGACTCACCCAGCTCGCGTGCCTGGCGCTCGGTCTGCGGAGAGCGGGACCGGGCACGCTTGTCCTTGTTCTTCGTCCGGGACGTCCTGGTCGGCTTCCGGCGAAGCGGGACCTTGTGTCCTCGGTCCTGGGTGGTTGCGGTCCCGGACTGTGGGGTGGTCGGCCCTCGGTCCTGGGTGGTTGCGGTCCCGGACTGTGGGGTGGTCGGTCCCCGGTCCTGGGTGGTTGCGGTCCCGGACTGTGGGGTGGTCGGTCCTCGGTCCTGGGTGGTTGCGGTCCCGGACTGTGGGGTGGTCGGTCCCCGGTCCTCGGTGGTCTCGGTCCCCGACTTCGCGATGCCCGGTCCCCGATGAGAATCCGGGTCCTGATCTGCTACTTCTCGCGTGTTGTGGTCGGTCCTCATGGCCGCTGCGTTCCGCGCTGCGGCTTCCGGACCGGCGAGTTCGGTCCCCGGGACCGCACCGTCTTCAGAGGGCTTGGTTCCCGCGCCGATCTTGGCTTCCGGGTCCGCCTCCTCGGGGACCGGTCCCCGAGGAGCCCTCGGTCCTCGGTCCGGGACCGGCTCGTCGAAACCGTCGGGACCGGGGACGGGGACCGGCACATTCGATGTCGGCTGTACGGGGACCGTGGCCGCCGATGCGCTGCTGTGCGCCGGGGACCAGGGAGAAGGCAGCGGGACCGTGGCGAGCGCCAGCGCGTGTCGCCGAGCGGCGAGCTGGTCGAGCAGCTGTGCCCGCTGGAGAGGGTCGGTTCCGACCGAAGCTCTGCCGACCGCCTTCGACAGGCGTCGCGTCAGCCACCGGCCTCGACGGTTCCGCTGCTGCTCGGGTGTGCGCTCGGCGAGGCGGGCGGCGAGGGTGACCGCGCGGGCGGTGGCCCGGTCCCGGGTGATCTGCGCGGCGTCCCGGTCTCGCGCGGCGATGCCCAGGCGGGACAGCAGACGCTCGCGTGCCTCCCGGCCCAGGACGGCGATCAGTCCGTTCGAGGCTGCACCCGGGGTGCGCAGGCGCAGTTCGATGCCCATGGCCAGGTGCCACAGCATCGCCGCCATGACCGGTCCGACGAAGGCGCGGACCGTGCCGCCGATGGGGCCGCTCTCGGCGTAGGCGGGGATCACCTGCACGGTGGTGATCACCCACACCAGCGTGCCCGGCAGGCCGGGAGCGCCCTGGACAGCGAGGTTCTGCCGTGCCATCAGCGCGGTGGCGAACAGTGCGAGTTCGGCGGCGGCGAACATGCCGGCGCGCTCGGCGGTGCCGGCCATGTCGAGGTAGTCGGCCGCAAATCGCCAGCTTGTGTCGGCGCTGTAGGCGGTGCAGCCCAGGGCGGCGACGGCGGCGACCTTGACTGCCGGACCGCCGAGACGTTTCTGCGGGCGGGTTCCCCGGCGCCGGATCGCCCAGGCGGTCAGCACGAGCGCGAGGGCGGCGGGCACGACGGCGGCGAGGAGGAGAGGGAGGTCCGAGGTAGCACCGAAGGCGAGGACAGGGTGGGTCATGCTGCCTTTCCGAGAGGGGCGTGCGCCGGGGTCGACGCCGCTGGGCGGCCTGTCGGCTGCTGAGTGCCGGGAGTTGCGGGCGCGGGGGTGCCCTTGGGCTTGGAGGTCTTCTTCCGCTTCTTCTTGGAGCGGGGCACGCCGTAGTTGCGGTCGCGGTCGAAGACCTTGTTGGCCGCTTGCCGGAGCAGGTCGCGGGCGTGCTTGTGGCTGATCTGCAGGGCGGCGGCGAGCCGGTCGGGCTGCCAGCCCCGGACGTAGGCGTGGTCGATGGCCACCTGCCGCTCGGCTTCCGTCAGGTGCACGTCGCGTCCCTGGAAGAAGGCGGTCACACGCCGGTAGTCCAGGCGCCGGTGCAGGTTGTCGTGCAGCGGGCGCCGCTCGGCTTCGGTGAGCCCGCCCCAGACGCCCTCCTTGAGGACGTTTTCCAGGGCGAAGTCCAGGCACGCGCGGCGAACGGGGCACCAGCCGCACAGCTCCTTCGCCTCCGCGATCTCCTCGTGATCCCGGGGCCCGGGGAAGAACACCGCGTCGGCGTCCTCGACGTCCATGCCGTGGCACGCTCCGCGGGTGTGCCAGCTGGTGTCTGCGATGCCGCGCAGGCCGGTGGCCGGCGCGTCGTGGGTGGTGATGTGGCGCAAGGCGAGTCTCCGATGTGCTGCCGCACCGGTCGGCTAGCGCGGTGCTCGGCGGGTGCGGCGTGGGGTGCCGGCTGCGGCGCGTGGGCGTGCGCCGCAGCCGGTGCGGGACGGTGAGGTTGCGGCGGTGCAGCGGGCGGGATGCACGTGCCGGAGGCGCCGGTCAGGCCAGGGCGGGTTGCTGGGCCCGCTCGGTGCGCTGGGCCTGCTGGGAGGCGAGGTCGAGGCGGCCGGGGTGCGGGGTGGCGCGCGGCGTGATGGCGCGTACTCCGTCGTTGGGTCCGATCCGGCGGCGGCGGCACGGCTCGCCGACCGGGGCCAGACACCACTCGCATCGCACGCTCAGGGCATCGGGCAGCCCCTGCGCGACGGCGGCTTCGCGTGCAGCCCGGGCGGGCCGGAACGGTGCGAGAGCGGCTCGGGCGGCGGGGGGTATGCAGGAGCCGATCTGGTCCAGCCGAGCCTGCAGCCTCGGGTTGATCCCCTCCTGGCTGCTGGTGATGGCCCGGGCCTGCGCGGGCTGCGCTATGCCTGCGGCGACAGCGCGGCGGGTGCCGACCAGCTCGGCGGTCCAGGCGGCCTGGTCGTCCGGGTCCGCGGACGGTGTGGGGTCGGAGTGGAGGGCCAGGCGGTTGCGCCGGTAGCTCTCCCAGGGGCGGACCACGTCCGCGGGCTGGATCTGGTATGGCGAGGCGCGGTAGTGCTGGCGGGCGGCGACGCGGGCGTCCCAGCCGTGCGGGGTGGCCATCGGCACGTCACCGAGCAGCTCGTGCCACTGGGCGAGCTGGTCGCGGGCCTCGCCCTCGTCGGTGCGGATGCTGCGGGGGTCGAGTCGGCCGATGTAGGCCAGCAGGGCGGCGATTTCGCGGCGGTCCACGGTCAGCCCTCCGTTCCGGTCGGCTCGTCCAGGGCGGCGAGAAGGGCGGCGGTGTGCTTCTCGGCCCGCGTCATGCCACCGGGCGCGGCGGTGTTCTGGCCGGGCACGGCGTAGAGGTTCGGGCGGCTGGGGGCGTGCTCCCGGGTGATCCAGGAGCGCCAGTCGGCAGCCCAGGCTTCCGCCGGCCTCGGAGCATGGCCCGCCCGGTGTGCACGCCACTTCGCGTCGGCGGCCTGCAGGCCCTGCTCGCCGAGGCGGTCGAGGTGTCCCTGCTGGCGGGCCCATGTGTGGGTGGCGGAGTCGACCTGCCACTCGGCAGCCGGGAGGACGGCAGCACCACCACTGCTGTACCTCCGGTTCAAATCAGGTTCACTACGGTTCTGTGTGCCGGTGGCCGGTACATCGCTGTGCCGGTGGCCGGTACGCCGCTGTGCCGGTTTCCGCCTGGGCCTGCCGGTTTCCGGTACTGCCGGTTTCCGGACCCTCGCGGGGGATTCCGGCACCTCACGCGGGCGGATTCCGTACCGCCGCAGAGCCGACAGCCGGAGTTTGGCAGGACCAGCGGGCTCGTCCGGTACCGCCGTGTCGCCCGCTTCCTCCCGCTGCTCGCGCAGCGCCTGTGCGACCGCCTCGGCGGCGAGAGGAAGGCGGTAGACCGTGCTGCGCTGCGGGCCCACCAGGTCGTCGAGCTGTTCCAGCTCGCCGGCGAGGACGAGGCGCTCGACGGCTTCGCGCACCGTGGAGACCGAGGCGCGCGTGCGCTTGGCCAGGCTGGACAGCGAGGCCCAGGAGATGCACTGATCGTCGGCCACCCGGTCGGCGATCGACAGCAGGACCAGACGCGCGGCCCCTCGGCTGGAGCTGTGCTCCCACACCCACTCGCGGGCTTCGCTGCTCATCGGCCGCTCCCGGCAAGCGGGCGGGCGGGGCGGCTCGCGGGGGCCAGGATGGTGCGGTCCGGCTCGGGGCGCTGAGGCGCCGAGGCGGAGCTAGCTGCCGCGCAGGCCGGACGGTAGGGCCTTTTGCGCAGGGCGGAGCGCATGCAAGAATCTCCTTTGGTGTTGCCAACGCTGAGACGCCCCGTGGAAGGGATCAGCGTGGTGATGGTGGCGATCTCCGCCCTTGCCGGGGCGGTACAGCCGTTAAGCGTCCGGCGTCCGGGAGTTGCAGCTCTCGGGCGCCGTCGCTGTGTCCTGGGACCTATGAGGCCCGGAGGTTGTGCACGTCATTGCTCCTGTGCTCGTCCGTGCGGGCGGTCTGCCCGGCGGGGGACGACGAACATACGCACGGCTCCGCGTCAAGGTCCAGAGTTGGTTCTTAAACCCTGTAGAAGTCGCGTGAGCTGCTGCGAGGGGGCTGGAGCGATCATGGGCGGGTCCTAGGCGCGTACGTATGCCGCGAACGCGGGACAAGAAGCGCCTACCGCGCCCTGCCGACGTCGCAACACTTCAGTGAAGCTGTGATCGAAAACCTACGCCAAGGTGATCCCCTCCTGTCAACACTGAAGTGCAGCATCTCGGCCTTTGGCTCCAGGGACTACACTGCAGTACAGTGTCCAACGTCCAGATGGGAGGAGTCGGGGATGGCGGAGTCCAGCGGACCGGCGGAGGCGCCCGGCGGCGCGGCCGGCGCGCGGCACTCATTCGCCGACAAGCTCAACCACCTATTCGAGACCAAGAAGAACCTGGCGACCGGCAAGCGCTACACCAACGCCGAGGTCGCCCGGGCGATCTCCGTGTCCGAGAGCGCGATCTCGCAGTTGCGAACCGGGGCTAAGTCCAATCCCACCTATACGACGGTGGAACGTCTTGCCGGCCACTTCCATGTCAAAGAGCAGTACTTCTTCTCGGACTACGACGCTGAGGAGGCTGACAAGGTGCGCGCCTCCATGGAGCTGATCGAAGCCGTAGCCGACAGTGAAGTGCGCGGACTCGCGCTACGAGCCAACGGCCTCTCGGCGGACAGCTTGAGAATGATCACGGACGTGATCAATCAGGCTCGCCGATGGGAAGGGCTCGACAAGCCCGGGCAGTGATGTGACCTCTCTCACTCGCTGGGCGGATTTGACTGGTATGCCGCACCTGGTCCTTCAGGGTCGCCTTGGGCAACCATCTGCACGTATGCAAGGCTCCGCTAGAACCACGCGGAATGGTGGGTTCCGGTTAGCGCAGGCCGTGTCAGCGCTCATTCGGGGGCTACAGCAAGGATCTCGTCCATGTTCAATCGGCAATTTGCGCGCAGAGAGGCGCAGCTGAGGCGACTGTGTGAGGAGCAGTTGCGGGGGATCGAGGTATCTGATCCCTACGCGGTGGATGAAATATGCCGGCAGCTCGCCATCAAACGGGGCCGCCCTCTGCACCTCCACGAATTGCCTGAGACCGGAGGGGCCAACGCTCCCTGTGGAATGGTTCTCTCCTTCGACCACGGGGATCACGTCTTTCACGTCGCGGCTACCAGCGAACGGCATCGTGCGCAGATCGTGCGCCACGAGCTAGCGCACCTGCTGCTCGGGCACGCTGGGAACAACGAGAGCGTCATCAAGTCACTACTGGGGATCCTCCCTGACGGGGTCGACCCCTCTGCCGTGCTCTCCGCTCTCGGCCGGACGAGCTACGACAGCGAAACCGAATACGACGCCGAGATGGCCGCCTCCTGCCTGGGAGAGCTCTTTCACGATCTCGCCCACTCGGGCCGGGAACGCGGCCGGTCCGGCGCGGTGTCGCGGCTCGACGACGCCCTGGTCCACCCACGGAGGAACCGCCGCTCATGAGCACATCCACCCTCATCGCCGGCGTCCTCTGGCTGGTGGCGCTGTGGCGACTGCCGTCCATCCGACACTCCCACAAGCAGCGAAGCCTGGCGCTGACCCTGGTGGCTCTCGCCGCTGCCATGACGTTCGAGGTTCCGCAGGTCAAAGAAGCAGTCGATGCCGCCGTCGGTACAGACGCCAGACTGTCGCCGCTGCTGAAGCACCTGCTCGGCGTTACCTCAGCGGCGTACCTGCTCGACTTCGTCATCGCAGTCGTCCGACCGCAGGGCCTGGCGCGTCGCACCCGACTGGTGGCCGCCGGCGTGACGCTGCCCCTCATGCTCGCCTTCTACGCCTTGGCCAACTGGACGCCGGGAGGGCCGGTCAGGCTTGGAGAGGGCCGTGATGCCCTCTTCCCTGTCCTCTACATGACGGTCTTCACGCTCTACATCGGCACCGCCATGGTCGTAGCGACATGGCTGTTCCTCGGCGGCGTACGCCACAGCCGGACTCTCCTTGGGAAGGCCGGCCTCGGATTTCTGGGCTTGGGAACCCTGCTCGGCAGCCTGTACGCACTCCAGCGCATCGTCTTCGTGACGGTTCAGCTCGCCTCCGGCACCAGCTATCCAGACTTGGAGAACCTTCTCTCTACAACGCTCAAGCAGGCCACCGTCCTGTCGGTCGCACTCGGCGTCTGCTTGCCTCCTCTCTCTGTCGCCGTGGAATACGTCGCGGCGTGGAGCACCCTGCGGAAACTGCGTCCCCTCTGGGTGCAGCTCACGGAAGCAGTCCCGTACGTGGTGCTGGCGGCCTCCGTAGGCAGGTGGCGTATCGCCTTCCGGTTGGAGCGGTGCGTCATCGAGATCGAGGATGCCTGCCTGGCGCTTCGCGAGTACGTGTCAGTCGACATGTACACAAAGGCTCGGAGGTTCGTCCGTCAGGAAGGGGTCGACGCGCAACTCTCTGACGCAGTGGCGGAAGCCTGCTGGTTGCGTGCAGCCGTCCAGAGCGCGCGAAGCGGGGAGCGACTGCGGGGAGTTGAATATCCACCTCTCGGCGTCACTGGCCGAGACAGAGCGAGCGAACTGTCATGGTTGCGCACTGTTGCCCGCGCGTACCTCTCCTCGCCAGTCGTTTCCGAATTCGTCCGGCAAGAGCAGTCGTCCATTTCCCACGAGCAGGGCGCTTCGGAAAGGATCTCCTCACATGACAACTGATGTCCGCCCCAGCGAGTCGCTGCTGGCCCGCCGCATTACAGACTGGCTTGAGCCGAAGAACTGGATCATCGCTGTCACGCTGCTGGTCGGCTGGCACACCGCACAATGGACAGGTGTTGCCTGGGGCGTGGTCGGCGCCCTCTTCGCGGCTGTCATCCCGATCACCTTCATCAAGTACGGCATTCGCAAGGGCCACTGGGGCGACAGACACGTCGGAGCGAAGCCGGCACGGCTAGTCGTGATGGCCGTCATCCTGCTCTCAGTAGCCACCGGCATCGTCCTGATGCTCGTCGCGGGAGCGCCGCGCACCATGGTTGCCCTCATCGTCTCGATGCTGGTGACGCTTGCGATCCTCACCGCGATCACCTTTGCCTGGAAGATCTCCGTCCATCAGGCCGTGTCCGCAGGCGCCTGCGCGATGCTCGTGCAGACCTACGGCCCGTGGATGGCCCTCGGCTTCCTCTTGGTCATCGTCGTCGGCTGGTCCCGCGTGGAATTGCGCGACCACACACGCAACCAGGTGATCGCAGGCACCATCCTCGGCACCATCGTCGCGGCGGCCGTCTTCCACCTGGCGCGCTGATCCGACGCAGGGAGGGTGCTCGCGACGCGCCTCCGGAAGTCACGTACGGCCGGGTCCTGGTCGTGGGAGGCGCACCCATTAGCGCTTCCAGGTCTCCGGCCAACTCCGCCAGGCCGCTTCGCCGGTACAGGGCGAGGAGGTCGGGGTGCTCCTCCAGCTCGGGGGCGAAGCTGCGTTCGGTGTAGGCGGTGAGCCGCGCGGGGTCGTACGCCTCGGCCAGCCAGCCAGCCAGCCAGCCAGCCAGCCAGCCAGCCAGCCAGCCAGCCAGCCGCCGACGAGGGCGCGCGCCTCGGACAAGACGGCGCCGTGGACCAGGCCACGGCGTATGAGGACGCCGTCATCGACGAACCGGTGCTGCTCGTCGTCGCTCCACGTCACAGGACTGGGCATGGTGGATCTCCTTCCGGAGGGACACGGGGCCGGGGCGGGAAGGGGGGCCGCCCCGGCGCGAAGGGGGGAGGAGCGGGTCAGCCGCGCCGGCCGAGGACGATCTGGAAGGAGGCAGGCTCGATCAGGCCGCCGCCGGCGGTGGCGTGCTCGTCGAGCAGAGCCCGGGCGCGGCGCTCGAAGTCGTCGACCCGCTCGCCGAACAGCGGCCGGGCGGCGAAGGAGGTCGAGTACAGGTAGCCGATCACCGTATCGGTGCTCCACTCCCGCTCGACGGCGACGGTGTGCTCTTCGACCTGGCTGAACGCGGACTCGGCGAAGATGTCGCGGTACGGCCGGTTGTGCGCCGCGTACTTCTTGCCCACCCCGGCCCGCCGCTCCTGTCCCAGGTACTCCTGGATCAGGGCCCGCAGGGCGTCGGTCCACTCGGTGCGCGCGGTCCACAGGCTGCCGTCGCCCATGACCGCGACAGTCGCGTCCGGCGCGGTCATGCCCTCCAGGCGCGACAGCACCACGTCCTGGTCCACCCAGTGGAACGCCCTGCAGACCGTGACGAGGTTGGCCCGGTAGGAGGCGGGCGGAGTGAACTCCTCGGCCGAGGTGTTGTGCAGGCGGACGGTGACCGGCAGTCCGGCGAGCGCCGTATCGGCCTCGGCGAGCATGCCCGGGTCCTGCTCGACGACGTCGATCTCCGTCATCGCCCCGGCCAGGGCCAGGGGAACCTGCCCGGTGCCGGACCCGAGGTCAAGCAGGACCCGGTGCTCCCTGCCGACCACCCGCTGAGCGAGCAGCCCGACGGCTTCCTTCGGGATCCCGGGCCGGTAGGCGGCGTAGAACGGGGCGGTGGCGTAGAACTGGCTCACGGGGTAGAACTCCTGATCATCTGGGTTGACGGAAGGACGGTCTGCTCGACGTGCTCGACCGCACGGGCGAGGTCCGGTACGGCCGTGACCCGGCCGGGGTGCTCGGCCAGCAGCCGGAGGGCCTCGGCTGGCGGCGGGCGCGAGGTGATCCACAGGGCGTGGGCTCCGGCGGCAAGGGCGCCGCGCACGTCGTAGTCGAGGCTGTCGCCGACGTGCAGCACCTCCGCAAGGTCGCGGCCGTGCAGTCGAGCAACAGTCTGCACAGCAGCCGGGTCGGGTTTGGCGAACCCGAGCTGCCACGACGGGTGATGGGCCCGCAGGTGGGGGGCGAGAAGGGCGCGGCGAAGTCGGTCTCCTGCTCGTCCCAGTGGCTCACGTTCGACAAGGTGACCACCGGCACGACCCCGGCGATCCGTGCCACCGCCTCCACCGCGCCGGGCCACAGGGCGAAGCCGGGCGGGTGGTGGTCGTGGGGGAAGGCGGATGGCGCGAGGCCCAGGGCGGCGCACACCGTCTGCGGTCCCGTCGCGTCGCTGCGCGGGTCGAGGGCGTGCAGGATCTGCTGTGGGCGTGTTGCCTGCCAGTTCGGCCAGTAATCGGATCTGCGCGGCAGGTGGGACGAAGTCGCTGGACAGCTCGTCGTACTCGTCAGCGGTTCGGTCGCCGTAGGTGTCGCTGTCGTACGTCATGTGTGAGTTCCCTTCGTCAAACGGGATGGGATGTCTGCGCGGCAGTCAAGAGGGGCCCCGGCGACTGCGGGTGGAGGTGCAACCGCTGGGGCACCCCGGCGTCGACCAGGCCCGAACGCACGGGGGATGGCACTGGGCGACGCCCTCCGGGGTGATCAGGTGGGGGACGCCTCTTCGGGAGGGGCGAGCCGGTCCAGGCGCTCGTACAACGCCTTGACCATGTAGGCCCGTTGGCGTACGCAGCGAGCGGTGCCCTGGTAGGGCTCAGCCAGCCGGATGTGGGCCTCGGTGAGGACCACCTCCGTCAGGATCCGGGTCGCGTTGAGGACGGGCAGCCTGCGGCTGTGGCGCCGGACGTCGGCGGCGACAGCACGCGCGTGCCCGGTCAGCTGCAGGGCGATCTGTTCGCAGTCGCTCGGGGGCAGGACCACGTTGTCGGCCCAAGCCAGCACCGCTTTGACCAGGCACATGTATGGGGCGCGATCGAGGGGGAGCTCCGCCTCGATGAGGCCCTCGGGGTCATACAGCACGGTGTGGGTGTTGGCCTGCGTGCTCACGAGGCCACCGCCTCACACGTCGCGGGTCGGTCGACCAGGCCCTCGTACAGCTGCCGGGGGTCGAGGGCGCCGGCGGACACCAACGCTCGGAGGGAATCGGGCCGGAGACCGGCGGTCGTCTCGTCCTCACCCTCGTCATCGCCCTGGGTGAGCTGCGGGGGAGGCAGGCTCAGCCACGCCGCGGCGTAGGACCCGGCGCCGCCCGGAGCGGGCACAACGACCCACCCCCCGTACGGCACGACACGGACGTCCGGAACGAACTCCCACAGCTGTGCCCAGCCGCTGGCCACGACCGCGAGCAGCTTCCGGTGCAGGTAGTCGGCGATGAGCGAGTGGCCGTCCGCGATCGGTACCTGGACCGCGTCGAGCGCCGCCAGTCCGGGCGCGAGCGGTAGCACTATGACGTCCTGGCCGCCGTCGTGCTGCAGGAGGCGCGAGGACCAGGTGCCCGCGGCGAGCAGATCGTCACGGCGTTTGCCCTGCGGCTCGCCGTACTGCGACATCCATGTGGGAGGGGTCTTGGGGGCCTTGCGCTTCGGGGCTCGGCGAGTGGTCACCGGGGAGCCCCCGTGGTGTTGGCTCCGGTGGACATCCTGAACACCTCGCCAAGGTGACGGCCGACGTCCTGGCCGTTCAGGAGCTCGTGCGGGGTGTGGGTGGACTCCACCCAGGGCGGGGTGTCCCACCGGGCCCCATTGCTCGGGGGCAGGGCGATCCAGCCGTCCGGACCGGTGCGTACCTCGACCCTCGGGTGGACGGCCGCGTACCGGCCGGTGGCCGGCAGCACGAGCAGAGCCGCCGTCGCCCCGTGGGTCACGAGACAGGGAACGGGGCTGATGCGGTCGAGCCGCAGCATGACCGCCATGGCGATCGGGTACGGCACGAGCACCGCGTCGAAAGGGATCGTCGCCGCGATGAGGGAGCCTCCGGGGGCTTCCTGCAGCGCCTCCTCGATCGAGTCCTCGACGAGCCGGGGACCCGGGGGGATCAGCGGATGCGCGCCCAGAGTCGGGCATTGAATGTTGCCGCAAGTGCAGCCCGCACGAGGCCGGAGCCGGTGCCCTACAGTCACTGACCATCCCAGCTGGACGTAGGCGCGAGCCGCCGCAGCAAGGGAGTAGGTGTTGATCGGCCCCATAAGCCGAACCCCCATGTGATCACTCAGACACGGATCGTTACCTGTCTGAGGATGGAGCCCAAAAAGCACCGCGCCCCCTAGAAAAACTAGGGGGCGTTTTGCGGGCCGGATTGATGGAGGGTCAGCTCACGAGTTCCATGTGCCGGATCAACCCGGACAGCGCTCCCTTCTGCGAAGGAACGCCCACCCGCGCGAGGTCGGACACGAGTGCCCGCGCCATCGGATCGGCGTAGGTGTAGTACGGCGCTTCCGTCGCCGCTGCTTTCAGCTTGACCACGGCGGAAGCGTCTTTGCCCATCCGGTGTAGGGCGCGCGCCTCATCAATCGCGTAGTGCGTGCGCCGCTCGCGGCTGGGCACCTGGCCGACGTCGACGGATGGCACCTTCTTCAGACCCTTGTCCGGCTGGTCGACCTCGACCCCGGCCTCAGCCGCGTGCACGGCCACGGTGCCCCGGCCGAACACCGTGTGAGCGTCCAGGTCGTACCACTCAGGACCGAGCCTGTCCGCGTCCTCCAAGGCCGCGTCGATCCGAGACCAGGCATCCGCCTTCTGATTGCCACGCGCGTGCGCGATGGCACACCGCAGGTGCAGCGCACCCCTGATCGATACTGCCTTGTCCGAGGCGCCGCGCCCCGTGACATACGGCTCCAGGTCCTGCAGCGCCGCGTCCGCGACCGCCACCGTCTCGCGCAACGACGCCTGATGCAGCAGCGCACCGCACCGGTCCCACGCCACGGTGCCCTTGACCACCGGATCACCGAGCTCGGCCGCCGCGCCGGCCGCGACCTCCGCAGCGATCCAGGCAAGATCGGGGTAACCCAGCTGATTCAAGGCCATGCGAGCCGTGCGCGCCGCGTCGACCATGAGACGCAGCACGCTCTCACGGGCCCGCCCCTGAGCGACCAGGAGCGCTGTATTCAGGTCCTCCACCATGTTCGGCAGCAGCGTGGCGACCATCGGTAGATCCGCTGCCTGGCGCGCGACGTTGGCCTTGCGGGAGTGGGACCGCATGGTCGCGAGGTGCACCTGCGGGCCCTGCGGACTCAGCCCCGGATGACCGGAGAGGATCAGCCCAGACCTGCGCAAGCCCATGCGCAGTGCCGGAATATGGGCGTGGGCGAGGTTCCCGCCGCTCCGCTGCAGCCGGTAGGGCTGGCCGAGCAGCCAGACCACATCCACGTCGCACCGGTCAGCGATCTCCGTGATCACCGAGTAACGGTCGAGCGACTGCCGGCCCGCTTCGACGTTCGCCACCCAACTGTCGGTTCGGTCAAGAAAATCGGCCAGCTCAACCTGCGTCAGTCCTGCTGCGTTTCTGGCGATGCGGACTCGCGTCCCGATGTGCTCGTCACTGAGGAGAGGCATACTTGGCTCCGTTCTGGACTAGACACTCAGAACGGTACGCCGAACGGTGCGTTCGCCGCTTCCCGCAAGGGAGAGAGGCACCGTTCGGCGTGCAAGCGTTCGATCCTCCTCTTCCTGGACAGTTTCTCAGGACGCTCGTCCAGAGTCTGCAGCTGCTCGGGGCCGGTTCCGCCCATCAGGGGGAACCGACGAAATACGGTGCTCGGGGTGACGGAATACGTGGGGCGCAAGGTCAGTCGGCTGGGCGGCTTCGGCTCTTGATGCGTCGCAGGGAAGGCTGAGTGATTCTCAGCGAAGGCTGGCTACCGACAGTGCGCCATTCTGGTGACGCAGCGGTGCGTCATCCCGGTGACCAGGGCCCGCCCCCGCTCGATGTGGTCGAATCCGAAGTGGTGGGCCCGGCGGGGTCCCTGCCCCGTACTCGACCCGACATCGAGTACACCGTGGAGAAGCCAACTCGGCCGGCACCGTTGCATGGTCCTGATGTTCCTCGTGGCTCTCGGCCGCGCGCGCCGTGTCGGGACGGCTCCGCGGTATTGGGGGGCTCCGAGTCATGAAGACAACTGCCATCGAACGCCGCGCCGAACTGCTGCGCCTGTACACCGGGCTGCCCTGGCAGTCCGCCCGGCGCCGGGTCAGGGCCGCCGTGCCTGGCTCCCTGCTAATCCCACAGCCGGACGCCGACCAGCTACTGCTGGAGGCCCGGGTGATGGCCGCACTGGCCTGGCGTCGGATCACCACTCTGCACCCGTGGGGCATTGAACACGTCGACCCGCGTTCCGACCGCCTCCTGATCCGATTTGAGGCCGACTCGGTCGAGCGGCGCAACCCGGACGAAACCCAGGCCCTGGACCTGGCTGAGGCGCTGCTGCCACGCGCCGACGAGTACGGCGACATCAACGGGGTGCCCGGGGCCCGTACCCACGTCGACGGCGGGCAGGTGGTGCTGCGCATGCTGGACACGTCCGCCTCCGTCACCCTGCTGGGTCTGGACCCTGACGAGTGGCTGCGCGCGGTCGACGTCCAGGACCAGCAGATGAGCAACTACGGCATGACGCCGTGTCACCGCGAACTGCCGGCCCGCTGGCACCCGGCCGAGCGCCCCTACCGGCGGCCGGGCCGCCGGGGCACCGCGGTGTCGGCCTGGCTGACCAGCGGACTGTTGCGCCGGGTCGGCCTGATCCGCACCCTGGGGGTGCCGCTGGCCGTGACCGGCTGGCTCGGCCACCACGAACGCGGCGGTGGCGAACGCTGGATCATCGACCCCACGTTCGCGGAAGGCCACGGCGCCACCGGCCACCGGCGGCTGATGGCGCTGCTCGCGGCACCCGGCTGGGGCCTGCCCGTCACTCCCTTGGACGACCACTGCAACTGCCATCTGCCGCCCGGTTACAGCGACCAGTGCACCACCATCACCGCCGGCCTGGCCGAGCGGCCCGGAGTGCTGGAGGTGCGCGCCATCCAGCGCCGCGGCGACCGCCTGAAGCGGATCCAGGAGCACCGCCCAGCGATCTACGCGGCCCGGCAGCAGCTCGCCCTCTCCGTGCCCGCCTGGGTCGACCGCTGGCTCGAGCGCGGCGGATCTCCTGTTCCGGACCGACCGGTCGGCGCCGTCACCAGCCTTCGCTGAGAATCACTCAACGTTCCCTGCGACGCATCAGCTCTCGCTGGACTCGCAGTAAACGGCGGCGACATGCCCTATGTGACGGGTGGCGTCGTCGACCGGCCGCCGCTCACCGGTGAGGGACCGGCCTGCCAGTGGGCGACGAACGGCAGCTGTATGAGGGCTCCTGGACCGCCGTGGAACAGCCGCCGGTGGTGACCTGACCGCTCTGCCTCACGCCGCCAGAACGGCGTGTGCCCGCTCCCGGAAGTCTCGGGCCGAGGGTGTGGCCTCGAACCGGCCGAGTCGCTCGGTGAGGTCGAGCAGCGGGCCAGTGGGCCGGTGCGAGCTGATCTCCTCGGCGAGGTCCAGGGCGCGGTGAGCGGCTGCGCAGGCCCGTTCCACCTCGCCCTGGTCCAGCAGAGCGTCCGCCTGCCGCGCGGTGTACAGAGCGGTGGTACGGACGTGCACCGGGTCGATGAGGTCGTGGACCCGGGCGAAGCCGTCGGCGGCCGGGCCCGACTGTCCCAGGTCGCGGTGGCTGGAGGCGCGGGCGCCGGCCAGCTCTGCCTCGTCGAACCAGTACGCCCAGTCGGGATCCGCGTGCCCCCTGGCTTCGGCGAGGAGCGATTCGGCCCGGTCGAAGTCCTCCCAGCAGCGTTCGTCGCCGAGGTGGGCGCGTGCGCGGCCGCGCCGAGAGGTGAGCATCGCCTCAACGCGAGGCGTGGACCGGCCGCGCACCGCGGCCAAGCCGGTGGACGCCATCGCCTCGGCGTCGGCGTACCTGCCGGTGTTGTAGGCGGAAACGGTCCAGAAGTTGAGGCAGTTGGCGCCGAGTTCGTCGCTGCCCGCGATGCGGGCCGAGCGCAGGGCGGTGTCGAAAGCCGCGTCGGCGCACTCACCGTGGACATCGAGCATCGCGGCGGCCCTCTGCCGAGCGAGGTCGGAGGCGACCGCATACAGGCGGGCGCCGTGGTGGTCCTTGTAGGAGCGGGTGCGCAGCAGCCCGGCGACCAGGGTGAGCGCGCTGGAGGTCTCTTCGAGGATGATGGCGCCGCCGTCGGCGTCGTCGGTGTGCCGTAACGCGGCCGCGCGGGCCTCGACGCGGGCCACGGCTGCCTCCCCGATGCGCTCCCTGGTGGTCATCTGGCCGGCGGCAGCTGGGTCGGCGGTGATCCAGGCCAGGAGAGTGGCGGTCAGCGTCCCGCCCGCTATGAGGACGAGTTCCCTGCGCGTGTAGTCCACGGTGGCGGCGCTCCCTGCGAGTTCGGTCAGTGATGTGAGGGCGCCGAGGCGCGTCCAGGGCCGAGGCTCCGGCCGCTGTAAGGGGTCCTCGGCCAGCCACTCGGGCCATGGTCGCTCATCGACCGCCGCTCGTGGAATACCGAGCACGTCAGCGATCACCAGCCGTGTGGGCCGGTCGGGTTCGCGGCCCCGCTCCCAGTGGCACACGCCGTCCCTGCCGGTCAGCATCGGCCGGCCCAACTCCTTGCTGCGGACGCGGATGCGGTGTGCCATCTCGGCCTGGGTCCAGCCGCGTACCAGACGGGTCCGAATGAACAGGTCACAAGGGGTAGGGGCCTGCCGTGGGGCCCTGGGGCGCATGACTGCCTCCGCTGTACGGGTCGGCGACTACGCAAGGTGAGCGCACTGTAACCGATGTCCTGGGTGCCGTGGAGGCGAAGTCGTGTTGCTCCATGTTGCTCGTCGGCGCAACCGCGAGCAACACCCCTTCACCTTCCAGTAGCCGCCCAACTCCGCGAAGTTTGCCGGGAGTTGACGAGAAGCATCCGGCAGGAAGGGGAATCCCGGTGCGATTACGAGCACCGCACGCAGCAGACGTCCACCAGATCGAGGAGCGCAGTGCAGCCCTCGACCTGGCAGGCCCCGACTGGGCCCGCCTGACCGACGTGACGGGCAAAGACGAACTGTTCGCCCGCGACCTGGTCGCCCAGGAAGGATGGGCGGCACTGGCCGGCGAACTCGGCGAGGAGGAGGCGTACGCCTTCGCCGCCAGGACAGCCCTGATGTGGCTGCGCCCGGACGCCGTCGCCGCCGGGACGGCACGGCGCGTCCTGGCCGCGACCGCCGCGCACGGGTTCAGACCGCTGGCCGCACAACCGGTCCGGCTGGAACGGTCCGCAGTGCGCGCCCTGTGGGCCTACATGTGCCGGTGGGCGACAGCAGAGCGGCTGATCCTCATGGACGCCCTCGCAGCGCTCGGGCCCGGCCTGCTGGTGCTGTGGGCCGACGCCACGGGCGGGCCGGTATCCGTACGGATGACGGCCGTAAAGGGCCGCAACAACCCGGCCCAGCGCCAGGAGGGCACCCTGCGCGACGTCGCAGGCAGCCCGAACCGCGCCCTGACGATGCTGCACACCACCGACGACCCCGCAGACGTCGTACGGGAGCTGGCGGTGCTTTGCTCGTGGCCCGAGCGGGCCGAACTCATCACCGAAGCGGCCGCACGGCTGCGTGACGGCCACTCAGCAGACTTCGACCATGCCCTGCGCGACATCGAGAGCGAACTGCCCCCGCTCGGCCTCCCCGAGGCGGGCGCCCCGGCCCCCTCGGTGCACGAGCTGCACACCGGGCCGGTCGACAAACGCTGGGCGGCCCTGGTCGCGGCGTCGGAGCGCTGGCCGCTGCTGCGGCGGGCCCCGGGGCCCGCGGCCTGGCCCGAACAGGAGACGAGGAGCCCATGGCAGTGATGGCGGCACTCCCCACGACCAGCGCCCCCAGGAGCACAGCCGCCACCGACGAAGCGCTGCTGTGGCCGTGGTGGTCGGAAGACGCCACGAACACCGTGCTGCGGCTGCTCAACCAAGGCGACATGGCGGCGGCCGGCTCCGACCATCCACTGATCGACGCGTGCGAGGACCTCGCGGCGGACGCCCTGGCGCCGGGACGGTTGGTGACGCTGTGCGACTCGGGCACGGCCGCGCTCGAGACCGCGTACGCCGCGCTGGGACTGGAGCCGGGCAGCGAAGTCCTCGTCGCGTCCGCCTCCTTCCGATCCACCGTGACGGCCATGCTCCCCGCGCACCTGGTGCCGGTGCTGTGCGACACGGACCCGGCCACCGGCGGGATCGACCTCGACGACGCGGCCGCACGCATCACCCCGCGCACCGCCGCGCTGACGATCACGCACACCTGGGGTCGGCCCGTGCCACTCGATGCCGTACGGCGCCTCTGCCACCGGCATCAACTGGCGCTGGTGGCCGACTGCTCCCACGCCCACGGCCTGGCCTGGCAGAACCAGCCGGTGGGGCTGGTCGGCGATGTGACGGTCTGGTCCTGCGGCACATGGAAGATGGCCAGCGGCGGGAAAGCCGGGCTGCTGGCCACCCGCGACCGCGATGTCTGGGAGCGGGCCCTGATCCTGAGCCAGCCCAAGCACCGGGCGCTGGCCCGGGTGCGCGATGAGCGGTTGCGGGCCCTCGCCGCCACCGGCGTCGGCCACAACCGGCGGCCCAGCCCGGTCGCGGCGGCCCTGGTCGCCGATCACCTGCGGCGCCTGCCGCACACCGTGGCGACCAAGAACGAGCGGCAGACGGCCGTGGAACGGCTCCTCGCCCGGCACCTGCCCGCCCTGACACCACTGCCGGAGCCGTCCGGCCGCACGGCCGGCGCCTTGTACAAGTGGCACTGGCGCGTCGCCCCCGGCCACTGCGTGAACGCCGTCGTGCAGACGCTTCAGGCCGCCGGGATACGGGCAGGGCTGCCCGCCCGGCCCCTCCACGAGGCACCCCTGTTCACCCGCCCCGATCTCGCCCCGCTCCTAGGGCGGCAGGTCGAACTCCCCGAACCCGGAAGCTTCCCCGGCACGGCCCGGCACCTCGACCGGCTGGTGGAGATCGACACCCGCGACATGTACGAGCCGCTGCCCGACGGCGACCCCGACCCGTACGACCACGCGCTGACCGCGGCCGCCGACCGGCTGGCCGTCACCGCCTCCTGAGCGAAGAGGGACACACATGGAAAGGCTGTTCACGCCGCTGCGCCTGCGCAACATCGAGCTGCGCAACCGGCTCGGCCTCCCGGCGATGAGTACCTACCAGGCCGCGCCCGGGAACCTGCCCGACCCGCGCTGGCACCTGACGCACTACCAGACCCGCTCCGTCGGCATGGGCCTGGTCCTCGTAGAGGCAACCGCGGTTGCCCCCGAAGGACTGGCGACCCCCGACGACCTGGGACTGTGGGACGACGGCCAGGCCAAGGCCCTGGCCGAGGTCACCGAGGTCATCGCCGCCCAGGGCGCCGTGCCCGCCGTACAGCTCTCCCACGCCGGCCGTAAAGCATCCCGCACCCGCCCGTGGGGAGAAGGCGGAGACGCCCCGCTCGCCGAGGCCGACGGCGGCTGGACCCCGCTGGCCCCCTCCCCGCTCGCCTTCGCCGACGGCTACACCGTGCCCGCCGAGATGACGCTCCAGCAGATCGACCAGGCCGTCACCGAGTTCGCGGCCGCCACCGAGCGGGCCGTCACCGCCGGATTCCGCGCGGTCGAGCTGCACGCCGGGCACGGCCGGCTCCTGCACTCCTTCCTGTCGCCGATCGCCAACCGGCGCACCGACGCCTACGGCGGCGACTTCGACGCCCGGACCCTGCTGCTGCGCCAGACCGTGCGCACCGTACGGGCCGCCCTGCCCGACGAACTCCCGCTCCTGGTGCGCATGTCCGTCTGCGACTTCCTGCCCGGCGGGTGGACGCTCGACGACACGGTCCGGCTCGTGCCGCTGCTCGCCGCAGACGGCGCCGACCTGATCGACTGCACCTCCGGCGGCATCGCCCGCCCCGAACAGAGGCCCACCGGCCCCTGCTGGCAAGCCCCGTATGCGGCCACCATCCGCCGCGAGACGGGCGTGCCCACCGCGGCCGTCGGCAAGATCACCACCCTGGGGCAGGCACGCGACCTGCTGACCAACGGCACCTGCGACCTGGTCCTGATGGGACGCCAGCTCCTCGTCGACCCGATGCTCCCGGCCCGCAGCGCCCCCGGCCTCGCACCCGCCCCCTACCAGCGGGCCCTCGCTACCACCGCGGCGGGCGATGGCCACCTGCCCCCCGAGCTGTGACCGTACGGGAGGAGACCCGATCATGCTCGTCATGCACGACAGAGGACTAATCTTCGTCCGCACCCGGAAAACCGCGGGCACGTCGGCGGAGATCGCTCTGTCCCGCCTCGCCGGAGAGTGGGACATCATCACCTCGATGTCACCGCGAGACGAAGCCTTACGGGCAGCCCAAGGCGGCCGGGCCCCGCAGAACTACCTGCTCCCCGGCCACACCCCGGACCAGGAACCGGTGCCGCCCGGGCGCAGCCCCGGCGTGCGCTACTACAACCACATGCCCGCCCGGGAGATACGCGAAGAACTCGGCGCCGGCATCTGGGACCGCTACCTGACCGTGTGCCTGGAGCGCAGCCCCTTCAACAAGGTCGTCTCGCTGTACTTCCACCGGCACCGCACCGAGCCCCGCATCCCCATCGAGGCGTTCATCGAGTCCGGGGAGTTCCGGGACGCGTTCAACTGGCCCCTGTACACGGACGCCTCCGGTGCGGTGATGGTCGACTTCATCGTCCGCCACGAGCATCTGCAGGCGGGCCTGGACGCCGTGTGTGCCCGGGTCGGTATGCCCGCGCTGGTCCTGCCCCGGGCGAAGTCGCAGTTCCGGCTCCCGGGCAGCGACTACCGCCAGATCCTCACCCCTGCGGCGCGTAAGGCGATCGAGGAGGCATACGCTGCCGAGTTCGAACACCATGGCTACAGCTGGTAGCCCCATCCGATGGCGACGGCCCGTCCCCTTCCGTAGCGGGAGGGGCCGGGCCGGCGGCCGTGACTACGCGCCCGGCTCGACGCCCGCTCCCGTCAGCCGCACCAGGTCCTCGGCGAAGCGCGGGTAGCTCGTCGCCACCGAGTCCCAGCCGTCGATGCTGGTCGTCCCTTCGGCTGCGCACGCGCCGGCGACGGCGGCGGTCATCGCGATCCGGTGGTCACCGTGACTGTCGACCCGCGCCGGGCGCAGCCGGGAGACGCCCTCGATGAGCATGCCGTCCTCGGTCTCCGTCACCTGCACCCCGAAAGCGCGCAGCATCGCGGAGGTGCTGGCGATCCGGTCCGACTCCTTCGCCCGCAGATCGCCCGCGCCCGAGATGACGGTCGTCCCCTCGGCGACGGCGGCCGCCATCGCCAGCACGGGCACCTCATCCACGATGCCGGGGATGTCCTCGGCGGTGAGCTCTACCGCCCGCAACTTCGACGACCGCACGGTCAGCGTCCCCGTGCTGCGGTCGAAATCGATGCCCGCGCCCATGCGCTGCAACACGCCGACGAAGTCCGAGCGGCCGTAGCCGGGGTACAGGTTCTCGACGGTCACCTCGCCCTGGTCGGCGAGGAGCGCGGCCACCGCCCAGAAAGCCGCCTGCGACGGGTCGCCGGGCACCGCCACGTCCGTGCCCGCCAGCTCGCCCGGCTCGACCGTCACTCGGTGCTCGTCGACCCGCACACGGGCCCCGAACTGGGCCAGCATCTCCTCGGTGTGCCGCCGCGTCGGGTGGATCTCCTCCACCGTCGTCTGGCCCTTGGCGGACAGGCCCGCGAGGAGCACCGCGCTCTTGACCTGAGCCGACGCGATTTTCGGTGTGTACGTGATGCCGGTCAGCCCGCCTCCGCGGATCGCGAGCGGCGCCAGGCGGCCACGCTCGCGGCCGTCGATCGTGGCACCCATGCTGCGCAGCGGCTCAGCGATCCGGTCCATCGGCCGCCTGCACAGAAACTGGTCCCCGGTGAGCACCGACAGGCCGTCGATCCCGGCGCACAGCCCCGACGTCAGCCGGATACCCGTGCCGGCGTTGCCGTGGTCAAGGACGCTGGCCGGCTCGTGCAGGATCGGTCCCTCCACCCGCACACGGCCCTCATCGGCGTCGGTGACGGCCACCCCGAACTGCTGGACCGCCCGCAGCGTGTGCGTCACGTCCTGCCCCCGGGACAGGCCGGTGATCACGCTGGGCCCGTGGGCCATCGCCGCCAGCAGAAGTGCCCGGTGCGAAATGCTCTTGTCGCCCGGGACCTGGAGTGAGCCACGGGCAGGACCGGCCCCGGTGACCTGAAGGGTTGAGACGGCGTCGAGATCAGAGGCGGAAACAGCGGGGGTCATGAGGCTTCTTTCTCTACGGAAGGAACGCGGCGGCCTGAGTACGAGCGACCGGGGACAACTCAACGTGTCCAAACAATCACGCTCGCAGCCGACATTACGCGCCGCGCACTTCACCGCGGGCGCCGATTCACCAAGTGGCCACCTCCCGGGGATGGCCCAGCCGAAACGGCCGTGTGCCGAGACGTCGGCTTCCAACGGGCCCGGCCCAGCGATGCACTCACGCCTGCTCTGCAACGGCTCTCGATCGCCGTACGGGCATTCAGGTCACGGCCGTGCCACGTACTGTCTTGCGGCCCACGCTCATGTAGGTGAAGCCGAGCGCACCCATCCTCTGAGGGTCGAGCAGATTGCGCCCGTCGAAGATCAGTGGGCCGGTCATACCGGCGGCCGCCCGGTCCCAGGCGACATCCCGGGTGTTGGTGTCCTCGGCGGGCACAGTTGCCTCCTGGGTGGGGGTGTCGGGGATCAGGTGTGCGTGATCAGGTAGGCGGGGCCCTCGCCGCGCCGGGCTCGTTCGATGGCGTCGAGACGGGCGAAGGCGCGCGGAGCCATCAGTTCCTGCCAGGTCGCGAGGTCGTGGACGGCCCACATGTCGTGCTCGGCGGGATCGAGGCGGATCCGGCCGAGCTGGCCGGCGGTCAGCTGCCCTCCGTCGAAGATGAGCCCCACCTTGTTCAGCGGCAGCCGGGGCCCGGCGTGCAGGAAGTGCGTCAGGAGCAGCGTTGGTGTGTCCAGACCGAGTTCGAGGCCCGTCTCCTCGACCGCCTCTCGCCGGGCGGTCTGCAGCGGGTCCTCGCCTGGGGCGTCCAGGTTGCCGCCCGGGAACTGCCAGAGTCTCGAGCCGTAGACCGAGCGCAGTTGGACCGGCCGGTCGTTCTCGTCGCGGATGTAGAGGCAGCCGTACACCGTGTGGTGGGGGACGGTCTGCGCGTACTGCGTGGGCGTCATCGGCATGGGGCGGCCGGGCCGGGCCGGGCGGTGGTCGAACGCGAGGGCGAGAATGCCGAGGGCTTCCTTGGCCGGCGAGTAGATGCTGCGGAGGTTGGCGAGCAGCTCTCCGGGCGGCCCGTCCGGGTCGATGAGCACGGTGTCCTCCGAGCTGAGCAGATCCTCGAAGGAGTGGTACGGGGTGATCCGCTTAACGATGACGTCGAGTTCCCGCCCGGTGTCCCGGTCGTGGAAGACGACCGTGTCACCGACTGCGACGGCGCGCTTCTGCGGGGTGGCCACCCTCACTTCGATCGTCTTGCGGCCTGCTTCCACTTGGCGGTAGTACCGCCCGAGCAGGTGCATGTGGTGCTCTTGTGGTTCACCTCCGGTCGCCGGACTCGGGACGGCTGGGATCGCCTGCTGGGTGTCGTCAGGCACGCGTGCCTCCGTTCGATGCGGTCCGTCCGTTGCGGCCTTGGGATCGCAGGCGCGCCAGGGTGCGGTGGCCGCGCTCCTTTGGTTCCGGATCGGCGTGGGTGGCGAGAAAGTGGACGAGGATGCCGGCTCGCTAGGGCAGTTCGATCGGTCCGTAGCGCGGAGGTATCGCCGGAACAACGGCCGTGGGTCGTCGTCACGCCGGTGCACGACGCCATCGCGCTGCTGGAGAGCTTCGGTGACTACGCCTTTTTGTTCCCCGCCAGCTTCACCAACGCCCACACCAAGCGGCCGAACGACTTCAACGCCCGGCAGGTTGAGTCGGTCACCCGGGATCTGGAGGACTTCGTGGCGTGGGTGAACAGCACGTTCGGCCACCCCGGCACCGAGGTGCCCATCCCGCCGGATCCGACCAAGCACCTGCACGCTTCGCGCTTCAGGAGAACCCTCGCGTATTTCATCGTCCGCCGGCCCCGCGGCCTGGTGGCCGCCGCGCTGCAGTACGCCCATGTCCACACCAAAGTCACCCTGAGCTACGCAGGCTGGGACGATTCCTCCTGGATGGACGACGTCCAGCTGGAGACCCTGGAGATGGTGCTGGAACAAAATGAGCAGGACGCCCGCCTGCTGGAGTCGGGCGAACACATCTCCGGCCCCGCTGCCGACGAGTACCGACACCGCGTACGCACGCGCGCCCGGTTCGCCGGACGCGTCGTCACCGCCGGCAGAAGCGTCGATCGACTGCTCGAACAGACGGATCCGAACATCCTCCACGGCGAGGCCATGACCTGCGTATGGCGGCGGGAGACGGCCGCCTGCCGTAAGGCCCGCCTCGAAGCCGGACTGCCCGCTGAAGACGGCCCCAACGAGGGGGAGTGCTTGTCAAGTTGCAGCAATCTCGTCTACACAGATCGGAACATTGTCGTGCAGAAACGTCTGCAGCAGCAGTGGGAGAACGCGGCAGCCGACCAACTTAGCCCACGTCCTCGGCGCGACCGAGCTGCCGCGCTCGCTGAGCGCAGCCGAACGATCATCGCAGCCCATCAAGCGCGACCCATACGGACAACATCAACGACGAAGGAGCGGTGATGGGACGCCGACCACGCGACCAGGAAGCCGACCGAGCCGCGATCCAAGCCGCGGCCGAACGGCTCCTGGCCGGGATGCCGTTGCGCTCACAGTCCGGGAGACTCACCGCATCGGAGCTGATCACCGAGTGCGACCTGCGGCGCGACATCGTGTACCGCCACACTGATCTCGTCCAGGACTTTCAGGCCCGCGCGAAGGCCCAGAATTCCACCCCGACCGCGATGCAGGAACTCGCTGACGAGAACCGGAAGCTCAAGGCTGACGCCGACGACTTGAGGGACGAGCTCCGCCACGAGCGGGCGCGAACTAAGACCATGCGAATGATCATCACGGAGCTCTCCCTCGAACTGGAACAAGCCAAGGCCGAACTCGAGGGCGCCTCGGGCGTCGCCCGGCTGCCGGACCGGCGCTGACCCGAGGTCTACGCGGCGTCGCTACCGTCGTGGTGGATGGTGGTCAGCACGGTGATGCTGACCGGTTTGTCCCCGACTAGGTTCGTTGCTGCTGCGTGCAGGAGGGTCGAGCCCGAGCCGTGCTCCTCGGTGCGCTCGGCCCCGATTTGGGCGACCCATGCCTCGAAGGCGGCCTGTTTGCTCGCGTCGTCCATTTCCTCGCCGACGGCCGACGGTTCGCACGGGCACCGGCTCCTTCCCCCATCTGTCCGACGAGAATGCGCTGTATGGAAGCGGTTCGAGACCACCCAGCAGAGCCACGATGTGATCCCTGACGAGAACGGCAAGACCGCCTACGAGGGTGTCCTGCCCGGCGGCAAGGGGCTGGCCGGGAAGGTCGCCGCCGTCACCGGCTGAACCCGCCATGGCCGGCCTGCCCTTCGCCCTCGCGCTCGGCGCCGGGATGCTCGCCACCGTCAACCCGTGCGGCTTCGCCCTGCTCCCCGCTTACCTGTCCCTGGTCGTCCTCGGCGACGTGTCGGAAACGAAGTCGCGCATGGCAGCGTTGGTGTCGAGCCCGGCGACGCCGACGACGTTCGCCTTGCCCTGGTAGTCGGCGGCGACCTTGGCGGTCTCGGCGGCCTGCCCCTTGCACGTGGGACACCACGGCGCCGCGAACCACAGCACCGTGGGCTTGCCCGCGAGCGTCAGGGCGCCGAACGGCTTGCCGTCCACGGTGGCGGTGAAATCCAGCGCCTCGGGCACCTGCGCCCCATCCAGCGCGCTCCGCTGCCGTTGGAGGCGGTGGGCGACTGGGCGGCTGGGCGGCTGGGCGGGGGATGGCGCCTTCGACGGGGCGGCTCCCCTGTGGGCAGCACTTGCTGCTGACCATTGACCGGTCACCGCGCCCCCGTGTTCGACGTGGGTGTTACGACGCCTGGGCCACGCCCGCACCGACATCTGCTCGGTCGGAGAGGTGAGAATCTCACCCCGCTGATCGGAATAGGTATCTCAGCCCAGGCTGAGGGAGAGGCTCGCGGGGATTGCGTCGAAGGCTTCCTCGATGCGGCGGGCCAGGGTCTTGGTGCCGCCGTGGCCTCGGCGGTTGTCGTAGCCGCGTCCGGCGACCCAGTTGCGGGCGCCGCAGCGCCAGGCGCTGAGGGCGAATTCGCCCAGCAGGCGCAGGCGGACGTCCTCACGGCTGTCGGTGGCGAGGCGTCGTTCGAGGATCTCGACGAGGCGCTGCTGGCACTTCATGGAGGACAGGATGCTGTGGTCGCGCAGGACGGGGGTGCCGGCGGCGAGGCGGCGGGTGGCGAGGAACCGCTGGTCCCATCCGTCGGGCATGCCGAGGATCGCGGCGGTGAGTGACAAGCGCAGGGCGTCGAGGGCGGGTCCGTGGCCGGCGTGTTGCTCGAAGTGGGCGGTGTAGGCGTCCCACAGTTCGCCTTCAGCGGCCATGGCGACGTCTTCCTTGGTGCCGTAGTAGCGGAAGAAGGTGCTGCGGCCGATCTCCGCGTGGGCGGTGAGCTCTTCGAGGGTGACGCGGTCGAAGCCGCGCTCGCTGAACAGCGTCAGGGCGGTGTCGGCGAGTGCGCGGCGGGTGCGCTGCTTCTTGCGTTCACGCAGCGGAAGGCTGCTGTCGTCGTCGGGGGCGGGACTGTTGGTGGCCACGGCAGCAGGTTACCGAAACCAGACCCGGACCTGAATGGCACTGGAGCCATTAAGGAACTCGTGCCAGAGTTGTACTCAGTCTCATTTTATTGGTGGGGTGGGCCTGCGCCCTCACCCGCTCCGGCCGACTTCTGGGGAGAGCTGTCGCGTGAACCGTCGCACCGAGACCCCGCCCGAGATCACCCGCGCTGACGCGCACCTCGTGGTGATCACCATCAGGTACGTGGGTGAGGCCGCGTGTTGTGCTGCCGTTGCCGAGACGGCGGCGGCCAGCCGGGAGCAAGAGCCCTGGCCCGTCGGGCTGTTGAGCTGGTCGCTGTTCGCCAGCACCGACGGACAGGCGTTGATGGCGTACGAGCAGTGGACCGGCGATGCGGCGCTGGATACCGTGCTCGCCGCGCCAGAGCCTCATGTGCCGGGGATCGCGGGCACCGAGCCGTCCGCGCCGGTGCGCTACCGCCTGCACCGCTCGCACGTCAGCACCACCGGCTCTGGCGCGGTGGGCTGCATCGTGACGCCGGTGTTCGACACGGACGGGCCCGGGCGGCAGCGGCACTTCATCGACGAGGTCTTCGCCATGACCAAGGACGTGGCCCCGATGCCCGGTGCGATCGCCGCGCACTTCCACACCAGCAGCGACGGCACGCGGGTGTTCAACTATGCGGAGTGGCGCGACGAGCAGTCCCACATCGACGCGCTGGCCGCCGACGATCCGCAGCACGTCCGGCGCCGGGTCAGCGGGGAGATTCCGGGGGTCCGACCGTGCGGGTACCGGCGCTGGAACCTGCACACCGCCCTTCTCGCGGCCTGACCGCGAGGAGGGGGAGCGCCATGTCCGCTACGTCCACGACGCACGACGCCGCCCCTGCTCCGGGTCGGGCCACCCTCACGGTGCTGCTGCTCGCCTCCACGCTGGGGGTGATGGGCGGTGCCACGATCGCTCCGGTTATCGAGGTGATCCGCCAGGCGCTCGATGTGGGAGGCGCCGCCGCCGGCCTGGTGCTCACCTCCCACAGCCTGGCCATCGCCGTGGTCAGCCCGGTGGTGGGCAGGGCCACCGACCGCTTCGGCCCACGCTTGCCGCTCGCCCTCGGGCTCGCGGTCTACGGGCTGGGCGGCGGCGCGGGCCTGGTCACCGGTTCCTACCCGGCGCTGTTCGCCTCCCGGCTGGTGCTGGGCGTCGGGGCGGCGGCGGTGTTCACTTGTTCCACCGCCGCTCTGCTCGGCCTGTACCGGGGGGAAGCGAGGGACAAGGTGATGGGCTGGCGTACGGCGGCCACGACAGCGGGCGGCTTCGTCTACCCGCTGGCGGCCGGCGCGCTGGGCAACCACTCCTGGCACGCCCCGTTCGCCATCTACCTCATCGGTCTGCCCCTCGGCGCCGCCGCACTCCTTGCTCTGCCGCGCGCCACCCTGGCCGGCGAGGACGGCCATAAGACGCGGCGGGATCGCGGCGGTGCGGTCCGGCTGCTGCGTGAACACCCGCTTGTCCTGGGCCTGTGCGGGCTGTGGGTGGCGACCACCGGGCTGATGATGGTCCTGGCCGTCTCCCTGCCTCGCCGCCTGGACCAGCTCGGTATCCACGACACCCTCGTGGTCGCCCTGTTCGGCACGGTCATCGCCTCGGGTGCCGCGACCGCGGTCGGCCTCACCTACGCCAAGCTCGCGGCCCGCCTGGGACATGCTGCACTGATGCGGATCGCGGCTGCCGCATGGACGACGGCCCTGCTCGTCTTCGCCTTCGCCGACCATCCGGTGCTGCTGCTTGTCGTACCGGCCCTCACCGGGATCGGCAGCGGCATCACCATGCCCACCCTGACCGTCCTCGTGGACCGCGCGGCTCCGCCCGAGCAGCGCGGCACCGCCACCTCGTTGCAGGCCAGCGCGCTGTTCGGCGGGCAGTTCGTCTCGCCGCTGGTGTTCGGCCCGCTGATCGATGCCACCTCGATCGCGACCGGTGCCCTGGTGGCGGCGGGCGGCACGACCCTGATCCTCATCGCCCTGTTCCGGCTCAGGGATCTGCCGGAGACAGACGCCGGCAGCTCCGCGCCGGAGGCGGCCGCCGTCACGGAGCAGACCTGAAACGCTCTGTGCCCAGGAGCGGTGCGCGGCTTGGTGGGCGCCGCCAGGAGACGGACCCGGGCTGTACGGCCCTGCTCACCGCGCCTCGGGCTGCCGGCGGGGCAGGGCCAGGGCGACGACGGCGACGACGGCCAGCACCGCCGCGATCACCAGGAACGCCCGCGCGTACCCCGCGGCCAGATCCCGCGCCCGGGCCGAGCCGCCTGGTGCGGCGATGGTGGACAGCAGGGCAAGCCCCAGCGCGCCGCCGACCTGCTTGGCGGTGTTCATCAGCCCGGACGCGGCCCCGGCGTCAAAGGGCTCGACGCCGCTGGTGACGGCGGTGGTGATCGGCGTGAGCAGCAGCCCGGTGCCGGCGGACAGCACGAGCGCCGGGCCCAGCACCCCGTCGACGTAGCCGCTGTCGGGGGTGATGCGGCTCTGCCACCAGAACCCGGCCGCGCAGACGACGGCGCTGAGCGCGATCAGCGTGCGCGGCTCGGAGTGCCGCATGAGTCGCGGGGCGAGGCGGGCGCCCACTGCCATGGTGACCAGGGTGTGCGGGAGGAAGCCGAACGCGGTCTGCAGCGGGCTGTAGTGGAGCACCTGCTGCATAAACAGCGACAGGAAGTACCACATCGGGATCAGGCACGCTCCGGTCAGCAGCAGCACCAGGTTGCCCACCCCGACCGAGCGGACGCGAAAGAGCCGCAGCGGTATCAACGGCGCCCGCGCCACGCGCGCTTCGACCCCGGCGAAGGCGGCCAGCGCCAGCACCCCGGCCGTCACCGCGCCCAGGGGCACGGGGTTGCCCCAGCCCAGGGCCTCGGTCCGCGCCAGGCCGTAGGTCAGGGCGGCGATGCCCGCGGATGCGAGCACGGATCCCAGGATGTCGAGGCGCACGCGAGCCCCCGCGTCCGGTCCGCCCTTCAGCACGCGCAGGGCCAGCAGCGTTCCTGCCGCGCCGATGGGGACGTTGACCAGCAGGATCCACCGCCACGACAGGTACTCGGTCAGCACCCCGCCGATCAGGTTGCCCGCCGCGCCGCCCGCGACCCCGACCGCCGTCCACACGGCCAGCGCCCGCGTACGGACCGGCCCCTCGGGAAACGCCCCGGTCAGGACGGTCAGCGTGGCCGGGGCGAGCAGCGCCGCCCCCGCACCCTGCACCGCGCGGGCCGTGATCAGCGCGCCCGGCGCTCCGGCGAGCCCGCCCGCCAGGCTCGCCGCCGAGAACAGTACGAGCCCCAGCGTGAAGGCCCGCTGATGTCCCAGGACATCGGCGAGGCGGCCTCCCAGCAGCAACAGCCCCGCGAAGGCGAGCCCGTAGGCGTTCACCACCCAGGGCAGATCCGCCGGGGCGAAGCCCAGGGCGGACCGGATCGACGGCAGCGCGACGTTCACCACGGAGACATCCAGCACCACCATGAACTGCGCGGCACAGGCCAGGCCCAGCACCCAGCCCGCCCGGTGCCGCCCGAGGTCCGATCCCGCCGGGCTGCCGTCCAGGGCCGTTCGGTCCCGCTGCCCCACGTCCCCCAGCTCCTCACCGGGCGTGCACGCCCACCTCCGCCGGCTCCGATCCTTTATGATACGGCGTATCACAATGAGCCCGACAAGCCCCTGAGCGAGGCACGCCGTGCCCAGAACCGCCGACCACGCCCAGCGCCGGGCCCAGATCATCGACGGTCTCAACCGTGTCGCGGCCCGCGACGGCGTGCACGCCGTGACCATGCGCGCGGTCGCCACCGAGGCCGGGGTCTCGCTGCGGCTCGTGCAGTACTACTTCGAGACCAAGGGCCGGCTGATGCTTGCCGCCCTGCGCCACCTCGAACAGCAGAGCCACGCACGCTGGGCAGCCCGTCTGGCCGCCCTGCCGGAGCCGCCCACACCCCGGGCCCGCGTTGAGGCTCTGCTCGCCGAGGCCCTGCCCACCGACGAGGCCAGCCGCACCTTCCACATCCTGTGGACTTCGTGCGCGATGCTGGCCATGACCGACCCGGACGTGGCCGCCCAGCCGTTCACCGAAGGGCCCGACCGCCTGGAGACCCAGCTCGCCGGCCTGCTGCGGCAGGCGCAGACCGACGGCGCGCTCGCCGGGCACTCCGACCCGGACATCGAGTCCGCGCGCCTGCTCGCCCTCGGCCACGGCCTCGGCGCGAGCGTTCTCGTCGGCCGACGGACCCCGGAGTCGGCGATGGCCGTACTGGGCTACCACCTGGACCGGCTGTTCTGCAGCGAGTGAGTCCTCACTCATTGACTGAGTGAGGACTTCATCTTTCTGACGTTGACGTCTGGTGTTGGTGCCGACGTCCAGCGGGGTGGTCCCTGTCCGTTCCTGCCTGGCTCAGTGGGGAGTTGGGGCGCGGCCGAGTCAGGCGTCGATGATGACGGGGATAACGAGAGGCCGGCGCCGGTGGGTGCGGAACGCCCAGTTGGCCACGGCGCGGGCGATGAGCTGTTCGAGCTGGCGGGCGTCGCCGACGCCTTCCTCGGCCGCGGTGGCCAGCGTCTTCTCGATGACGGGGACGACCGGCTCGAAGGTGCTCTCGTCGTGCACGAAGCCGCGCGCCAGGAAGTCGGGAGCCTCGGCCAGGGCGCCGGTGTCGGCGTCGACGAGGGCCACGACGGTGACGACGCCTTCCTCGGCCAGGGTGAGGCGGTCCTTGAGGGAGGCCTCCGTCGCGCCACCGACCTCCATGCCGTCCACGTAGACGTTGCCCGCGGGCACCTTGCCGGTGATGGCGGCGCGGCCCTCGACAAGGTCGACGACGACACCGTCCTCGGCGATCACGACCCGGTCAGGATCGACGCCCGTACGGATGGCGAGGTCGGCGTTGGCCCGCAGGTGGCGGAACTCGCCGTGCACGGGCATGACGTTGCGCGGTCGGACGATGTTGTAGCAGTAGACGAGCTCCCCGGCGCTGGCGTGGCCGGAGACGTGCACCTTGGCGTTGCCCTTGTGGACGACGTTGGCGCCCCACCGGGTCAGGCCGTTGATCACCCGGTAGATGGCGTTCTCGTTGCCGGGGATGAGGGAGCTGGCGAGCAGGACGGTGTCGCCCTTGCCGATGCGGATCTGGTGGTCGCGGTTGGCCATCCGCGACAGCGCCGCCATGGGCTCGCCCTGGGAGCCCGTACACACCAGGGTGATCTTGTGATCCGGCAGCTTCTCCAGCTCCTTGGTGTTCACGACCAGGCCGGAGGGAACTTTCAGATACCCCAGGTCGCGGGCGATGCCCATGTTGCGGACCATGGAGCGGCCCACGAAGGCCACCTTGCGGCCGTGCGCGTGGGCGGCGTCCAGGACCTGCTGGATACGGTGCACATGGCTGGCGAAGCTGGAGACGATCACCCGCCGCGGCGCCGTGCGCATCACCTGCTCGATCGCGGGGTTCAGCTCGCGTTCGGAGGTGGTGAAGCCGGGGACCTCGGCGTTGGTGGAGTCGGTGAGGAACAGGTCCACGCCCTCCTCGCCGAGCTGGGCGAAGGCGCGCAGGTCGGTGATGCGGTCGTCCAGCGGGAACTGGTCCATCTTGAAGTCGCCGGTGTGCAGCACCAGCCCGGCTGAGGTACGCAGGGCCACCGCGAGGCTGTCCGGGATGGAGTGGTTGACGGCCACGAACTCGCAGTCGAAGGGACCGAAACCACGCCGGTCGCCCTCGCGTACACGCACCGAACGGGGCCTGATCCCGTGCTCCTTGAGCTTGGCCTCCAGGAAGGCCAGGGTGAGCTTCGAGCCGACGACGGGAATGTCCGACCGCTCCCGCAGCAGGTACGGAACACCGCCGATGTGGTCCTCGTGGCCGTGGGTCAGCACTACGGCCACGATGTCGTCCAGCCGGTCCCGGATCGAAGTGAAGTCCGGCAGGATCACGTCCACGCCGGGCTGGTTCTCCTCCGGGAACAGCACACCGCAGTCCACGATCAGCAGCTTGCCGGCATGCTCGAAAACGGTCATGTTGCGGCCGATTTCACCCAGACCGCCGAGGGCGACGACACGCAGCCCTCCTTCGGGCAGGGGTGGGGCGGCTTTCAGCTCGGGGTGCGGATGGCTCATACCTTGACGCTACCGGAGAGTGGGACAGGATGATCCATTGCCTGTCCGGTGGAGTCGGGCCAGGCCGGGGAGCATGCGGAAGTTCGGCAGCTGGTCACGGCTGGGGAAGGGACAGTGAGCGCTGGGGGTGGTAGCGCCCGCCGTGGGTGAGCCGTACGCCGGGTGTGCTGGACATGATCTCGTGTCCCTTGTCGTGGTCGCCTGCCTCGGCGGCCTCCAGGTGCGCCTCGATGCTGGTCCACTCGGTGTAGAGGAGAACCCTTGAGCCATCGGCACTGAGCAGGAAGTGCGCGGAAATCGCCCCGGGATGCCCGCCGTCCTCGGGCTGGACGGCGATGAGGCTGTCGACGAGGTGGCGTTGCCGCTCGGGGCCGTCGACATCGAAGGCGGCGGTGATCAGGCAGCCGGGGAGGCGGGTCTCGTGTTCCTCGGCCAGGCTGTGGTGCAGGCGGTACCGGGGCGGGCCAGCCAGCGGGGCCGCATAGCCGCCGCCGCGCAGGTAGGTGTCGTATGCCAGGGAGCTGTCCCACTGCGCGAGCGTCAGCACGCTCTCGCCGTCCGTGCTCGCGAACCAGCTCACGGCGGCCAGGCCACGGGGCGGGCGAGTGCAGTCCAGTGCGTCGGCTTCGGCGTCGGCCACCAGCCGCTGCCGGTCGGGGTCCGCGACGTACCGGGCGCCGATCACCGCGGTGCTGGTGCGGGTGAGGTCCGGGAACGAGGGGGTGGTCAACACGCTCTCCCTGGGAGGTGGACGGTGGTGGTACCGCGACGATGATGCCGGGGTGGCAGCAGGGCCGGGCAACTGCTTTACGGAGCCCCAGGGCAGGCGCCGGGCACGCGGGCGGGAGCTCATGTCACACCACGCATCCGGCCCTGGCGTACCGGTCCTGCGGCACCACCTTCACGGCCTCCACGGCCTCCACGGCATGCCGGCTGAACCGCGTGGCCGGCACTCGGTCGTACGCGGTGGGCGTTCCGCCGCGCTGGACGTGCCCGAGGGTCACGCGCATGAAGGGGCTCCTCCAGGAGATTGGTCGTGCGGCGTCAGAGCCGGTTGCCCGCAGCCGGGATGCAGAGGGGCAGCGCCACCCCGAGGGGGAGTGAGGCAGCGCTGCCGTGAACGACGGCGGCGATCAGGGCGGTGAGGCCGCCGTCCGTTCCACTCGCTTGCAAACCTACCCTAACGAAAGGGTAGCTTTTTAGTCCGGCAAGGGCGCCGGACGAGGAGGCGAGGCGGTGGGGCCGTGACCGGAAGGCTGATGCAGATCGGCGAGGTGTCCGAACGGACGGGACTGTCCCTGCGCACGATCCGCCACTGCGAGAACGTCGGCGTCGTCGCCCCGAGCGAGCGCAGCGCAGGCGGCTTCCGCCTCTGCACCGAAGCCGAGGTGCGCCGCCTGTCGCTGGTTCGCCGGATGCAGCCGCTGGGCTTCTGCCTGGAGGACGTGCGCGCCATGCTGGAGCTACTGGAGAAGCTGCCCGAGGGCGGCGGACCCCCAGCACCGCACGGCGCGACTCCACACACTCGCCGTTGTTGCGCCGACATCCGCGTCCTCATCCCCCGTCCATCAAGCGAGCCCCGAGCAGGTCCCAACTCCATGACCGTACGCGCATACCGCATGCCCTTCCGGCGCCTCCTGACGGACCCGATCGGCACAGTCGGCCGGGCCCTGCCCCTTCCCGGGGTGGCCGGACGCTAATGAGCTGGTCGAATCCGTCGTCCTCGGGCTCATCCAGGGCCTGACCGAGTTCCTGCCGATCTCTTCCAGTGCCCATCTCCGCCTGACCGCGGCGTTCGCGGGCTGGGACGACCCCGGCGCCGCCTTCACTGCGATCACCCAGATCGGCACTGAGACGGCCGTTCTGATCTACTTCCGCAAGGACATCGTGAACATCGTGTCCACCTGGGCGCGTTCGCTCTTCGACAGGACGCTGCGTGGCAACCACGACGCACAGATGGGCTGGCTGGTCATGATCGGTTCGATTCCGATCGGTGTGCTCGGCGTCACGCTCAAGGAGCAGATCGAGGGTCCCTTCCGCGATCTGCGGCTGATCGCCACCGCGCTGGTCGTCATGGGCGTCGTGCTGGGCGTCGCCGACCGGCTCGCCGCCCGCGATGAGAGGGGCGGCAGGCGCTGGGCCGTGAGGGGGCGCAAGTCGCTGAAGGACCCTCGGTGTCCGGGACGGGCTGATCTTCGGGGTGTGCCAGGCCATGGCGCTGATTCCGGGCGTCTCCCGTTCCGGCGCGACGATCAGCGGGGGTCTGCTGATGGGTTACAGCCGTGAGGCGGCGGCCCGGTACTCGTTCCTGCTGGCGATCCCCGCGGTGCTGGCCTCCGGGCTCTTCGAGTTGAAGCCGCGGCAGAGGAGGGCAGCGTGTCGTGGGGGCCCGACGATCATCGCCTTCGGCATTGGATACGCCGCCATCGCGTGGTTCATGAAGGTCATCACGACCAGGAGCTTCATGCCGTTCGTGTTCTACCGGGTGCTGTTGGGCATCGCCATCTACGTGCTGGTGGGCGCGGACACGCTCAGTCCGCACGGCGGCGAATCGGCTGAATAGCTCGAGGCCCGACGTATGAGTGGCCCTTGACCGTCGGTCTGTTGACCACTGGGGTGTCCGACCTCCGACGGTCGCTGGTCTCTTTTCGCTACCGAGCCCATCGGCGTGCTCATGGTTCTTTCTGGTCCTCCCGGGTGGGCTCCCTCCAGCAGGACTTCACCGGCTCCCGGCTTGACCGCCTCATCGCCGGCCATGACTGGCCGAGCCTGGTGGTGAATCTCACGTTACGGAAAGGTGAGTGGGTGTCCTCCTGTTCGTTGACTGGATGAGCAGCGGCCTTGTTGTGTGCTGCGGGCGGCTTGGGCGGGGCAGGGGTGCTCTCCGGCCACCTGTTGGCAAAGTGAAGGTAAAGCTGCTGCTACGGTGAGTTGATGGCCGTCCGGAACTCCTGTCGCGCGGGGCGGCCGGGCTCTTGTCTGCCCGCCTCTGCCGCGCCGGCCTGCCGCCGATGCCGCTCGGGTGCCGCTGTGCGCCGAGTGAATCCCTCCTCTTACGGAAAGGACGAGTTGTGCCGAAGGACGTACCGCTCGCCGTGCCGCAGCCGCAGTCGTATGAAGCGGCGCCGGGAGAGAGATCTTCTGCAGCCGGACGGGATGCGTTCTTCGACAACGCGAAGTACCTGCTGATCGTGCTGGTGGCGGTGGCGCATTCCTGGGAGGCCGTGGAGACCAGTCGCGCCACCAAGGCGCTCTACATCCTCGTCTACACCTTCCACATGCCAGCGTTCATCATCATCTCCGGCTACCTCTCACAGAGCTTCGCGGCCCGTCCCCGGCAGCTCAGGCGGCTGGTCACCGGCCTCGCGGTGCCCTACGTCGTTTTCGAGACGGCCTACTCGCTGTTCAAGCGGTACGTGGACGATGCCCCGGACCACGCCATCAGCCTGCTGGACCCGTGGTTCCTGACCTGGTTCCTAGCCGCGTTGTTCATCTGGCGGCTCACCACCCCGCTGTGGAAACGCCTGCGCCACCCGCTGCCCGTAGCGCTGATCATCGCGGCACTCGCTTCCACCTCTCCCGGCATCGGGGAGGACCTCAACCTCCAGCGCGTCCTGCAGTTCCTGCCCTACTTCGTGCTCGGCCTGTGCCTCAAGCCCGAGCACATCCGGCTCGTGCGGCGCCGCGAGGTCCGCCTGCTGGCCCTCCCCGCCTTCCTCGGCGCGGGCCTCGTGGCCTACTGGGCGGCGATCCGCATGAGGACCGCCTGGTTCTCCCGCAGCGACACTGCCCAGGAACTCGGGGAGCCCTGGTGGACCGGTGTCCTGATGACGCTGGTGCTCTTCGGCTGCTCGCTGCTGCTGACGGCCGCGTTCCTGTCCTTGACGCCGACCCGGCGCATGTGGTTCACGGCGCTCGGGGCCGGCACGATCTGCGGCTATCTCCTCCACGGGTTCCCGATCAAGTGGGCGGAGTACGCGGGCGTCTTCCAGACCTACGCCTGGCTGAACGATCCCGCGGGCAAGGTCGTCCTGTCGGTCATCACCGCGGCCGCGGTCACTCTGATGTGCACCCCGGTGGTCCAGCGGCTTCTCCGGCCGGTCACCCAACCCGACATGGCCTGGGCCTTCCGCTCGGTCCCGGCCGAGCGCCCCGACCCGTCCACGCCCGCCGATGGTGCGCAAGCGCCCTCCGGTGCGAGGGAACTCGCACGCGCCGACCCGGCGTAGCCGACCTCAGGCATCGGCCTGACATACCTAACGTGACGTAAGGAAGGGCACGCGCTCGTCGGCGTTCACTGCGGTCGGCCGCCGTAGCCGCCGCCCCACGCTCACGCCGACGCCCGGCCGGTGAGAGGCGCCCTGACAGAAAGTAAATCAGAGGCAAAATTCGCTGGTAATCTGACTGTCGCCGATGGCTCAGGGTCGCTGGGCGTCTGGCGAGCCCCTGGGTGCGCCCTTTGCCACCCATCGGCGCTGCTGCGGACATCCGGTGATCGACCTCGTCATTGCGGATCGGTCTGCAGCCTCGTCCTTTCTTTTACGAGAGAGTAGAGTGTAGTGAGCGGTGTGCCTGACGCGGCTGTCCCGGACGTCACGGTGGTGGTCGGTGCCTATAACGCGATGCCCTATCTGACCCGGTGTGTCATGTCCGTGGTCGAGCAGACCATCGGACGCGACCGCATCGAGCTGATCGCTGTGGACGACGGCTCGACGGACGGCAGTGGCGCCGAACTGGACCGGCTGGCCGCCGAGTTCCCTGAAGTGATCAGGGTCGTGCACCAGGCGAACTCCGGCGGGCCGTCCGCGCCGCGCAACGCGGGACTGGAACTGGCGCGTGGCCGGTACGTGTTCTTCCTGGACGCCGACGACTACCTGGGGCCCGAGGCTCTTGAGCGCATGGTCGCCATGGCCGACGCCAACGGCTCCGGCGTGGTGCTCGGCAAGATGGTGGGCGTCGGCGGCCGGGGCGCACCCCGCTCGATGTTCCTGCGCAACCAGCCGCGTACGGACGTCTTCTCCTCACGGGTGTACTGGACGCTCAGCCCGCTCAAGCTCTTCAGACGCGAACTGATCGAGCGGCTGGGCCTGCGCTTCCGCACTGATCTGCGGGTCGGCGAGGACCAGCCGTTCGTCGCCATGGCCTACCTGCACGCCGCCGCGATCTCCGTGGTGGCCGACTACGACTGCTACTACTGGGTGGAGCGGGAGGACGGCAACAACGTCACGCTGACCACCCGGGGCACGCAGCCCCGGCTGCGCTTTCTGCGGCTGATGTTCGACCTGCTCAGACGGGAAGTGGAAGCGGGCCCGCGACGGGACCTGCTGGTCCGGCGCCATCTGGAGGTCGATCTCAACGGCGCACTGGGCCATCTGGTGCGCGAGAACGAGCCGGACGTGCGTCAGACGGCCCTCACCGAGATCCAGGACATGCTCGACACCTGGTGCACCGACGAGATCGCCGAGCGCCTGCCCGCCATGACCCGGCTGCGCTTCCACCTGGCCCGCCGGGGCCAGATCGACGAACTGCGCACAGTCGTCGCCTTCGACCGGTCCGGTCGGCGGGACAAGGTCATCGTCGACAAGGGGCGCGCCTACGGTGCCTACCCCTTCTTCCGGGACCCGGACGTGGGCGTCCCCGACGCCTGCTACGACCTCACCGACCAGCTGCCCGTACGGCATCACCTGAACTCGCTCTCCGTGGACGGCAGGTGGCTGCAGGCGGAGGGGCACGCTTTCATCCACCGCATCGACACCCGGAAGACCGGCACCGACGTCGTGCTGCGTGAACGGGAGCAGGGCACTGAATACGCGTTTGACGCCGAGACCGTCAGCACGCCCGAGGTGACGCGGTCGGAGGGTGAAGGGCTGTACGACTACGACCGGGCCGGGTTCAGCGCGCGCATCGACCTGGCCACGGCCGCTGACGGCAGCGCCCTGCCCGCCGGGCTCTGGGACGTGTTCCTGCGCGTCCGCGGCCAGGGCATCGTCAAGGAGGCCCGGTTCGGCAACCGGCGGGCCGCGGACATCGACTCCCGGCCGCGGCCACACCTGGTCCGTGTCACCGAGGAGCGAGCCCAGGTCGTCACGCCGTACTTCACCAAGCCGTACGACAACCTCACCCTCGACGTCGGGCAGCGCAAGCACTCCGTGCGCCCGCACAGCGTCATCGACGATGCCACGTGGGCGCCAGACACCCCTGCCACGCTCGTCCTCGGCGGCCGTATCGATGTCCAGGGCATCGCGGGCGGCGACCTCGTCCTGCGGGCCGACTGCGACGGCCGGACCGTGGACCTGGACGCCTTCCAGACCGTGACCTTCACCGCCGGCGGCCGTTTCGAACTCCGCACCGACCTTGCTCGCGCCGTCACCGCCGGAACGCTGCGGTGGGGCGTGTGGCAGTTCTCCGTGGGCCTACGAGGTCCCGGAGTGCCCGACATGCCCGTCCCGCACGATCGCGTCCTTCCGGCCGTGCGCTTCCGGCGCCGGGGTCTGCCCGTCTACGCAAGGCCGCTGTCCGGGCGGAAAGCCCTCACCCTGCGCCTGGACCGTATCGACCCGGTCGCCGGTGTCAGGCGACGTCTTCGCCGACTGACCGGGGCGAAGGACTCCGCGCCGTCCGGCTGATCCGCCGCCTGACAGTGTTCGTGCCGAGCAGCATCTGGACGGGCGGTGACACGCTGGAAACCGGTGCGGCGAACCACGCCGACGGTGCCAACTCGGACGGCAACTCTCGTCTCACGTGAGGGTAGGCTCTGGATGGGGGAAACCCTCGGCTGCGAGGAGGGCAGGCGATTATGGCGGGTGTGGCGGTGTGTCCGTCGTGTGAAGAGAGCGAGGAACTGCGCGGTCGGCCCGTGGGTGACGACATCGAGGTCACCTGCCTGACGTGCGGCGTGCAGTGGATGCGCGGTGGTCTGCGCTGTGCGAGCTGCGGCGGCCAGGACATCGTGCACCGGCCGCAGGCGATGACCCGGCACTCGCGCGGCACGCAGTTGTCCATCATCGGCTGGCGCGAACTGCCGCTGTGCCGCGGCTGTGACGCCGACGCCCTGGAGACCTCCATCGCGCAGAACGTCCCCGTGCCCAGCGACTACGTCGCCGCCTGCCTCGGCGCCGCCCAGGCGCCGGCGGCGACCGCTGCGCCGGGCGCGTCGCAGCCGACATCCGCACCCGCCCCGCAGCCTGCCCCCGCGCCCGTGCCTGCCCCCGAACCCGAGGCGAAAGCCACTCCGCCCGCGAAGAGTTCACCCGGGCCTCGCACCGCGCCACGCCCGCGGACGGCCCGGCCGCAGGCTGCGCCGTCGCCGCCCATGGTGCCCACCGTCCGGCAGGCCATCGCCGCCTTCATGACCGATGCCTCCGGGCAGACCGATGCCACCGCGATGCTGCTGTTCGGCACTCACCTCGGCTCCCACAACCGGCTCAGTGTGCTGGAGGAGGACGGGGCCGCCGACCGGCTCGCCAACTGGTGTGCAGGCCACTGGGGCGACGGCGGCGACCGCGACCAGCGGGCCCTGGACACGATCTGCCGGGCCGTGGACTTCTGGGGCGCCCGTGGCTGGCTCGCCTCCGACCCGGCCGCCCACCTGCGCTGAGCGGCGCGGATGCCGGGAAAAGGCAGCCCCGGGCCGGGAATTGCTTGGAGGACCCCTCCCCGGGACTGCCGCGCCGACCGGACGTGCCCAGCTCCCTGCCGACGATCGAACCCTACTTCAGCGTAAGAGTCTGATGCTGATCTGCTCAGTACGTTGCAAACTTCACAACAGGGTGACTCTCGCGTTAGGTTAGAGATGAACGGTCGGGGACGCGGCGGTGCGTCCCGCCTCGGGCCACAGAGGCGGGGCCGGACAGTCGCTCCGGGCGGCCCCTGGCCGCAGCCCGCGAGACCAGTCCTGCCCTGACCGAAACGGTCTCGCGGGCCCGACTTGCTCCTGGCATGACTGCGGGCCCCCGCTACCCGACGCATGCCCGGTCCTCCCTGCAAGAGACAAGGAGTCCGCATGCTGTCCTCGATCTCTGCTCCCGGCGGCGCCGAACTTGCCGCGAGTGCGCCGGAAACCAGGCGCCTGCTTGAAGCCGCCGCGCGCCTGGCCCGCACGCTGCCGTCCGCGACACCCGTCCTGGGAATCCTGCGCGGCTGGAACCGCGCCGATCGCGACCGGGCGCGGCAGCTGCGCCAGGGCCTGGCAGAACACCGCATCCGCACCATGGAGTTGAGCCCGGTGCCCGAGGCCGGTGAACGGGACGCAGAGCGCCGGAATCCGGCGCGCCCCCGGGTCGACCTGCTGGTGCACACCGGAGGCCCGCAGCCGGAACAGGCCATGCGGGCGGCGGCCCTGTGGCGGATGCCGCTGCTGATGGAGCGTCCCGAGGGGCAGGCGGGCGGCGAGCTGAACGCCTTCCAGGCGCACCGCCGGGCGGTCATCGGCATCCGTCTCGCCGACGGAGGCTTCGCCGTTGGCGTGCGCGAGGCGGTCCTGGTCTCGCTGCAGCCGCACCCGGGCAACGCCCGCCTCATCCTCGACAACGAGAAGATCACCACCCCCGGCGAGCAGCCGCTCCGTGTCCGTCTCGCCGATCAGGGCCTGCTGGAAGTCCGAGGTGACGCCTTCGGTCTCCGCCGTGTCAGGCGCCTGCGCTTCGAACGCGCCTGGGGTGCCTACCGGTTGGACATCGACGGAATGCCCTCCCGCGACGTCCGCGCCCCGCTGCGGCTGGAGGCCGAACCCGGGCGCCTGCACCTGCTCCACCCATGACGGGTTTGGCGGGCGGGCGCTGGCTCGGGTGCAGCCCCGGCTCCGCGCGGGGGAGGAGGCCGGGGCTGCACGATGGCGCGTCACCGGTCCGCCGCGCCAGCAATCCTCACCGTACTCTCGTGTCGCGTTAACGTTTATCCTTTTGTTCACGGGTCGTGCAACCTACGCCTGTAGGGGAACTTCAGCATCTGGGAGCGGCAGCCGCTTGCCGCTCAACCCTCCCCGTGCGTTAGAGTAAGCGTGCTCGCCGACAGTGTCGGTCTGCTTTCGAAAGCTGTTCCCGGGCCGCTGCCGACCTTGTCGTCAAGGTCGCGGCCCGGGAGCGGCGCACATGCCGCCTGTCGGGCTGTCCCGACCCGCTCCGTACGACCGTCTGCGCGCGGGGAGAGTCGTGACTGCAGAAGTCACTCGCATCGAAATCGCCGACTGTCTCGCCGGTGTCTTCGCCAACGGAGCGGTCACCAAGCATGATCTGCTGATCGCTGCCGCCGGCGCCCAGGCCGAAGTCCTGGCGGTCCCCCGTCGGCGCTGATGGCGCAATAGCCCCTCATCAGCGGTCCGTCGATGCCTCCGGGCCCGGTGGCGCCACCCCCGAATCATGATGTCCACGCTCCCCTGCGCCATCGAAACCCTCCCGGGCCGCCTGTACCTGTTGCACCCGTGAGGGAGACGCCGACGCCCCGGGAGGGCAGGACGGGCGGGTACCTCGCTCCCAGGGCGTGCGGCCGCGGCCTCCGGGCCGCACGGGGGGACGGCTCCGGGTTCGCGAGGCGGCGCGTCACCAGTCTCCACGGCGCCGCCTGTCCGTCAGCATACCCTCACGTGACGTCAAAGATGGCCAGGGGTGGCGTCGCGTACAACCCTCCTCGCTCACGGAGAGTTGCTGATCGTTATACGGCTCTTGTCATTCAACTCTTCCCTTGCGTTAGGGTAGTGTTGCTTGCCGACATAGTCGGTCTGCTTCCAGAAGCCGTTTTCAGGCGGTGTCCGCTTTGTTACCTCGGTCACCGCTCGATGACGGTGCCAGAGCCGCCCGTCCGGGCTGCCCCGACCAGTGCAGCGCCGCCGAAGAGCACACCGCGCTGACGCATTCCACATCTTGGGGAGAGCCATGACCGCAGAGGTCACCCGCATCGAGATCGCCGACCAACTGGCCGGACTGTTCGCGAACGGCGCCGTGAGCAAGCACGACATGCTCATCGCCGCTGCCAACGCCCGCCCGGAGGTCCTTGAAGTTCTCTCGGCGCTGCCCGACCGTCGCTACACCGAACTGCGCCAGGTCTGGGAGGACTTGCCGCGGGTCCCCGTCGGCGCCTGAGACGGCGGGAAAAGTCGAACCATGGCCTTGTTCATGCTCCAACTCGCCAGTGGCGAGGACGCCGTCATCGAGGCGGACGCCGCCGGGTGCACGGCTGCGGGAGAGATCGTGCTGGAACGCACCGACCAGTACGGTCCGGCGGTCCGGCTGAAGACGTACCCGGTCGAGACAGTGACTGCGGTCTTCAGGCAGGCCCCGCTCGACGGCGGCGGTTACGGCTGGCTTCCCCAGCCGACGACCGGCACCTGGTGGTGCTACTGACGCCTTGTACGGCCGATGGGAGGACCCTGATGGGGATCTTTCTGCTGGAAATGACCGACGGCAGCGAGATGATCCTCACTGCGGGCCGCGCCACCCGCACGGAGACCGGTGACGTGGCCTTCGAGTACGTCGACGCCCGCGGAAACTGGTCGCGCTCATGCACCGTTCACAGTGCCCAGGTGAAGACCGCCTACGCACGGCGCGTCGGCGAGGACGGCGTGGCCCGCTGGGTACCTCAGCTGTCCGTGGGCCGCTGGTGGGCGTACTGAACACGGTCCGCCGGCATTGGCCTCCCGGCCTCCTCGTGAGGGCTTCGAAGTGGAGACCGGCGTGGAACGGACGTCGTGCCGGTCTGTTGCTGAGACTTGGTCATGCTGTGGGACTCAAAGCGACAGGCGTTCGACTGGCGGGCCCCGTGCTCCGACGGTCCCTCCAGCACGCGGTATATGCCCTCGGGGTCACCGCAGAAGTCGCAGCGCGGCCGGAATCCGCCGCCCGAACACCGACGGCCTCGTCACCGAGCCCGGACACCTCGCGACAGGCAGATGCGACGGGTGGTCCTCGGTCCCGTGCCCTCACGGTGGTGCACGCCAACTGCCGCAGCCGCGCCCGAGCCGCATCGACATTGCCGTACCCGGAGACGGAACGATCCCTGTGACCGAGCGACGAAACAGCGTGGACGGCAAACCCGCCACACAGCTCCCCCCGCAAGTGCGGGCCGTGCCCGAAGGAAGGCTGCTGCAGTACTGGAAGGAACGCGAACGCCAGCACCTGCGCGATGTGTACGCCGGGTTGCGCATCAAGAAGTTTCCCGAGGACCTGCGGATACTCGAACACCTGCTGTGGCTCTCCCGCAGTCAGGTGGTCATAGAGCTGGGGACGCACCTGGGCGGTTCCACCCTGTGGTTCCGCGACCGCCTGCGCACCCTGGCCGCATACGGCCGCGTGCCTGAGGACATCCGCGTCGTCACCGTCGACCTGGATCAAGCCCGGGCACAGGCGCTCCTGCAGGACGCAGACCCGTATTTCGCCAAAGACATCATCCTCGTCGAAGGAGACATCACCGACCCCGGCATCACCGCAGCCGTCTCCCAGCGCATTCCTGCCGGCGCCCGGTGCCTGATCGTCGAGGACACCGCCCATACGTACACCACCACCTATGCCGCCCTGCAGCACTTCTCCTCATTCGTTGCCACCGACGGGTACTTCGTCGTCGAAGACGGCATCGTCGACATTCCTCAGCTGTCTCCGCCCGGCCTGTCCGGTGGGGTCGTGCCGGCCATCCGCGACTGGCTCACCACAGACCCGGGACGGCATTTCCAGGTACGTCGAGACCTTGAGCTGTACGGCATCACCTGCCACCCCCACGGCTGGCTCCAGCGCATCCACCCCTGACCCGCGTCGTCAACACGGTGAGGGGCATGCCCCTGACTCGGCGCAAACGGCGCGGCGGCTTTGAGCTCTGGGCGCGGATGGCTCACCCCCTGAGCTCACCGGAGCGCCTGCTGAGGTAATCCCCTGCCCATCCCGTGGGATCGGGGGCCAGCGCGGCGCCGGGCACGCCGGTCACGCCAGGGGGAGGGGCAGCGAGCGGTGGAGGTGGTAGCGCCCGCCTCCGGTGAGCCGTACGCCGGGCGTGCTGGACATGATCGCGTGGACCTTGTCGTGGTAGCCGGCCTTGCCGGCTTCCTGGGGCGCTTGGATGCTCGTCCACTCGAGGTAGAGGAGCACCCCGGTGTCGTCGGCCAGCTGAGCAGGAAGTGTGCGGAGATCGCGCCGGGATCCCCGCCGTCCTCGGGGTGGACGGCGATGAGGTTGCCGACGAGGTGGCGTTGCCGCTCGGGGCCGTCGACGTCGAAGGCGGCGGTGATCAGACAGCCCGGAACGCGGGACCCGCCCCCTCCTCTCGGTCAGGCTGCGGTTGAGGCGAAGTGGGGCAGGCCGGCCAGCGGGGCCGCGTAGCCGCCGCTGCGCAGGTACGCGTCGAGTGCCACGGCACTCTTCCACTGGGCGAGCGTGAGTACGGCTTCGCCGTCGATGCCCGTGAACCAGCTCACGGCGGCCAGGCCGCGGGGCGGGCGGGTGCAGTCCAGTGCGTCGGCTTCTGCGTCGGCGACGAGCTGCTGCCGGTCGGAGTCTGCGACGTACCGGGTGCCGAACACCGCCGTGCCGGCGCGGGTGAGTCCGGGCGAGGATGCGGTGGTCAACGCGGTCTCCCTGGAGAGCGGGCGGCCGGATGCCGCCGATGACGGCGGAACGGGAGTGAGGGCAGGCAACTGCCTTACCGAGCTCAAGGGAACGCGCCGGAGACGCGGGCGCGAGGTCATCTCACAGCACCACTTCGGACTCGGCGTAACGGCCGGCCGGAACGGTCTTGAGCGTCTCGACCGCCTCGGCCAGTGGCACCATGGCGATGTCGGTGCCGCGCAGCGCGGTCATCATCCCGAACTCTGCGCGGTGCACGGCCTCCACGGCGTGCCAGCCGAATCGCGTCGCCAGGACCCGGTCGTACGCTGTGGGCGTTCCGCCGCGCTGGACGTGTCCGAGGATCACCGGCCGGGCCTCCTTGCCGAGGCGCTCCTCCAGCTCGATGGCGAGCTGGCGGGCGATCCCGGCGAATCGTTGGTGACCGTAGATGTCCTTGCCGCCCTCGTCGAAGTCCATGGCGCCGGGCTTCGGCTTGGCCCCCTCGGCGGCCACGACGATCGCGAAGCGCTTGCCCGCCTCGAAGCGCTCGCCGACCTTCCGGGTCAGCTCCTCGATGTCGAAGGGCCGTTCGGGGACGACGATGGCGTGGGCGCCGGCCGCCATGCCGGAGTGCAGCGCGATCCAGCCGGTGTGGCGGCCCATGACCTCCACGATCAGCACGCGCTGGTGGGACTCGGCGGTCGTCTTCAACCGGTCGAGAGCCTCGGTCGCCACGCCCACGGCGGTGTCGAAGCCAAAGGTGACGTCCGTGACCGCGATGTCGTTGTCGATGGTCTTCGGCACGCCGACGATCGGCAGGCCGCTGTCCGACAGCAGCCGGGCCGCCTTCAGTGTGCCCTCGCCGCCGATCGGGATGACGGCGTCGAGCCCGAGCTCCTCAACGTGCCCCTTGGCCCGCTCCACACCGTCCCGCAGATGCTCGGGACGGACTCGGGAGGAGCCGAGGATGGTGCCGCCGCGGGCGAGGATGCCGCCCACCGCGTCGAGGCCGAGCTTGAGGTAGTCGCATTCCAGAAGGCCCTGCCAGCCGTCCCGGAACCCGATGACCTCGTCGCCGTGGTCGGCGACGGCGCGGTGCACGACGGACCGGATGACGGCGTTCAGGCCGGGGCAGTCGCCGCCGGACGTGAGGACACCCATGCGCATGACGTTTGCGGACTCCTGATGCAGGGGCAGGCGGCAGACGACGCGGTCGGCCCCGCCCGTTGGTGGTCGTGGGGCGGCACCGCCCCTCGGGGGAAAGAGGGCGGCGCCGCTTGACGACGACGGCGGCCTGTCGGGGCCTCCCTCGTAGCAACGATTGTCAATCTACCCTAACGTCAGGGTAGATTTGTAGCCCGGCAAGGACGCCGGGCAGACGACGCGAGGCGGTGGGGCCGTGACCGGCAGACTGATGCAGATCGGCGAGGTATCCGAACGGACGGGACTGTCCCTGCGCACGATCCGCCACTACGAGAACGTCGGCGTCGTCGCCCCGAGCGAGCGCAGCGCAGGCGGCTTCCGCCTCTACACCGAAGCCGAGGTTCGCCGGCTGGCGGTAGTGCGCCGGATGCGGCCGCTGGGCTTTTGCCTGGAGGACGTAAGGGCCCTGCTGGAGCTACTGGAGAAGCTACCCGAGGGCGGCGGACCCTTGCCGGAGAACGACGGGCGAGCACACGAGGAACTGGTGGCACAGTTGCGCAAGTACTGGGTCGAAGCGGATGCGCGGTGTGAGGACCTGCGCCGACAGCTGGGGCAGGCGGAGGAATTCGCCCATTCCCTGCACGGGCATCTGGCCCGGGTCGTGGATGCTGCCGCGACAGCCGATGCCGGGGCGGAGGCCGTGCGATGAGCGCGAGCGGAGAGTGGGCGGCTTCGGAGGCGGCCCGGCGGCGGACGTTCGCCGTGATCAGTCATCCGGACGCGGGCAAGTCCACGCTGACCGAGGCGCTGGCGCTGCATGCGCAGGCGATCACGGAGGCGGGTGCGGTGCATGGCAAGGCGGGGCGGCGTGGGGTGGCCTCGGACTGGATGGAGATGGAGAAGGCCCGGGGTATCTCGGTCACGTCCGCGGTGCTGCAGTTCGCCTATCGGGGTTGTGTGCTGAACCTGCTGGACACCCCCGGCCACGCGGACTTTTCCGAGGACACCTACCGGGTGCTGGCGGCGGTGGACTGTGCGGTGATGCTCATTGACGCGGCCAAGGGCCTGGAGGAGCAGACCCGCAAGCTCTTCGACGTCTGCCGGCATCGCGGTATCCCGGTCATCACGTTCGTGAACAAGTGGGACCGGCCCGGCCGTGAGGCGCTGGAGCTGCTGGACGAGATCGAGCGTGAGTTCCGCCTCAAGCCCACGCCGGTGACCTGGCCGGTCGGGGATGCCGGATACCTGCGGGGGCTGATCGACGTACGGCGGCCGGAGCGGATGCTGCGCTACACCCGCGCTCCCGGCGGCGCCCACGAGGCGATCGAGGAGACGGTGCCGGCCGTGCAGGTAGCTCACGACGAGCCGGAGGACTGGGGCCGGGCCGGCGAAGAACTCGACCTGCTGCACCTCGACGGCGCCGTGCACGACCAGGAGGCGTTCCTGGCGGGCCGGAGTACGCCGGTGTTCTTCGGCGCGGCGGTCTCGAACATCGGTGTACGGCTGCTGCTGGACGCCGTCGTGGACCTCGCGCCGCCGCCCGGGCCGCGCGAGCTGGAGGGTGGCGGCCGTCGGGCGGTCGAGGCCCCGTTCTCCGGGTTGGTGTTCAAGGTGCAGGCCAACATGGATCCCGCGCACCGCGACCGGATCGCCTTCATGCGGGTGTGTTCGGGGATCTTCGAGCGCGGGATGACGGCCACCCGGGCCGCGACGGGCAAGCCGTTCGCCACCAAGTACGCGCACAGCGTTTTCGGCCAGGACCGCTCCATGGTCGACATCGCCTACCCGGGCGACGTGGTCGGCCTGGTCAACGCCACCGCATTGCGCGTCGGTGACACCCTCTACGCCGAGCAGGCGGCCGTCTTCCCGCCGATGCCGACCTTCGCGCCGGAGCACTTCGCTGTGGTCCGCCCGGTCGACCTCGGCCGGTCCAAGCAGTTCCGGCGCGGCATTTCACAGCTGGACGAGGAGGGCGTGGTCCAGGTCCTCGTCTCCGACCTGCGGGGCGACCAGGCGCCGGTGCTGGCCGCGGTCGGGCCCATGCAGTTCGATGTCGTCGCTGCCCGCATGGCCGGAGAGTTCTCCTCCCCGGTGAAGCTGGAGCCGCTGCCCTACCACCTGGCCCGCGCGACCGACGCGGCCGGCGCGGAAGCGCTCAACCGTTCCCGGATCGTCAAGGGCGAGGCCCTCACCAGAGTCCGGGACAAGACCCAGCTCGCCCTGTTCCCCGACCGCTGGCAGGCGAACTCTTTCGAGCGGGAGTTCCCCGACGCCCCGCTCGCCCACCTCATCGCCGCCCACGACTGACGACGCACGCGAAGCCACCGAACGCCGCGCCGCAGCCCTGCCGCTCTTGCGTCCGCGGCGTGCGGCCACCGGAAGCTGCGGGCTGAGCTCGGCACGGACGATCAGTGTGGACCGTCAAGTGGACGCCACAGGTCGACAACGTGGGGCGCACGCAAAAGGGCGTCGTGCGTGGACACGCCCCGGGCCGAGCAGGAGGCGGTGCATGGGGCGGCACTGGCTGCCGTCACCGCACTGAGGGAGGGCTGCGGTAGAGGGGACGCCCCGGGCCGTCGACGGACGGCCAGAATCGGGACCCAGAACTTACCCTCACGTCACGGCAGGGGTGGTGGCGTCCGGGAACCGGCTCGAACGTGAGGGCCATGACAGGGGGATGGTGTGCCCGTGCGGTGAGAGCCAGGAGCTGCGGGGCGAGCAGTCTGAGTGTGCTGGAGGGCAACGGTGTCGCCGACCGGCTCGCCGACTGGTGTGGCGGGTACTCGGGTCACGACGGCGACCGCGCACAGCGGGCCCTGACGGCGCTCTGTCGCGCCATCGACTTCTGGGACGACCGTGGCCGGCTCGCCTCCGACCCGGCCGCAGACTCCTTTTGAAGCCGCTGACGGTTTGCTGGTCCTCGGCGGTCATCAACTGGACGGGCGAGATGCCGCCACCCGCGTCATCAGCTTCGCGGCAGAAGGCCAGGCACTCGCGCAGTCGCTCGGCGCCGGCTCGGAGAGTCCCGCTGCGCCCCCACTCTCGAACGTGCGCATCACTCTCACGCCCAGGTCCGAGGCGTGGGGGTCGCGAGCAAGGTTCACCTGCGGTTCACAAGCCGAAACTCGCACTCTCTCCTCACGTTAGGGTAGAGTCCTCGATGAGGGAGTCCGGGCTGTAAGGCGCAGTCGGGGCGGTACCTCCAGAACGCGGGCCCGTCCGTCCGGGCCCCGTCAGCACCCCAGACTTCCGGGCGAAGACGCCCGACCGGCAGCCGTAGTGGCTGCTGTCGCATCCGGCAGGGCCCCCATCGAGGCCGGGCCGCCGGGGACTCCTCCTTTGTGTGGAGTCGAGTACGACGCGCGTGCGTCCAGACAGTGGACGTGTGCGCCCGAACAGAAACGGTTGCATGTCGTCACCGCTGTCCCAAGCTCCCCGGTTCCGCGCCCGCTTTTCGAAGAACACGGTCAAGCCCGACTGGCTCGCCTCCCCGAAGGTCTTCCGCACCGAGGTGCTCGCCGGTCTGGTCGTTGCCCTGGCGCTGATCCCCGAGGCCATTTCCTTCTCGATCATCGCGGGCGTCGACCCGGCCGTGGGTCTCTTCGCGTCGTTCACGATGGCCGTGGTCATCTCCGTCGTGGGTGGCCGCAAGGCGATGATCTCCGCCGCGACGGGCGCGATGGCCCTGGTCATCGCCCCGCTCAATCATGAGTACGGCCTCGGTCATCTCATCGCCGCCGTCATCCTGGGCGGCCTCATCCAGATCGTTCTCGGCGCACTCGGCGTGGCCAAGCTCATGCGCTTCGTGCCCCGGTCGGTGATGGTCGGATTCGTCAACGCACTCGCCATCCTGATCTTCATGGCACAGGTGCCGGAGATGCGCGACGTCCCGTGGGCTGTCTACCCGCTCATCATCGGCGGCCTGGCGCTCATGGTGTTCTTCCCGAAGATCACCAAGGCGGTCCCGGCGCCGCTGGTCTCCATCGTCATCCTGACCGTCATCACGATCGCGGCCGGTATCGCGGTGCCGACGGTGGGCGACAAGGGCGACCTGCCCTCCGCCCTGCCGGTGCCGGGCATGCCGGACGTTCCGCTCACGCTGGACACCCTCACCACCATCGCCCCGTACGCGTTCGCGTTCGCGCTGGTGGGTCTGATGGAGTCGCTGATGACGGCCAAGCTGGTCGACGACATCACCGACACGCACTCCAACAAGACCCGTGAGTCCGTCGGCCAGGGCGTCGCCAACGTCATCACCGGGCTCTTCGGCGGGATGGGCGGCTGCGCGATGATCGGCCAGACGATGATCAACGTGAAGACGTCCGGGGCCCGCACCCGGCTGTCGACCTTCCTGTCCGGTGTCTTCCTGATGCTGCTCGTGGTGGTGTTCGGACCGGTCGTCTCCGACATCCCGATGGCGGCCCTGGTCGCCGTCATGCTCCTGGTGGCCTTCGCGACGTTCGACTGGCACTCCGTCCAGCCGAAGACCCTCAAGCGCATGCCGGCCGGGGAGACCACCGTCATGGCCGTCACCGTCGCCGCCGTGGTCGCCACCCACAACCTCGCCATCGGCGTCGTGCTCGGCTGCCTCGTGGCCATGGTGGTCTTCGCCAAGCGTGTCGCCCACCTCGCCGAGGTCTCCGGGGTCGTCGACCCCGACGGCACGCAGGTCGTCTACGCGGTCACCGGCGAGCTGTTCTTCGCCTCCTCCAACGACCTCGTCTACCAGTTCGACTACAAGGACGACCCGGACGACGTGGTCATAGACCTGACCGACGCCCACATCTGGGACGCCTCGTCCGTGGCGGCGCTGGATGCGATCGAGACCAAGTACGCCCAGCGGGGCAAGAAGGTCACCATCGTGGGCCTGAACAAGCCCAGCGCCGAGATGCACGACAAGCTGGCCGGCCAGCTCACCGCCAGTCACTGAGACCGGCCGCACCTTCCTGCGGATCGCGCAGTGCAGGAGGGGGCGGTCCTCTGCGCGCGGGCCGGACCCGGGACACATGCCCTGACCAGTTCCGGGCCCGGCCCGCGTGTATCCACCTGGCGCCGGGACCGCCTGTCCAGGCCCCGCGACACAGATCGCTCACGCGATCGCGGAGCGCTGCGGCGCCCGCGGCTCTCGCCCGGACGAGCGCTCGGCCGGTCCTCCGTACGTGGCGCACACCTGAACTCATTCGCTCGACTCGTTGCCTTCGGCGTTTCCAGGGACGCCTCGCTCGGGGCATCGTTGACCATCCAGGAGGTTCGGATCATGACTGACGCAGCCGTGCGGCTGGCGGAACTGGTGAAGCAGGCGGTGGGAAGGCCGCTGCCGCTGCGGTTGCGCGCCTGGGACGGCAGCGAGGCGGGCCCGGCCGGGGGCCCCGTCCTCGTCGTCCGCGATCGCCGCGCCCTGCACCGCCTGGCGTGGAAGCCCGGCGAACTCGGCTGGGCCCGCGCCTGGGTGGCCGGCGAAGTCGACATCGACGGTGACCTCTACGAGGCGCTGGAGCGGATGTCCGGCCTGGTCTGGGACCGCGCAGAGAGCGGACCGAAGCGGCACGCCGTCCTCAGCGCGCTCGCCGCACTGCGCGACCCGAAGAATGTACGGCTGGCAGCCGAGGCCCTCGCGCTGGCCGGGCCCGCCCTGCCCCCGCCGCCACCGCGCGAGGAGGCAGGCTCCCGCCGCGGCCCACTGCACAGCCTGCGCCGCGACCGCGACGCCATCAGCCACCACTACGACGTCGGCAACGACTTCTACTCCCTGGTCCTCGGTCCTTCCCTGGTCTACTCATGCGCCTACTGGGAGGGCCCGGAGGCGACCCTGGAAGACGCCCAGCGCGCCAAGCTCGATCTGATCTGCCGCAAACTCGGCCTGCGGCCCGGCCAGCGGCTCCTCGACGTGGGCTGCGGCTGGGGCTCGATGGTGCTGCACGCCGTCGAGCACTACGGGGTCGAAGCGGTCGGAGTCACCATCTCCGAGGAACAGGCGGGCCTCGCCCGCAAACGCCTCGCCGAAGCCGGGTACACGGACCGGGCCGAGATCCGCGTCCAGGACTACCGCGAGATCGAGGACGGCCCCTACGACGCGATCTCCTCCATCGGGATGGCCGAGCACGTCGGATCCCCGCAGTTCCGCCTCTACGCCGAGACGCTCCATCAACTCCTCAAGCCCGGCGGGCGACTTCTCAACCACCAGATCTCCCGCCGCCCGCTGAAGGACGAAAGCGCCTACGAGATCGACGAGTTCATCGACCGCTACGTCTTCCCCGACGGCGAACTCGCGCCCGTCGGCACCACCACGGCGCTGCTCGAAGACGCCGGCTTCGAGGTACGCGACGTGGAAGCCCTGCGCGAGCACTACGCCCTCACCCTGCGCGCCTGGGTGGCCAACCTGGAGCAGCACTGGCAACAGGCCGTACACCTCACCACGGCCGGACGCGCCCGGGTCTGGCGCCTGTACATGGCCGCCTCCGCCCTCGCCTTCGAGCACAACGGCATCGGCGTCAACCAGATCCTCGCCGTACGCACCACCACGGCCGGACACGCGAAGATGCCCCGAACCCGCGGTCACTGGCTGTACGACACCGCGACGGACTGACCACGGCCGGGCGCCGGCTTGCGCGCACATCCGTACGCCGGTTTGTGCCCACGGCTGCGTGAGGCGCACTTCCCCCACGGCCCCCAACCGCCGCGCAGGGTGCCAACCGTCCGGCGGACGTGAGCCGCCTGCATAGCCAGGGGGCCGTCTGTGTGTGCCGGGCGGCGCAGACCAAGGCAGCCCCGGGCCATGCATACATGGAGGACCGACCCGGGACTGCCACGCCGAGGGACCTGTCCAGTGGGCCCCTCGACAGCACCCAACTCTACCTGTACGTAAAGTCGTGATCTCGATTGCCCGCTATGGGGAGCACTGCTTGTCAAGCTTACTCTTGCGTGAGGTGAGAGATGGACGATCGGGGTTCTGTCGTTCGTTCCGCCTCGGGCAACAGAGGCGGAGTCGCGGGGCCATCGTCCCGAGACGGCCATTGACCGCAGCCAGCGAGATCCATCGCATGCCGGTCTCGCGGGTCCGCATGTCCCGCGCGGCCGTGGCCGCGTTCCCAGCGTCGGCTTCCTGGTCCGCCACGAGCGCAAGGGGCCCATCTTGCCTCCCTGCCCGCCCGGAGGTTCCACGCTGGGCTTCCTTCGTGACAGCGAGTACGTCGGCAGACCCCTGTGGAGCAGACCCCTGTGGAGCGGACCTGACGCCTCAGACGGAGGCGCCACCGTGTCGCCGGTCACCACGCCGACTGACCTGACGAACTCTCCACTACGGGAGAATGTGTGGACTCGCATCAAGGGGCCTAACTCGACACCTTGGACTACGGGTGGCCTCCGTTGCCGACCTCTTGTGTCATTCAACTCTCCCTTGACGTTAGAGTGGTACCACTCGTCGACGGTACTGTCGGCCTGCTTCCAAAGACCGTTCCCGGGTCGCGGCCAGGGTTGCGCTGGCTGCTGCTCGGGAACGGCGCCAGAGCTGCCGAGTTGGGCTTCGGTCGGTACCGTTGCACGGCTGTTTCCCGCCGCGACGGCCGGCTGATGCCCTCGTCACGTTCTGTTCCTGGATCTGCCGCAGAGTGTGAGGGCCCACACTGTGCACGTCATCGATCGAGGGCGGGTGTCAGCCGCCGACGGCTCCCGCCGCGAGGCGCGTGGGCCGCGCCCCTCCTGGCGTTGCGTGCCGAAACCGAGTCTTCATGCGCCCGATCGGGTGTCCGCCTGCAGGCGGACACGGAGCGTGGCGGCGAAGTCCTGGGCCATCTCCAGGCGGGCCCGCAGGGTCTCGCAGCGGGCATCGGTCACCTTGCGGTAGGAGTCCAGCCGCTCCCGCAGGCGCTGAAGTTCCTCACCGGCGGGCGGGTCGTCGGTGGCGGCGAGGCGGTCGGTGATGTCCAGCAGGTCGCGCATCTCCTCCAGGGAGAAGTCCAGTGGTTTCATCCGGCGGATCACCATCAGGCGCTCGACGTCGGACTCCGTGTACAGCCGGAAGCCGCCCTTGCTGCGGGCCGAGGGGATCACCAGGCCCACTTCCTCGTAGTGGCGGATGGTGCGCAGAGACAAACCGGTCCGCTCGGCCACCTCGCCGATCTGCATCTGCCGCTCGCTCATCGCCGAGCCTCTCCCTTTGTCATCCGCCCAGGTTTCAGAACTGTGAAGTGGCCCAGTCTACGTGAGATCAATCACAGGATCTGGGGTGGGGTTCACCTGTGTTTCGCAAGTCCCCGCTCGCACTCTCCCGTCGCGTCAGGGTAGAGTGTCGGCTTGTTCACCCCACCGTCCAGTCAGCGGTAGAGGTGATCCTGCCGTAGCGCGGGCCCTGATCGGGCCCCGGACGGCCCTGAAGGCTTCTGGGCAATGATGCCCTACCGGCAACCAGGAGGTTGCCGTTCTGTCCGGCACTCGGCCCCGCCTCGGCGTGGCGCCCGACTGCCGGCGATTCCCGCACTTTTGCGGAGTCAGTACGACGCTGTGCGTCCGGCGGTATGGATGCACACCTGAACAGAAACGGTTGCATGTCCTCACCGCTGTCCCAAGCCCCCAGGCTGCGCCTGTCCAAGCCTGACTGGCTCGCGTCCCCGAAGGTTCTGCGCACCGAGGTGCTGGCCGGTCTGGTCGTCGCCCTGGCTCTGATCCCCGAGGCGATCTCCTTCTCGATCATCGTCGGGGTCGACCCGGCGGTCGGCCTGTTCGCCTCGTTCACCATGGCCGTCGTCATCTCGATCGTCGGTGGCCGCAAGGCGATGATCTCCGCGGCGACCGGCGCGATGGCTCTCGTCATCGCCCCGCTCTACCGCGAGTATGGCCTCGGCTATCTGATCGGGGCCGTCATCCTCGGCGGCGTCTTCCAGGTGGTCCTCGGCGCGCTCGGCGTGGCCAAGCTGATGCGGTTCGTGCCGCGCAGCGTCATGGTCGGCTTCGTCAACGCCCTGGCCATCCTGATCTTTATGGCGCAGGTGCCGGAGATGCACGACGTGCCCTGGGCGGTCTACCCGCTGATCGCCGCCGGCCTGGCGCTGATGGTGTTCTTCCCGAAGGTCACCAAGGTGGTCCCGGCCCCGCTGGTCTCCATCATCGTCCTGACCGTGATCACCGTGGCCGCGGGGATCGCCGTCCCCACCGTCGGCGACAAGGGCGCGCTGCCCTCCTCACTGCCGGTGCCGGGCCTGCCGGACGTGCCCTTCACCATGGACACGCTGACCACCATCGCCCCGTACGCCTTCGCCTTCGCACTCGTGGGCCTGATGGAGTCACTGATGACGGCCAAGCTGGTCGACGACATCACCGACACGCACTCCAACAAAACCCGTGAGTCCATCGGGCAGGGCATCGCCAACATCGTCACCGGCTTCTTCGGCGGCATGGGCGGCTGCGCCATGATCGGCCAGACCATGATCAACGTACGGGTCTCCGGGGCCCGCACCCGCCTGTCCACGTTCCTGGCCGGGTCCTTCCTGATGGTGCTGTGCATCGCCTTCGGCCCGGTCGTCTCCGACATCCCCATGGCCGCCCTCGTCGCCGTCATGATCATGGTGTCGGTAGCCACCTTCGACTGGCACTCCATCGCCCCGAAGACGCTCAAGCGGATGCCGCTCGGCGAACTGACCGTCATGGCCGTCACCGTCGTCTGCGTGGTCGCCACTCACAACCTCGCCATCGGTGTCGTGGTGGGCTGCGTCACCGCGATGGTGATCTTCGCCAAGCGCGTCGCCCACCTGGTCAACGTCTCAGGCGTCGTCGACCCCGACGGCAACCAGGTCGTCTACGCGGTCACCGGCGAGCTGTTCTTCGCCTCCTCCAACGACCTCGTCTACCAGTTCAACTACAAGGACGACCCGGACGACGTCGTCATCGACCTGTCCGACGCCCACATCTGGGACGCCTCCACGGTGGCCGCGCTGGACGCGATCGAGACCAAGTACGCCCAGCGCGGCAAGAAGGTCACCATCGTGGGCCTGAACAAGCCCAGCGCCGACATGCACGGACGTCTCGCCGGGCAGCTGACCGGCAGCCACTGACCGGACCGGCCGCCCTCCCCGACCACGGACGCGGGGGAGGGCGGTCTTTCCGCGTGCGGGCCGGGCCCGGGATACTGCCCTGACGCCCGGGGCCCGGCCCCCGCCACCTCAATGCCGCTCCTTGGGGACGAGGAAGCGGCCGGGAGGAGTAACCCTGAGCCGCACCGCCAAGCCCTTCCGCACCCCGACGGGCCTCCGGGCGCCCCACGGCTCCGCCGCCGGCGGGCGTTTCGATGGCTGGCGCATCGTCGCCTACAGCGCTCTCGCGATGGCGATGACCGCGCCTGGCCAGACCACGGGCGTCTCGGTCTTCATCGACCCTCTGATCGCCGATCTCAGCGTCACGCGCACCCAAATCTCCACCGCCTACCTGACCGGCACGCTCATCGGCGCCTGCGCCATGCCCCTGGTCGGGCGGATGATCGACCGCTACGGCCCGCGCCGGGTGATCGCCTGCGTCGGGGCCGTCTTCGGCGCGATCCTCATCGGCTTGTCCTTCGTCACCGGGCTCGTCGGGCTCACGGCCGGGTTCGTCGGCATCCGCATGGCCGGGCAGGGCGCCCTGTCCCTGGTGGCCACGACCACAGTGGCGTACTGGTTCGACAAGCGCCGCGGTCTGGCCCTCGGTATCACCGGCGCCGTCGGCACCGCCGGGATCTCCCTCGCCCCCATGCTGATCGAGCGCCTGGTCTCCGTATACGGCTGGCGCCAGGCATGGGCGATCGAGGGCGTCGCTGTCTGGGCGGTGGTCCTCCCGCTGGCCCTGTTCGGCATCCGCAACCGGCCCACCGACGTCGGTCAGCACGTCGATGGCATCGCCCCGGACACGGACACCGACCCCAACGCCCCGCTCACCGGCTGGCCGCTGCGCAAGGCCCTGCGCACCAGCATCTTCTGGGCGGTCGCCGCCTGTCTGGCCGCCAGCAGCATGCTCACCACCGGCCTGAACTTCCACCAAGTCGCCCTGCTCGGCGAACGCGGCCTGAGTCCGGCCGAGGCCGCCGCCAACTTCCTGCCCCAGACCGCCGCCGCCCTCCTCGCCACCCTCGCCGTCGGTGCCCTCATCGACCGCCTCCCGCCCAAGGCCGTACTCACCGCCGCGATGGCCATCCTCGCCTGCGGCATTCTGTCCGCCCGTCTCGTGTCGCCCGGCTGGACGGCCATCGGGTACGGCGTCCTCCTCGGTGCCTCGGGCGGTCTGCTGCGGGTCGTCGAATCGGCCACCCTGCCCCGCTACTTCGGCACCGCCCACCTCGGCGCCATCCGCGGCACAGCCCACACCGTCACCATCGCCGCCAGCGCCTTCGGCCCCCTCGCCGTCTCCCTCGGCCACGACCTGACCGGCCACTACGGCCCCGCGCTCGTCGCTCTCACCACTGTGCCGGTGCTGGCGGCCCTCGCCGTGCTCGTCGCCCGTAAACCTGTGGCCGACGGCTGACTTGGGGGCCTGCGGCACCCGGGCAGTCCTGGACGCCGCCTTCGGTCCCCGCAGCAACGGCGAGAGCGTCTACGGCAAGCGCCTGATGCGCTCGCTGCACGCCAGCGTGATCGTGTTACTGGACCGGGGCTTCTCCTCGAACACGTTCCTGGCCGCGGTCGCCGCCACCGAGGCCGCCTTCCTCGCCCGCGCCTCCGCCGCCCGCAAACGGCATCCGACCTGGTCAGCCTGTATCACGAGCGATGGGAAGTGGAGGATGCGGACCTCGGTGCCGCCGAAGCGGGGAGAGGTAGGAGCCGTCGTTGTAGCGGGCCAGAACCGGGGGCGGGTATCGGGGGCGGTCAAGGAGGTTGGTGGCCAGCCGGTAGAGGCCGGTCCAGCGGCCCTGGCTGGTGGTGATGGTGATCTCGCACTCTAAGACCGCCTACTTCGCGATCAAGAAAACGATGCCGAGTCTCGGGTTGGCCAGGCACCAGGTCACGGGCATGCCCTCGGCGGTGGTGACCAGGTACAGCCGGAATCCCCAGAAGAACCGGAAGTGCTGCGGCAGTAGCCGTATCCGGCGTGCCCGGCCAGGTCGGAGCGTTTGACGGTCTCGCGGGAGGCGGCGCAGGGCAGCGGGGTGGAGTCGATCAGCCGGAGGCTGTCGTGCCAGGTCGGCACCTGCCGGGCAAGGGCTTCGATCATCACATGGCTGATCAGCGGCCCGGCGGCGTTGAGGCGCTTGTTGTAGGCCGACTGCTGGGGCAGGTAGCGGAAGAGGTGGCCCAGCCGGGCGTGGGCGAAGCGGATCCAGTGCCGGGTGGAGTACGCCCCACCACATCGTCGCCTACGCCAACACGGAGATCCGGTATGTGACGGTAGATCCCCGCGGGTCGCGGGCGATGAACCGTCTTAAGCACTGGATGATGGCTTTGAACCCCACCGAGCACGCGAGGTCACGCAGCGGGCGCGACAGGTTAGGTGAACGTATGCGACGCGAAGCGGGCAGTGCCGCCTACAAGGGCACATCGACAAAAGCCATCCTTCACCACTACGACTATCTGGGGGACTTCTACCGGCTGTTCCTGGGGCCGGAGCCGGTCTACTCGCACGCCATGTGGGAGGACGGGGACACCCTGGAGACGGCCCAGATGCGCAAGCTCGACCACCACGTAGAAGCGGCGGGGGCGGTCGGGGCCGAGCGGCTGCTGGACGTCGGGTGCGGGTACGGGACCCTGGTGCACCAGGCCGTGGAGCGGCACGGGGTCCGGCACGCGGTGGGCCTCACCATAAGCCCGGCCCAGGCGGCCTGGGCCGGGGAACAGCAGTGGTCGGGCTGCGAGGTGCGTACGGAGAACTGGTTCGACCACCGCCCGGACGGGCCGTACGACGCGATCATCGCCATCGAGGCGGTGGAGCACTTTGCCGGGGAGACGCTGTGGCGGGCCCGCCGGGTGTCCCGCTATCGGGAGTTTTTTCGGCACTGCCACGGCTGGCTGCGCCCGGCCGGTCGGCTGTCCGTACAGGCCAATGCCTGGACCCGGTACGGGTGGCTGGGCTCGATGATGCTGCCGGCGGAACGGTTCGCGCCGGGCGGGGCGGGTCGACACCGGCTCGGGCTGCGGGACCTGGCCGGAGCGTGGGCCAACGCACGCGACGGGCTGCAAGCCTCCCGGACTGTCTTCCCGGAGTGCTTCGTACCGACCCGTTCCGAGCTGACCGAAGCGGCGCAGGGATTGTTCCGGGTGATCGCCGAGCGCGACGACCCGCAGGACGGGGTGCGGACGACGGAGAGCTGGCTGGCCGGGGCGGAGGCGAACCGGGAGCGCGGCGCGGAACTGATCGGGCGGCGCGCAGTCAACGACATCCTCAACCAGCAGCGGACCACCCTGCGGTTCCTGCGAGAGGGGCGGGCCACGATCCTGCGGCAGGTGTTCGAAAAGGTGTAGGAGTTCTGGGTTCAGGCGGCGGGGTCAGCACCCCCCAGGCGGTGCCGTCTACGTCCTCACTGTCAATCCCCTCGCAGCGTGGAGACGATTTACGTTGCGAGGGGATTGACATCGGCGTCATCGGCCGACATGTCCTGGCCGACCCACTGCCCCCACGGGGCTACGCGTCAGCCCCGCATCGTCAAACGCGCCATCTCCAAGTACCAGGCCCGCGGCCCCGCATCGACCGAACCAGCTACAGAGCCACCACCAGCGTCAACATCCGCGCGCCCGCAGGCCCTTGACAATGCGCCCCAACCGTAAACTTCACGGCCTTGGCCTTTTGCATGCTGGAGCGGGGGCCCCGGTGCCCTGCTGCGCCGTCCCGACGCTGACTGACGGCACGGTGCCCGCAGCAACCGTGTCGTCCTACAGCTCCTGGCGCCACGCCGCCACAGCCTCCACGGCCTTGCGGGCATGCTGCGCCTTGAGCCGGACCCAGTAGGTCCGGCCGGCCAGCACCAGCCGCACGAAACCCGCCGGCGCGTACCAGGGCGCCGTCGCGCGGACACGCGGCAGCACCTCACTGTCGATTTCCACGTCGTAACTGGTCAGGATCGTCAGCCGGGCCCCGCGGATGCGGAGCTTGCCGGCCCGGGTGAGCGAGCGCCACCACCCCCTGCGGACAGCGACCCCGTCCGCCTCGAACTCCCGCCCGATCACGGGGCCGGGCCTCCTTCGTATCTCGATTGGCCGCGGGCGCCGGCATGGAGGCAACCCACCCGCCTACGCGCTGCGCGGCGGTGGACTGCTTCCCGAGACGCGGATGCGCGGCACTCAAGAAGACCTTACCCTCACGAGAGGGTATTGATTGCCGTGGTCTGTCCGTACGCTTGCCTCGCCCGGTCGGCGTCGGATCGGGAAGCGGTGACGCCGTCCGCCCTGGGCGAAGCGATGTCCGTGTCCGCACGCTTCGCGCCGCAGGGGTGGACGGCTCGCGTCGCTGCGGGATGGGCCACGCCTGATCGGCGTGCCCATGACCGCTTCCTGGTCATGGCGGCGCTCAGTCTCGGCGCCACTGCGGCGAAGACTGTCGACCTCAGCGGTGGTCACCATCGGCGCCCATCCGGGTTGGACGTCTACTCTACTGTGACGTCACAGTAGATTCGATACGGACGCCTGAACCGGAGATTGCCTTGACGGACCTGCAGACGCGAGACGAAGAACAAGAGCGGCAGTACCTGGCCGAGACGGTGCGTCTGCTGGGGCGCGAGCTGGCGAGGCTCAGCGACTCCATCGACCGGACCGCCAGGGCCATCCAGGAGCAGAAGGAGTTCATGTGGGAGAACTGGCGTGACATGGACTTCGCCGAGAAGGCCGCCATGCGCACCGAGGTCAACACCTCCGTCGGCGTGGGCGACAGCGCCGTGACGGTGCGCCGGCATATCGAGCGCTTGCTGGAAACGCCCTATTTCGGGCGCGTGGACTTCCGCAGGGCGGACGACGGGGAAGGGAAGGGCCACTACATCGGCGTCCATGACTTTTCGGACCCCGAGACCCAGGAAATCCTGATCCACGACTGGCGGGCCCCGGTCTCCAGCCTCTACTACGACTTCGAGCTGGGTGAGGCGCATTTCGAGGCGCCGACTGGGGCCGTCCACGGCACGATCACGGGCAAGCGCCAGTACAAGATCGCGGGCAACCGCCTTGAGTACATGTTCGACAGCGCGCTGACCATCGGCGACGAGGTTTTGCAGCGGGAGCTGAGCCAGTCCGCCGACGACAGGATGAAGAACATCGTCGCGACGATTCAGCGCGAGCAGAACGAGGTGATCCGCAACGAGACGGCGAAGGTACTGATCCTGCAGGGCGTGGCGGGCTCCGGGAAGACGTCGATCGCCCTGCACCGGGTGGCGTTCCTGCTCTACCGCTTCAAGGACTCCCTGTCGTCCGACAACGTCATGATCCTTTCCCCCAACAAGGTCTTCGGTGACTACATCGCAGGCGTCCTTCCCGAGCTGGGCGAGGAGCAGATCGCGGAGACCGACTTCGAGAAGATCGCCGAGCGGTTCCTCGCCAAGGTGACGGAGTTCGAAACCTTCAGCGAGCAGGTGATCAAGCTGCTCGACAGGGCGGACGAGGCGGCGGCCGAGCGGATGCGTTTCAAGGCGACGCCGGAGTTCGTCACCCTGCTCGACGCGTGGCTGGCCGAGCGCGGTGACGCGGACTTCACCCCGCGGCAGATCGAGCAGAGGAACAAGCGGCTGTCGGAGGGCTGGGTCGCGGACGCCTTCGCGGCCTCGCGGGGTCTGCCCGTCTTCACCCGGCTGGACCTGCTCGCCGAGAGCGCCGCGAACACCCTGCGGCAGGAGGTGCTGGACAAGGGCGGCAAGTGGTCGGCGGCGGACAGCAACGGCATCCGCAGGCAGGTGCGCGCCATGTTCCCGCACAAGGACGCGTTCGCCCTGTACAAGGCGTTCTACCACGACCCTGAGCGCAAGGGCCTGTTCAAGCCGCTGGGCCGGAAGAAGATCGAGTACGCGGATGTCTTCCCGCTGGTCTACACCATGATCAGGACGTCCCGGCAGGAGGGCTACGGCCGCATCCGGCATCTCCTGGTGGACGAGATGCAGGACTACACGCCCGTGCAGTACTCGGTGCTGCGCGAGCTGTTCTCCTGCAAGATGACGATCCTCGGGGACGCCAACCAATCAGTGAACCCGTTCAGTTCCTCGTCGCTGCCGGTGATCCGCGGCATCTTCCCCGAGGCGGACTGTCTGGAGCTGTGCAGGAGCTACCGCTCCACGGCCGAGATCACGGAGTTCGCCCAGCACATCTCGCGCAACGACAAGCTCGTCCCGATCGAGCGGCACGGGCTGCCGCCCCAGGTCGTCGCCGCTGCGGACCGCGAGGCGCAGGAGGCGGAGATTTTGGCCCTGATCGAGCGGCACCGGCAGAGCGAGTACCGCTCCCTCGGCATTGTCTGTAAGACCGTCGCGCAGGCGCGGGAGCTGTACCGGACCGTGTCGGAGGCGGGCGTCGAGCTGGCCTTCCTCGACTACGACAGCACGGAGTTCAGCGCCGGTACCGTGATCACCTCGGCGCACATCGCCAAGGGGCTGGAGTTCGACGCCGTGATCGTCCCGGGCGTGGACGACACGAACTACGCCAGCGAGATGGACAAGGGCATGCTCTACATCGCCTGTACCAGGGCCATGCACGAGCTTCATCTGACCCACGTCGGGCCGCTCTCGCGCTTCTTGGCGTTCACCAAGGACCGCAGAGGCCGTCTCAGTGTTGTCGACCCGGAGACGGCGGAAATTCCCGATCATGCGACCGCCGCACGAGTGGGCTGACACCGGTAGGTGCGTACCCCGTCTCGGGTGACACTCGGTGAGCGTCTCCAACGTCTGGTCGGTGGGGCCGACCAGGGGCTCCTACTCCACCTCAATCTTCACCATCCCGGAATCCGGACAGCACGAAGCAGTCCAGTAACGTCATGTGCACCGCGAGGCAGGCGATCCCAGCAGGAGTGAATCTGAGGCCACCGGAGGGCGTCTGAACTGGCCTCGCGCTGCATGCTGGTGAGGCAGTCATCCGTAAAGATGACTGCCGACCATACGAAATTCGCCTCTCGAAGATCGCCGTACTCCTCGTCCACCCGGGCGAAGAGAACGAGCACGTACAGATCGTTGAGAGGGGTCGTGTCGCCACGGACGTCTGCGTAGTTAATCGCCTCCAAGGAGCTTTCGTCCGGGGCGTGAGGCGCGAAGCGCGCCTTGACGCGCACCCGGGCCAACCCGGAGTACCTATCGTCGAGCGGCCCATCTGCGCTGATGAACGGTGGTGCGCCTGCGGTCGCATCCCATGCCCACCGTTCGCCGCGGCGCTGTCGCGCGAACGTGGACAGGGTGGGCACCTGCTGAATGACGGTGGTCCAAGGAACTGTGAGGTCAACCCCCAAGGAACTTGTGGGGCCACTCCATCCGCCTGTGGCCGGACCGAACGCACCGGATTCGTCGAACCCAGTGAGCAGTGTGCATCGTGACGTTGCAGGTCAGGGGTCTGGTGTGCGCGGGGTTCGCGATGCTCGGGCTGGTCGCGGGCGGATGACTTCGGTGTAG
>NZ_JBVIPD010000022.1:0-147613 GCF_055578235.1 Streptomyces sp. NPDC033136
GGCTGCGCCACCCGCTCACCCCTCTTGCTGCGCAAGAGGGGTGACGGTCCGTCCGCTGCGCTCCCGGACCGGCGGGACTTCGTCCCGCTACCGGCTTTCACTTCGCTCCAGCCTGGTCGGCGGGTCCGCTGCGCTCCCCCGCCTGACGGTCCTTCCGGCTGCGCCTCCAGAACCGTTGGGGCCCGCTAGCGCGGGCCGGGCAGGCTACGAAGGAGGGGGGTCGCTCGTTCGTGTGGGTTCCAGTGTACCGCGTGCATCAGATTGATACAGCATGTACCGTTGGCGGAAACACGAGACACCCCCAACGGCGGAAGCTGCGAGGACTGATGCATCGATCTCATGATGTCAGGTACGACATAACGCCGATCAGCGTGGCCGCACTCGTGAGGAATAGCAGAATCGCGAACGTTGCAGCATCGTGGCTGCTATCCCCTGCTAGTTTTCGCAGCATCAAACCTCCTAGGGCGAGGCTCAGGGAAAGCAGGGCTGTGAACATCGTCAGGATCGGTTTTAACACGCCATCAGTCCTTGTCTGTGCTAAGTCACTTGTCTCTGTGGGCATTTCCAACCGTCTCAAAGGGTTGAAGGAGGCCTCAAGACCTGACCCGCTTCCGGTTGACGCACTTCCTCTAGCCGAAGGTATAAATCCCAACTTTTGCCGCATAGATTCTTCCTTGTCCGACTGCTCTCGTTGAGTTTGTTCGATAGCTGCTCTGTTTCACGTCCACTTACGATGGCGTCGCTCGGGGAGGAACCTCATGTCTGTGATTCAGCTCAAGGAACATCAGGTCGACCAAAAGGTGGCCTTCCGTAAGTGGGTGGGATTCCCTACAAGGTCATCTGTGCCACTCGAAGGGGCGCGGGGCACGATCGTGTCAGCAACCGGATCGGGCAAGACGATCACGGCCGCCGCGTGCGCGCTGGAGGCATTCGTGGGCGGCCGGATCCTCGTCACCGTGCCGACCCTGGACCTGCTCGTGCAGACCGCCCAGGCGTGGCGCCTGGTGGGCCACCGCTCCCCCATGGTCGCGGTGTGCTCGCTGGAGAACGACCCGGTGCTGAACGAGCTGGGGGTGCGCACCACCACCAACCCGATCCAGCTCGCCCTGTGGGCCGGGTCGGGGCCCGTGGTCGTGTTCGCCACGTACGCCTCTCTCGTGGACCGCGAGGACATCGACGCGCCCGTGGGCCAGCGGAAGGTTCGCGGGCCGCTGGAGGCCGCTCTGGCGGGCGGGAAGCGGCTGTACGGGCAGCAGATGGCCCCGTTTGACCTCGCCATCGTGGATGAGGCCCACGGAACCGCCGGTGATCTTGGTCGTCCGTGGGCGGCGATCCACGACAACAGCCGTATCCCCGCTGACTTTCGGCTCTACCTGACCGCGACCCCGCGCATCCTGGCGGCCCCCCAGCCGCGAAGGGGCGCGGAGGGCCAGGAGGCGGAGCTCGCGAGCATGGCCGACGACCCGAACGGCACGTACGGTGCGTGGCTGGCCGAGCTGGGCCTGTCGGAGGCGATCGAGCGGGAGATCCTCGCCGGGTTCGAGATCGACGTGCTGGAGATCCGCGACCCCTCGCCGGTCCTCGGGGAGTCGGAGGAGGCGCGGCGCGGCCGGCGCCTAGCCCTGCTGCAGACCGCGCTCCTGGAGCACGCCGCCGCGTGGAATCTGCGCACGGTCATGACGTTCCACCAGAAGGTCGAGGAAGCCGCCGCGTTCGCGGAGAAGCTGCCCGAGACCGCGGCCGAGCTCTACATGAACGACGCCTCGGACGAGGACCTGGCGAAGGCGGAGAAGCTGCCGAAGTCGTCGATCGACGCGGAGTTCTACGAGCTGGAGGCCGGCCGCCACGTCCCGCCGGACCGGGTGTGGTCGGCGTGGCTGTGCGGCGACCATCTCGTCTCCGAGCGGCGCGAGGTGCTGCACCAGTTCGCCAACGGGATCGACGCGGCCGGGCGCCGGGTCCACCGCGCCTTCCTCGCCAGCGTTCGCGTGCTCGGGGAAGGCGTCGACATCACCGGCGAGCGGGGAGTCGAGGCCGTCTGCTTCGCCGACACCCGCGGCTCGCAGGTGGAGATCGTGCAGAACATCGGACGCGCGCTGAGGCTCAACAAGGACGGCTCCACCAAGGTCGCCAGGATCATCGTGCCGGTCTTCCTGGAGCCCGGCGAGGACCCGCAGGACATGGTCGCCAGCGCTTCGTTCCGCCCCCTTGTCGCGGTCCTCCAGGGCCTGCGCTCGCATGATGAACGACTCGTCGAGCAGCTGGCCTCCCGCGCGCTCACGAGCGGCAAGCGCAAGGTCCACATCCGGCGTGACGAAGAGGGGCGGATCGTCGGGGCCGGCGGCGAGGGCGACGGCGAGGACCAGGAGGACGACACGCAGGCCGCTGCCGAAGCGGCGCTGCTGCACTTCTCCAGCCCGCGCGACGCCGCGACCATCGCCGCGTTCCTGCGCACCCGGGTGTACCGGCCGGAGTCGCTGGTGTGGCTGGAGGGTTATCAGGCCCTGCTCCGTTGGCGGAAGGAGAACGAGATCACCGGCCTCTACGCCGTGCCCTACGACGTCGAGGTGGAAGTGGGGGTCACGAAGGATTTCCCGCTTGGCCGCTGGGTCCACCAGCAGAGGAAGGCGCTGCGGGCCGGGGAGCTGGAGGAGCGGCGCAAGACCCTGCTCGACTTGCCGGAGGCCGGGATGGTGTGGGAGCCGGGTGAAGAGGCGTGGGAGAACAAGCTCGCCGCGCTCCGGTCCTATCGGCGGGCCACGGGGCACATTGCTCCGCGTCAGGACGCCGTGTGGGGCGAGGGCGAGGCAATGGTGCCCATCGGGCAGTACATGGCCAACCTCCGGCGGAAGGGCGGCCTGGGCAAGGACCCGAAGCGGGCGGCACAGCGCGCCAAGCAGCTGGCCGTGATCGACCCGGACTGGAACTGCCCCTGGCCGCTGGACTGGCAGCGGCACTACCGCGTCCTCGCGGACCTGGTCGACGCCGACGGCCACCTGCCCGACATCGCACCGGGCGTGCTCTTCGACGGCGATGATTTGGGCAAGTGGCTCCAGAGACAGAAGAACCCGGGCACCTGGGCGCAGCTTCTCCCCGAGCAGCAGGAGCGGCTGTCGAAGCTGGGCGTGCAGCCCGCTGAGGCCCCGTCTCCCGCCCCTGCAGCCACGCGTACGGCGAAGGGCCCGAGCAAGGCACAGCAGGCGTTCCAGCGCGGACTTGCGGCCCTCACGCAGTGGATCGAGCGGGAAGGCCATCGGCCTGTACCGCGCGGCCACGCTGAGGAGATCACGGTCGACGGCGAGACGGAACCGGTGATCATCAAGCTGGGCGTATGGGTCTCCAACACCAAGACCCGGCGCGACAAGCTCGCGGCCGATCAGCTCGACGCGCTGCGAGAGCTGGGCGTGGAGTGGGCGTAGTCGAAGGTGGGCCCGACGGCAGAGTCGGGCCCACCCTGCTCAACTCATTTCCCCTAGCAGAACCGATAACATCACCGCCGTCAGACTTGTGTTCGATTAGTGTGATGTCCTGGACAGGGCAATATCGGAATCGGGAGACTGTGGGCATGGCGTCCTCCGCGCATGAGGCATCTGCGTCAGCCCTGGGCTACATCTTCCAGGCGCAGCTTGCCCTCCTTGAGCTGCTGCGGGGACAAGAGGATCGCCCGGACGGGGCGATCAGCCTGGAGCTCCACGACGACGTTGCGTGGGAAGAAGATGGTCGGCCCGTTGAGCTCCTGCAGGTCAAGCATCACATCCGCAGTGTGCGGTCGCTCGGCGACAAGGACGACGACGTGTGGCGGACTATCCAGTCCTGGATGGACACCCACGCCCCTGGCGACGAGTACGGTCCCATGCTGACCCTGGTCACTACACAGGAGGCCCGGCCGGGTACGGCTATGGCCGCGCTCAAGGCGCCCCATCCAGCACCCGCACAGGCCCTTGACCTGCTCATCGCCGCCGCGCAGGAGTCGAAGGCCAAGGAAACGAAGGACGCACGGGCAGCTTTCCTGGCTCTTCAGCCGGCGCAGCGTGCCGTCTTCGTACGGCGGATGAGGGTCATCGACGGTTCGCCGTCCATCGACGACCTCGACGCGCAGGTGCGGGTGAAGCTCAGGGCCGCGCTTCCCGACGGGCACGCCGACTCCTTCATGCGGCAGCTGTGGGCGTGGTGGTACGAGCAGACCGTGGACATGCTGCAGAAGCGGCACACCAGCGTCTCAGTGACTCGGCTGATGCAGCGCATTAGCCGCATCCGCGACGGCTACACCTCCGACAGACTGCCCACGCTGGTGGACCGTGAGGACTTCCCGCGGGAGGCCGAGACCGAGCTGGCCGATGCCTGCTTCGTCCACCAGTTGCGCTGGGTGGGTGCCGGCCGCCAGTTGAACAAGGCGATGGTGGACTATTACCGCGCCTACACCCAGACCGTGGCCTGGCTCGAAGACGACCTGGTGGAACTCGACGAGCTGGCGCGGTTCGAGGGCAACCTCGCCGACGAGTGGCAGCGGGAGTTCGACTGGATGCTCGACGACCTGGGTGAAGATGCCACCGACCGGGAGCAGGAGCAGGCTGGCAAGGCACTGCTGCGCAAAACCCTGGACCAGACCCGGTACCGAATCCGTGAAGCGTACGACGAGGCGTTCTTCTCCCGGGGCAAGCACCACGAGCTGGCCGACCGCGGACGGGTCGGATGGCACCCCGACTTCGAGGCACGGGTGAAGAACCTGATCAGGGCCGCCCGTGCCTAGCTGGAGCCAGCGGCCGCAAGCCAGCGCCGCCTTCCTCAACCCTGCCCTCGTCGCCGCCGTCGCCGCCACTGCGGCACGCGACTACGAGCGGGAGGCCTCCGGCAGGCTGATGCCGTGGCCGATGGCCTTCGTCGTGGCCCCGCTGGTCCTGCACCGGCCCACGCGGCAAGCGCTGCCCACCTCGACGCGCACCCACCTGACGAAGTGGGTGGCAGACCACCCGGCACTCGTCGCGGGCCTTGCCGCCCGCAGCACCTCACTCGCACCCTCCATTCGGGAAGGTCTGCGCTTCGGGCTCCGCCACCAGATGCTCACCATCGAGCAGGGCTCCCTCAAGAGCAGGATCCCGTCGACATCCCGTACCGAGGGCGAACTTGCCGACCTGATCAAGGCCGCATCGTTGATAGGCCGCTGGACTGCCAAGTCCGACAACCCTTCCACCGTGTTTGCGCTGCTGGGCGTGAGACCCTGAGCCAGTGCAGATCCGGTCGATCATCCTCTACAGCAAGAGCGGCGAAAAGCGCATCCTGGACTTCCGGCTCGGCGAGCTCAACATCGTCACCGGCACCTCCCAGACAGGCAAGAGCGCGCTGCTCGACATCGTCGACTTCTGCCTCGGCAGGGACGAGGCCACGCTCCCGATCAGCCCGATCTTCAACACCGTCGCGTGGTATGCAGTCATCCTGCAGCTGCCCGACACCCGCATCCTGGCCGCACGGCCGGCACCTCGCCCCGGCGCCAAGTCTGTCACCAACGCCATGCTCGAAGTCGGCAACGACCTCGGTATCCCGGAACTGCCCGACCTCCGCGTCAACACCGACTCCACACAGCTGCGCCAGCAGCTCGGACGCCGGATCGGAATCGGAGACACCCGCAGCGAACCAGCGCCGGGGAGCCTGCTCTCCCCGCTCAGCGCCAACCTCGGCCATGCCGTCCTGCTCTGCCTGCAGAACCAGGATGAAGTCGCTTCCAAACGGGCCCTGTTCCACCGGCAGAACGAGCGCGGCATCCCCGAGAGCCTCAAGGCCACGATCCCCTATTTCCTCGGGGCGGTCCCAGAGGACCAGGCCGCGCTTCAGCAGCAGCTCACCCAAGCCAAACGGGCCCTCCGCCGCGCCGAGAACGACCTCAAAGCCGCCCAGGAAGCAAACCAAGGCATCGAGGCCCGCCTTGAGTCCCTCCTCGGTGAAGCCCGCGTCCACGGACTGCTCACCGACAACAGCGTCGACACCTCCGACAGAGCAGCCGTCATCGAGGCCCTGCAGCAGGCTGCCTCCTTCCGGCCCACCCCGGACAACGCAGACGAGGAACAGCGGCGGCAGGAACTCCTCCTCACCGAGCAGTCATCGGCTCTCCGGCGGCAGCTGCGCTCCCTCGCAGAAGAACGCCAGCTCCTGAACGACCTGGAGACACAGGCTGCCGGTTACACCGGCGCCGTCGCCCGCGGCATGTCACGTCTGTCTGCCCTCAATCTCGTGCCCGACGGCTTCCCCGGCGAACACAGCTGCCCCCTGTGCGGAAACGAACTGGACGAGCCCGACCCCACCGTCGCCGATATGCACACCACCCTCGCAGACCTCCGAGGCCAGCTCGACAGCGTCCAAACCGTCCAGCCCCGCCGCGAGCAGGCCCTGCGCGAGATCGAGCAGGCGGCGACGCGCCTACGCGAACAGCTCCGCGGCATCGAAGGCGCCCTGAGCATCATCGCCGAACAGCGCAACCAGCAGGCCGGCCTCCTAGGACAGGCCGAAGCCCAGGCCTACACCCGCGGCAGGATCAGCGCCTACCTGGGCCAGATCAACACCACGACCGACAGCGGACACCTCCAGCGCCTGGAATCAGACGTCGCCGTCGCCCAGCGGCTCGTCCAAGGCCTCGAAGAGCAGCTCGACACCGAGACCATCGACGACAAACTCACCCACGGCCTCAGCTACCTCAGCGGCAAGATGACCGGCCACGCCCGAACCCTGAAACTCGAACACGGCGACCGCCTGGTCCGTCTGGACCTCAAAAAGCTCACCATCGTCGCCGACACCGTCGAGGGCATCACCGAACTGCTCCGTATCGGCAGCGGCAAGAACCACGTCGGCTACCACGTGGCCACCCACCTCGCCCTCCACCAGTACTTCGTCGCCAACAGCAGGCCCGTACCCCGCTTCCTCATGCTCGACCAGCCGACCCAGCCCTACTACCCCTCCGACATGGCCAAACAGCGAGGCCGGCTGGAGGACATCGCCCTGGACGAAGACCGAGTGACCGTCACCCGCCTCTTCGAACTCATGCACCAGGTCGTCAGGGAGCTGTCCCCGAACTTCCAGATGATCGTCAGCGACCACGCGGACCTGCCCCACGACTGGTACCAGGCATCCATCCGCTACAACTGGCGCAACGGCGAAAAGCTCATCCCGGCCACCTGGCTCAACGACAACCCCACCCCGTAGCCAGGCACCCTCTCCACTCTCAGCATCCACCCCGGGCAGAACCGGCAACAGCGTTCTTCGACCGCGCCTTCGTGCACACCGACTGACTGCTACTCGGCAGCATGCAGGCGAGGGTGCGGCCCCTTGCGTCAGCGGCGGATAGCGACGACTTCGACCTCCGCGTTCATCGCGCGCAGCCGCCTGACTGCCTGGAGCAGCGAGACCTGGGCAAACGCGAAGAGCGAGTCAACACGGATGTCCTGGCCGTCCTTCAGGAGGATCCCGAAGACAACCCGGAGCGTGCCGAAGTCGTCGAGTAGGCGGTGGTCCGGCGTGTGTGCGGCGACCTGGTCAAGGAATTTGGTCCGTACTTCAAGGTCGCTGCGCAGCGTCTCGACGGCGACCACGCCCTGGGCGAAGAGGTGGTTGAGAGGGGCCGTGCTGGCGGGTGCCTTCTTGATGCAGATCAATTGGTTCTCGGGGCCGAGAACGTCGCAGATCTCCAGGCCTCCTCCCCTGAACTTCCCCGTGACGATGTCTTTCTTGTCGAAGAGCAGGTACCCGTCCGGCTTCGCCGCTTGGTGGTTGAACCAGTCCTCGTCGTGAGAGTCGCGGCCTTTGGAATCGAGCGGGCCTTTGGTCCAGCGCGGGAGGGTGACCGTCTGCGGCTGGGTGAACAGGGCGGTGAGTTCCTCTTCCAGGGTCTCGAGGAAGCCTGCCCCTACCTCGAACCATTTGCCGTTGCCGTAGAACAGGCGGTCTGTGCCCATCGTGATGTCGGCGATGAGCCACTCTTTCCCGTTGGTGGTGACGCTGGCCGGGGTCAGGAAGTCGTCGTCGCTGAACATGGTGACCCGTACGTCGCCGAGGGCTTTGAGCCGTTCTCCCTCAGGCTTGTCCTGTACGAACTGCAGTAGGTGGTGCAGTTCCAGGTCGTTCGTCTCGATCGTGCGGGCGCCTCGTCTGGCGCGGAACGCCTGGGCAGAGCTGTAGCTTTCCTGGCACGAGTCAGGAATCCCAATGATCAGACGGGGACTGTCCGGGTCCGCAAGGTGCTTTTCCAGGATGGCCTGGGCCTGCACCGCCTTTTGGCTGCGGCTGTCGAGGGTGTGGACCCTGCTGACAAAACGCAGTTGCGGCAGCGGATCAGGTCTTGCACACACGTCCTCGATCGCTTGCAGGTCGCTCAGGAACTGTTCCACGGTGGTGGCCAGGGGAAGCTTGATGGTGGCCTGTGAGCACTCGACGCGGACCTGTCGTGTCCTGTCGGCCTCCAGGGAAGTCAGTGACAGTCCGCTGACAGTGCCACAGATGCGGCGGACAACGGCACCGAAACGGTCCAGACCAAAGTCGTCGATCCGCTCGCCCCGTGACACCGAGTACTCGTCGACCCGACCTCTGCCGTCCATGATCTGGTTGCGGATTTTGATGACCCCGTCGTCGTCGAGGCAGCGGGTCGCGAACTCCAATCCGAACTCGTCGTCACGGAAGTAGGGGTCCAGCATGTGCTGCCCCACCCCGTAGCTCAGCGCGTAAGTGCCGCGGCCGGTGCGCATGAGAATGAGTCCTGCCGCGGCGCGGCTGCGTTCATTGACTTCCAGTCCGGTGATGGATTCCACCGCGCTGCACCAGTCGGCGCGCTCTCGGGGAACGCCTCCGGTGATCAGCAAGCCCTCCATCCCCTGGCGGGTGAACTCCCTGGCCTGGTAGTCCTCACTGTCGAGGTATCTCTCGCGGACGAACGTGCGCAGTTCCGGGGTCGTGCCCTCGGAGGGCCTGAGCCGGTGGAGGGTGGACTTACGAGTGGCGGATCGGGATGTGCGGCTACTACCCAAGACGGCCTCCCCGCGTGCGAAGCACTTGAAGACACTACGAAAGCAGACAGGGTGCCGTCTTCACCACCGAACAGATCTATCCGGCCCCAAGGGGAATGCCGGACGGACGGAAGCTGCCCAAAGCATGCGAGCGGAGTTGTACCTCCCTCACCGGGCGATGCGCAGCCACTCGGGTGGCGGACAGGGCGGGTGGAAGGGATGGGAGGTGACATGGACGCTGCCGGAGCCGATGCTGACCACCCCCGTGTCCGTGCCCGATCTGCGGCCTGGCTGTGCTGCGGAGCCGAAGTGGGACGGATTTCGGGCTCTCGTCTCCGTCGAGGCGGGCCGGGTGGTGCTGCGCTCGAGGCGCGGCACCGAGATGGCGGCCTCGTTTCCGGAGATCGTGGCCGGGGCCGTGCAGCTACCGGACGCGACCGCGCTGGACGGCGAGCTGGTCGTATGGGACGCCGCGGGCCGCCTCGCGTTCGAGCAGTTGCAGAACCGGTTTGCCCGGCGCGGCACCGGGGCGGCCCGGGCGGCACAGGAGTGGCCGGCCCACTTCGTCGCGTTCGATCTGTTGCGGCTGTCCGGGACGGACACGACCTCTTGGCCGTACCGGAGGCGCAGGGCCGCGCTGGAGTCCTTGTTCGCAGCCCGCCGGCTCATCGCGCCGTGGGCGCTGTGCCCGTCGACCACCGAGGCCGACGTCGTGCGCGAGTGGCTGACGTGGGCGTCGGTCGGGATGGAGGGCCTGGTCTTCAAAAGGCTGGACGATGTCTACAAGCCGTCGGTGAGGGGATGGCAGAAATACAAGGTCCGCGAGACGAGCGAGGCGATCGTCGGCGCGATCACCGGCCCTCTGGCCGCGCCCCGCACGCTGCTGCTCGGCAGGTACGACGACGAAGGCCACTTTCAGTACGTCGGCCGCACCACCACCCTCGCCCAGGCGGCAGGTGCGGCGGTCGCCGGTCTGCTCGCTCGAGGGCGGCGCGGTCATCCGTGGACAGGCTGGTCGTTCTCCGCCGGGTGGGGCAGCCAGGAGAAGCTGAACGTCACGCTGGTGGAACCCGAGCTGGTGGTGGAAGTCGGCGTCGACGTCGCCCGCGACGCCTCCGGCCGGTGGCGGCATCCCGCACGCTGGCACCGTGCCCGCCCCGACCTCTCCCCCGCCGACGTCCCCCGCCTGACGTCACCGCCGCACTGACGGCGACCGGGCGCGGAGGCCCCGCCGACGCGCAACACGAAGATCGCGCCCCGATCCCCGGCTGCGGACGCGCCGCCCATCCCGCCCTCCCTCATCCTCAACTCCAGCCAGGGCATGGGCGAAGGGGTCGCAACGGGGATGTCAGCGGCCCGACCACGCCGAAACCGCGTGGTGACGTGCACGGATACGGGGACGGCCCGCCGGGGTGCGCAACATTAGGCGCAACCCCTAGCGCAACCAGATGACGCAACCTCTAGCGCAACCCTTGCCGCAACCCCGGCGGCGTGCGGCGTCCGGGCGGGCCCTCATGCGGCCCGTGCTGCTCACTGAGTGCGGGCCAGCTGCCGCAGCTCGGTGCGCGCCGCCGGCGCCGAGCGGGCGGTGTCCCAGTAGGGATGCCACCACAGGCGTACGGACAGGAGCAGCAGGCGGCGACGCAGGGCGGTGGTGTCGCGGGGGCGGGGTGCGGCGAGCGCGGCGTAGGTGGCGTTCCAGGCGGCTTGCGTCTGCACCAGGTCGTCGGGGAAGTCGGTCACGTCCATACCGGCATTAGATCGCTTGTTCGATTTTGCTGTCATCTTGGACACGCCGCCCGGCCGGCCAGCCGCGGTCGGGCCTGGGGGCGGTGCGGCTGGAGTCGCGGTCGGCCTCATGGTCGGGGTTCGCGGTCGCCCCGACCATGACGACTCAACTTCCGCAGCGGCGTCCGGATGGGTGCTTTTTCCCTCGCGTACGCGGGCGCCGTTCTAGCGACATGCATCCAACTTGCCTGTTTTCAAAGGCCATTGACATGGTTTTAGGTGTTCTGTCATGTTCTGTTCGCCAGCTTCGAGGCGAACGAGCGAGAGGTGATCTCATGGCACGACGAACCGAGTACGACGAGGGCCAGGCCGCCAAGCGCCTGAAGGTGTCCGCAGCTGCCTTCCGGTGGGCGCGGCACGCCAGGCTCATCCCCGATCCGGACGTGTCCTCCTGGCAGTGGTCCCGGGAGGCTGTGGAGGCGCTGGACGCCGACGCCATCCGGGCCGCGATGCCCTCCCCGCCGATCTCCGGCGGCGCGGCGGCGGACCGGATCGCCGAAGCCCTGGGCACTCCGAACGTGATCGGTGAGAAGGCGAACGTGACGGCCTTCGTGGTCCGGCGGTTCGTCGACCGTGGACTACTGGTCGACCTGAGCGCGAACCCCGACGGGACGCTGCACCATCCCGGTCAGGTCGCAAAGGTCTGCCAGCGTGAGGACCTGGCGGACCTGGTCGCCGCCGACACCCCGCTGGGACCGGAGCAGGCCGCCGCGCGACTCGGTGTGCGCAGGGTTGAGTTCGACTGGATGGTGCGGCTCGGCTGGATCCGCTCCCCGCAGTCGATCGAGGTCCGCTTCGGCACCAGCCGGGCAGGGGCCGTCGACGTCGCGCTCTACACCACGGCGTCGGTCGACGCGATCCCCGCCGCGCACCCCGAGGTCGACTTCGAGCAGCTGCGCTCGGTGGAGAAAGGCCGGCGCTCCCCGCTCGCGGTGCTGGCGAGGCAGGCCGCCGTGGCGTGACGTCGACGGGCCCCGTTCGTTGAACGGGACTGCGGAGCAAGCGACATGCCTCCGGGGCCGGTTGGGTCCCGGAGGCATCGTCGTTTTTCAGGTCAGGGGTGGCCGGCAACCACCAAGGCCTCGCGCGAGCCGTCCCCGGTCGGGTGAAGACGTTCGGACGGAAGAACCTCCGGGGGCGTCGGCACGTCGTGCCAGGTATGAGGCAGATCAATGACGCGCATGTGGCGCTGCCGGGCCTGGCCGTGGTGGAGGTGGCGGCCTCCGATGACGAGACCGCCTTCGCTGTTCAGGAACTGCTGGCCGCGCAGTGCGCGATCGCGCCGGCGGACCGTACGACCAAGGAGCCAGGCGAGCCCGGTGTACGGCTGCGGTTCTTCCTGGACCTGCACCAGGACGCCGACGTGTAGGCCTGCGGCAGGGTGCCGGCCTTGCTCGTGACGAGCCCTGGCGCGGCTCCTACGCTGGAGGTGCTCGGGGCGGAAGATTTCAAGTCCAGTGAGACGGTTGTGACGCTATGAGGTTTGTGGTGCGGGTTCCCTGCGTTTGGCCGGGTCGTTGATCCATGCCTGCTGGGGTATCTGGGGTGGTCGGGGGCGGCGTCCGAAGCGTTCGGGGTGGCGGGCGTATGCCTCGGCGAGGGTGACGGCTCGCTGGTCGCGGACCTCCTCGGCGGTGCCGAAGTGCACGCTGGCGGGCGTGTGCCAGCCGATGCCCGAATGCCGGTGCTCGTGGTTGTAGTACGCGATGAACGCGTCGAACCACTCGCGGGCATGGGCCAGCGAATCGAACCGATCGGGGTAGTCGGACATGAACTTCGTGGTCTTGAAGTGGGCCTCGCTGTAGGGGTTGTCGTTGGAGGTCTTCGGCCGCGAGTGCGACCGTGTGACGCCGAGGTCGATCAGCAGCTGCGAAACCTTCTTGGAGGTCATCGAGGTGCCGCGGTCGGCGTGCACGGTCTCCGGCACGATGCCGTTGCGGGCGATAGCCTCGCGGATCAACTCCTCGGCCCGCGCCGCTGATTCGGCCCGCTCGACGGTGTGGCCGACGATGTACCGGCTGAAGATGTCGATGATGACGTAGGCGTGATACCAGACGCCCTTGACCGGTCCGGCTGCCTTGGTGATGTCCCAGGTGAACACCTGCGACGGTGCGGTGGCCACCAGCTCGGGCACCGTCTTCGCCGGGTGGGTGGCCTGGCGGCGGCGTTCGCCGGACTGCCCCTTTTCGCGCAGGATCCGGTACATCGTGGAGACCGAGCAGTGGTAGCGCCCGGCGTCCAGCTCGCGGGCCCAGATCTGCGCGGGAGGAAGCTCGGCGTACTCGACGCTGTTCATCAACTCCAGTACCGCAGCCCGTTCTTCTGCCGTCAGGGCCGAGGGCTGGACCTGCGGCGAGCGGGGCCTGCGCGGCGGCGCCGGACGCAGCCGGCGGTAGTGGGTGGCCCTTGAGCGGCCGGTCAGACGGCACGCGGCCGTGATGCCCAGCTTGTCCTCGACGCCGGTGAACGCGTCGTCGACCACCGGGTCGGCGGCAGCCTTCAGTCCGCGCCCTCGGAGATCATTTCCAAGAGCGCGGAAGCTTTTCCCATTACCTCCAACGCGGCCTTGTTCCGGGCCAGTTCCTTCTCCAGCTGTTCCACCTGGCGGCGCAGCTTCTCGTTCTCCGCCTCGGTGGCCGACTTCTTCGGCCGGGCCGGGCTGGTGCGCTTGTCGACCAGCTTCTCCAGGGCCCCGGCGTCCCGCGCAGCCCGCCACTCCTTCACATGCGAGTGGTAGAGGCGCTCGCGGCGCAGGATCGCGCCCTTCTCGTTCTTGGGCGCCGCGTCGTACTCGGCCACGATCCGCAGCTTGTACTCGGGAGTGAAGGAACGGCGCTTCGGCCTGGGAGCCGGATCGGACTCGGCGGGGGCGGTGCTCGTCATAGGGGGTGATTCTCCTGTCGTGCCCTCTCAGGCTAACCCGCCGAAGCGAGACGTCTCACCCAAGGCTGACAGAGAGGGGGGCTGCGGAGGTGTGCCATGCCCGCGAGCATCTTCAACGGCGTTATCTCGTTCGGGCTGGTCGGCGTCCCGATCACGGTCCTGAGCGCGACCGAAGATCACAGCGTGCGCTTCCGGCGGATCCACACCGCCGACCGGGGCCTGGTGCGCAACCGCTACTGGTGCGAGGTGGAGGACCGCGAGGTCACCTTCGGCGAGATCGGGAGAGGCTATGAACTGCCGGACGGCCGGGTCATCCCCGTCACGGACGAAGAGCTTCGGGCCCTGCCGCTGCCCACAGCGCGCGCCATCGAGCTGATCGCCTTCATCCCGGCCACCGCCGTCGACCCGCTCCGCATCGGCCCCGGCTACTACCTCCAGCCGCAGGGCGCCGTGGCCGCCAAGCCGTACCTGGTGCTGCGGCACGCCCTGGAGCGGGCTTCGCGGGTCGCTGTCACACGGTTCGCGTGGCAGGGCCGTGAGCGGCTCGGTCTGTTGCGGGCCCGTGGCGATGTGATCGCGTTGCACGGCTTGTTGTGGCCGGACGAAATCCGCGATCCCGCCGCCGTGGTGCCCCCGCCGGTCCAGCTGGACGAAGACGAGATCGGCGAGGCCGTGGCGCTCATCGAGGCCATGACCCGCGACGACCTCACCGGCTCCGAGTTCACCGACCACTACAGCGAGGCGCTGCACGAGGTGATCGAGGCCAAGCGGGAAGACCGCCAACTGCCGCACGCCCCGGAGCCGGAGGCGCGGCCAGGTCAGCTGGTGGACCTGATGGCCGCGCTGCAGGAGTCGGTCGACAAGGCCCGGGCGGCGCGGGGCGAGACGGGCGACACGGACCAGCAGGAGGCGCCAGCCATACCGGCGAAGAAGGCCGTGCGGAAGACGCCGGGGAAGGCGACCGCTCGGACGGCGCCCTCGAGGAACGCCAGGCGATCGGGCGATCAGCGAGGTACACCAGCACGCTGACCTGCCCCTGGTCGGGCCCGTGGTCGGGGCGTCCCGGGCCGTGGTCGGCCTGCCGGGTGCCTAGTCGGCGGCGTGGTCGGGGTCGGGGAGCTCTGGCGGGAAGTGCCGCTCCAGGATCTCCGCCCACCGGTGCAGGACGACAAAGCCGGTGGTGTCGGCCTGCGCCTGGACCAGCTCGGTCAGGGCGTCGATGAACGGTTGCGCGGCTGTGCCCGGCGGCATCTCGGCGGCTGCCTGCTTCAGGCGTTCGTGCGCGGCCGGGAAGACGCCCTTGGCCCACTCATCCTGCTCCCTGACGCGCCGGGCGCCTTCCTTCCAGTTGATCTGCATGATCGTGTACTGCGGGCAATCGGGCGTATGCCACATCTGGTGGGGCGTCCCGACCCCGACGCAGGCATTTTCGGGACTTGGTCCTGCCTTGCAGTCGGGACACACTTCGCCTTCTGTCTCCGCCCAGCCCTGCATCGAGACACTCCCCTCGCCTGGAGGGCAAGAGCCTGCCACGGGTGATCACTGGCTGGCCAGAGCTTCGGCCGTGGGGGGCTGGTGACCTTCCGGTATGGCCATCGGTGGGGCCGGTCGTCCAAGGTGGGGCGATGAGCGAGCTCCGACCCGGTGATATCACTGACGAGATGCGCCAGGCCGTGGACACGGCACGGCGACAGGGACTGCAGAAGGATCTGCGCACCCTCGCGGCCACCATCCGCGCCGACGCCGAAGGCCGGTACGACGGCGCGGAACCCGGGTGGCGGGCCGGCGTCGAGTGAACGCTGCTATGGATCGAGAACACCGCCAGCCAGCTGACCGAGGGCAGGCCGAAGCAAGCCGGTGGCGGGTGAGCAGCGCGCTGACCTGCCGTGGTCGGGCTGCGCGAGACGCCTGGTACGGCACGTCAGATACGGCGGGCTCAGCGGCGGCGAAGTTCCTCGGACCAGTCCCGGAGCGGGCCTTCGAGGATGAGGTTGTCCCCGCGGCTCACGGTCTGGAGCAGCTGGGCGCACACGGTCGCTTCGGCGGCGAGGCCGGCCGGGCTGCCCAGGACGGGGAAGGCGCCGCGGACGCGGGCAGCGGTGTCCGGCTGGAGCAGCGTGTAGGCGTAGAAGGTGGCAGCGTCGAACCCCTCCGGAGCTCGCCCCCAGCCCTCCCAGTCCAGAAGCCGCAGAGGCGCGGTGACGTTCGCCCAGTGCAGGTCGGCGTGGGCGGTGGTCCAGCAGGTCACGGCCGGGGCCAGGATGCCCACGAACTCGGGGATCGCCCGGTCCATGTACTGCTGACGTACGGCGACACGGTCAGTGACAGTCGCCGACACTTTCTCCAGCGTCTTGGTCAGGTCGGCCCACCAGGAGCCGGTCAGCTGGAGGTCGTGCTGGAGGATCGGGTCGTCGGACAGGACGGGCTGGTCGACGCGGGCTGACAGCTCCGCCCGGTAGGCCGTGCCGTCGTCGACGGCGTCGTGCACGGCCAGGAGCTCGGGGCGGTGCCCGTCGAGGTCGCCGAAAGCGTGCTGTGCGTCCAGGGCGCCGTCCCACAGCTTCCCCGACGCCTTGGCCTCCGGGGCGGACACCAGCCGCAGCCACGCCGGGGCGCCGGCGGCGGTGCGGACCGGGGCGCCCAGAGTGCGCCCGGCCCACCCCCAGAACTCCCCGCCCGGCTCGGTCTGGACGTCCAGGGCCTTCGCGGCGCGGGCGTGGTGGGTGCGCATGCGCTGTTCGGTGTCCGGGTCAGGGGGAGGCGAGTACATGAGTGATCTCCGGCAACTGGGCGGCGGCCAGGGAGGCGCGTCATGCCCGGCGTAACGCGGCGAACTGCCGTACGGGCACGGCATCCTGTTCCATCTGTGATCAGTCGCCGCCCCGGGGCGAAAGCCCCCAGCCCTCGGGAGTCGGATGCTTGGAACGGACGACGGTGGTCGTGGCCGCCAGGACGTTGCCGTCTTGGCCGTACTGAATGGCCTCGTAGACCACGACTGGAAGCATGGCGTACCTGGGCAAGCCGAGGGCTTCAAGTTCATCCGCAGACGCGCCACGTGCTGTGACCTGTCGTTCGACACGCGTGCATCCGGGAATCACTGGCGCCGGGGAGTCCTCTCCTCCGCGACTGATGCGGGGCTCCTGTGCGGTCACCGGGGTCTCCTGAGTTGAGGGCATGGCGGGCGATCCGAGCGTACGCGGGGACACCAACACCTCGACCCCGGTCTGGACAGCAGGGAGAACCGCACGCCGGAGCGATCGAGGTCCGTGACATCGGATGGGCGGGCTGATCTCCGGCCTGGCGCTGACGTCGCCGCCGTCTGCGACGCGCTCTGCCACCGGAGCCGGCTGCCCGGCAGCGGACTCGTACGGGGCGCGGTGGTCGAGCGCAGGCCAGTAGTGTCTGTGACCTCCAGTGGTGACGGACAGGGAGCGTGCGAATGCAGCCTGATGAACCATCCCGGCGGGGCGCCGATCCATGGCTTGGCCACTATGCGCAGCGGGCGGCGGGGATGGTCGCGTCCGAGGTGCGGGCGCTGTTCGCGGTGGCGTCGCGCCCTGAGATCGTGTCGCTGGCCGGCGGGATGCCCAACGTGAGCGCCTTGCCCATGGATGCCGTCGCCGCGCTGATGGCCGACCTGGTGACGGAGCGAGGGTCGATCGCGCTGCAGTACGGATCCGCTCAGGGGGATCCGAGCCTGCGCGAGACGATCTGCGCGGTGATGGCCGAAGAAGGCATCGACGCCCATCCGGATGACGTGGTGGTCACCGTCGGTTCGCAGCAGGCGCTGGACCTGGTCGCGCGCGTGTTCCTCGACCCGGGCGACACGGTGGTCACCGAGGGTCCGACCTATGTCACCGCGCTGGGGACGTTCGCCGCGTATCAGGCTCGCGCCGTTCACGTGGACATGGATGAGCGGGGGGTGCTGCCCGAGGCGTTGGCGGAGACGTTCGCCCGGCTGGAGCGCGCCGGGCGGCCAGCGAAGCTGTTCTACACGGTGCCCACCTTCCAGAACCCGGCCGGGGTCACACTGGCTGCCGAGCGGCGGTTACGCGTCCTGGAGGTGTGTCGCCGGGCCGGGGTGCTGGTGCTGGAGGACAACCCCTACGGGCTGCTGCACCTGGAGGGCGAGCCGATGCGGGCCCTGCGTGCCGACGCTCCCGCGGACGTCGTCTACCTGGGCTCGTTCTCCAAGACCCTGGCGCCGGGGCTGCGGGTGGGCTGGGCGCTGGCGCCGTCCGCGGTGCGGGACAAGCTGGTGCTGGCTGCCGAGAGCGCGATGCTGTCCCACTCCGCTTTCGCCCAGCTCGCCGTGGACCGGTACCTGCGCACCCAGCCGTGGCAGGAACAGCTGAAGGCCTTCCGGGAGATGTACCGGGAGCGGCGTGATGCGATGCTCAACGCCCTCCAGGAGCACATGCCGGCGGGGGTGTCGTGGACGCGGCCGGGCGGCGGCTTCTTCGTATGGGTGACGCTGCCCGAGGGTTTGGACTCCAAGGCCATGCTGCCCCGGGCGGTCCAGGCGAGGGTGGCCTACGTACCCGGCACCGGCTTCTACGCCGACGGGGCCGGCCGCCGGGCCATGCGTCTGTCGTACTGCTATCCGCCGCCGGAGCGCATCCGGGAGGGCGTGCGGACCCTGGCTGAGGTGATCGGCACCGAGCTGGAGCTGTGGGAGACCTTCGGCACCACCGCGCACCCGCACAGCCCTGGCCCGCAGGTCCCGGGCCCGGACCACTCCTGACGCCCCGACAGCCAGAGGAACGGAATCAGCATGAGCGACCTGAACGTCATCGTCATCGCCGGGGGCCTGTCACCGGAGCGCGAGGTGTCACTGCGCTCCGGGGCGAGGGTGGCCGACGCGCTGCGCCGGGCCGGGGTCGAGGTGGAACTCCGCGACGTCGGCAAGGACCTGCTGCCCGCACTGGCGCAGGACCCATCGGGCGTGGTCTTCCCCGTGCTGCACGGCATCGCCGGGGAGGACGGGACCATAAAGGAGGTCCTGGAGCTGGCCGGGGTGCCCTATGTCGGCGCCCGCCCGCACGCGTGCCGTACGGCGTTCGACAAGACCACCGCCAAGGCGATCCTGGAACAGGCCGGGCTGAAGACGCCTGAGGCGGTGACGCTGCCGAAGCAGGCGTTCCACGACATGGGCGCGGCCGCGCTGACGGCCCGGGTCGTGGAACGGCTGGGTCCTGAGCTGTTCGTCAAACCGCGCGCGTGCGGCAGCGCGTTCGGCGTGAGCCGGGTGGATTCTGCAGAGGACCTGCCGCAGGCCCTGATGGCCTGCTTCGCGTACCACGATGAGGCGCTGATCGAGCAGCGGGTGACAGGCACGGAGATCGCCGTGGCAGTAGCCGATCTCGGCGACGGGCCGCGCGCGCTGCCCGTGGTGGAGATCGTCGCTGACGGCCTGTACGACTACACCGCCCGCTACACCCCCGGCGCGGTCGAGTTCCACTGTCCGGCCCGCCTGCCCGCCGACGTGGCGCAGGAGGCCGCCCGGGTGGCCGTCGCCGCGCACCAGGCGCTGGGGCTGCTGGACCTGTCGCGCACCGACGCGATCGTCACCGAGGCCGGGGAGGTCTTCGTCCTGGAGACGAACGTCGCCCCCGGGATGACCGAGACCAGCACCTACCCCATGGCGCTCGCGGAGGCCGGCCTGGACTTCGGGGGCTTCTGCCGCGATCTCGCGGCGCAGGCAGCACACCGAAACGGCCGGTCTGCCTGACGACACACGACGGCCGCCGCACCCCGGGCGCAGCAGGGTGCGGCGGCCGTCGTGTGTGCTACTGGCTCTGTCCGGCGAGCCGGTACAGGGAGATGTGGCGGCCGCTGGTGGCCGTGTCGTACGGGGTGCGGTCCCAGTCCTCGAACCGCTCCCGCAGCAGCAGCCCCGCCTCACCGGCGAGCGTGTCGATCTGCTCGGGTCGCCAGTAGCGCATCTGGCCGGGCAGCACGCGCACCGGCTCTCCGTCGCGCAGGACGATTTCGGAGTAGTGGAACTCCTGCTCGTCGTCGTGGTTTTCGGCGGCGAAGACCACGACGGTGTCCACGGTCCGCCGCTTGAGGGCGACGACGCTGCGCCCCTCGGGGAACACTCCCGGATGGGGTCCGTCGGGCAGACGCTGGCCGGGCCGCGGGACGAAGGTCTCGATCAGGAGCGTGCCGTTGTCGGTGAGCATGCGCGCCGCGTTGTGCAGGAACGCCCGCTGGGTGCTCTCGGAGGCCAGCAGGAAGAACGTGTTGAACAGGGCGCACACGAGATCCACACGCCTGCCGGCTATGTAGTGGGCGGCGTCTGCCGTGATCGGGGTGATGGGCAGGGTGCCGGTCTTCTTCGCCAGCTGGCGGGTCATCTCCTCGGAGGCGTCGACCGCGAGGACCGGAACGTGCTCGGCCAGGGGCAGGGTGACCCGCCCGGTGCCGGAGCCGATCTCCACGACGGGCGTGGCGCTCGCGAGCTCGGTCAGTAATCGGATCTGCGCGGCCGGCGGCACGAAGTCGCTGTAGAGAGCGTCGTACTCGTCGGCGGTTCGGTCGCCGTAGGTGTCGCTTGCGTACGTCATGGCGATTCCCTTCGTCGGGCGGTTGGGAGATGGCTGTCTTCGAAACCCGGTCAGATGGCGCCCGGGCTGCTACGGGGAACGACCCTGCGCCGGTCACGGTGCGCTTTCCTGCGACGTCTTGCTCTGTGCTTGGCGACGGCGGCGCCGCTGGATGGCGTCGATCGCGTGCGCGCTGCCCTCGCCGTCTTCGACCCGCTCCCGGTAGTCCGCCCAGTCGCGGGCGGTCCAGTCGTCCAGCCCGGTCGGGAAGTCGTCGGTGCCGACGCGGGTCACTGGTTCGCCTCCACGGCCGGGACTGCGTACATGGACGCGCAGGGGGCGCAGGCGTACAGGGCGGCGTCCCGCAGTATCGGCACCGGAAACCTGGGGTCGGGAGTTCCGCTGCACCAGCAGCACGAGCGGCCTGCGATCTGCTGCTTGCTCAGCCGCTCGCGGTGAATGGCCGGGGCGTCCACGTAGGCGCCTGCGACTGGCTTGGGCGGCGTGCTGCGCGTCGTCATGTTGGGGTGCCTCGCGCTCGCGGTCGGGACTTGTGGCGGCCATCTCCCACGGGGGAACGAGAGACGGCCGCCGGGCGCCTGCGGCGTTTCGCCGGGGCGCATGTCCAGTCCAACGCCAAGGCGAGGTCAACAGGTAGGAAAAGTGAGCCCGTTGCTACTCGCGGTGACCGGAAATTTCTGCGGGGTGGGATCCTCCCAACCCCTCCACGCTGCATGATCACGCGGCTACGGTGAGTGCGTGGAAGGAAATTTCCGGTTGCAGGCCCACATGACCGAACACGCTTTCAAGCAGGGCACGTTGGCCGACAGGGTGAACGAGGAGCTGAAGGCGGCCGGTCACAAAGGGACCGTCGGTGACCGCACGGTCCGCAACTGGGTAACCGGAAAAACCCACTGGCCGCACCAGCGCCAGCGAGACGCCCTCACAGCAGTATTCGGATGCACGCCCCTCTGCCTGGGCTTCTATCCCCCCGGCATGCCCGCACCGCCCTACGAGGACCCCTCAGCCATGCTCCGCCGCCGCTTTTGCACCGCCGCCACATCCGCCGTCGCAGCCACCGCCCTGCCAGCCGCTGGCACCCGTCCCACCACCGTGGGCACCTCCGATGTGCTCCGCCTGCGGGACGGCCTGGACCGGCTCACCCTGCTCGATCAGAAACGCGGCGGACACGCCGCCCTCGAGCGCGCCGCGCTCGCCGGCGCAGCCGAGGCTGTCGGCCTCCAGGACCACTCCGCCTCGCAGACGATCCGGCAACGGCTGTTCGGTGTCGCCGCCGACTACACCACGGCCGCCGCCTGGTCGTGCATTGACGCCCGCCAGCTCGACCGCGCCCGCAGCCACGTGACCGAGGCGCTGAGGCTGGCCGGGCTGTCGCAGGACCCCGTGGCACTGATGCGGGTGTGGAACTCCACCTCGATCCTTGCGTACCAACTCGGTCACCACGCCGAAGGTGTCGCAGCAGCACAGGCCGCCCAGTCCTGCGCGATCACGCGCCGCGATCCGCTGTTCGGATCCCTCGCCCACGCCCGTGCCGCAATCGGGCACGCCTACCGGGGCGACCGGCAGGCCGCCATCCGCTCGATCGGATACGCCGAAGAGGCCCTCGTGCGAGCCGAGGCACGCCCCCGCCCGTCCTGGATCGCCTTCTACGGGCCCGCAGAACTGCACGCCCTGACCGGGATCGTCCGCAGCCGACTCGGCCAGAGCGCGGAGGCGGAAGCCGCCTCACACCGCGCCCTGTCCACGATCCCGGCCCCCTACCGGCGCAACCGCGCCATGACCACCGTGGACCTCGCCATCGCCCAACTCCACCAGGGCGACGCCGAACAAGCCTGCGCCACCACCGAAGACGCCTTCACCCTGATGTCCGGAAGCCCACTGCCCGGCCGACTGCGCGTCCAGCTGGGCGACTTCTACCGTGATCTCCTCACGCTCGCGCCCTCCACCACCGTGGCGCGCGAGTGGGCCGACCGTTACCGATCCGAATGGAGCCCCGCGTGACCACGGCACCCGCCATCGACCTGCGCCGCTACGGACACAACGACCTGCCCGACATCCGGCCCACCCTGCTCGACGTCCATGCCGATGCCTACTTCGAGCGGCGGCACGAAGAGTTCGTACAGCGCTTCCCCTGGTTCGTGGACCACTGGGGCGGGCGTGAAGGATTCGCGTGCGTGGTCGCGTACGTGGGCGGTGAGCCCATCGGGTTCACCTACGGGGCGCCGGGCGAGCCGGGCCGCGAATGGTGGCGTGAGTACCTGACCGAAGAGCCGGCGGACCCGTCGACGTTCTCCGTCTCGGAGCTGATGCTCAGGCCGAAATGGCGCAAGCAGGGTCTTGGGGAGAGGCTGCACGCCGCGCTGCTCGCCGACCGGCCAGAGGCCCTGGCCGTGCTCACGGTGGACACCAAGCGGCCCCGGCTCCAGGCGATGTACGAGGGCTGGGGATACAAGAAGGTCGGCGAGCGCCAGCCATTCCCGGACTCCCCGCTGTATGCCGTGATGCTGCTCGACCGCACGCACACGGCCTGACCGGGACCACCAGCTTGCGGCCCGCTCCCACCCGGAGCGGGCCGTCGTCGTGTACGAGGCGATCCCCGCTCAGCACCACCGGGAGCGTGCCGTACGGGAACTACGCGACGTCCTGGTCGGCTGAGAACGACGGCTTCCACAGCGGGCGGGCCAGGCCCCTCCCGCCGCAGTGAGAGCAGTTCCCCTCTCCGGGGCCGCTGCCCGCGCCGATGGTGCCGATGGCGTCCCGCAGGAGCCGGGTGAGGCCTGCGACGTGGGCGTTGTGCAGCGGCAGTTCCTGCCGCACGCCGATCATGAGCTCCAGCGCGACGTCGGGCACGAGCGCGTACTCGCCGAGCCCGCCGTCCCCGGCGAGGGGGCGCGACACCGTTTCGATCACGTCGTGAAGACGGCTTATCGGCTCATCCTCGAACAGTTCCACCCGCGCCGAGAGGAGGATGTCGTTCGGGTCCGCGATCGACAGCCGTGCCGCCGGCCGCTCGAACGGCACGCTGAGGCCGACCGGCTCGGGATGGGTCGCATGGAGACGGGCCATCGCGTGCCACAGGTCTCCCGGGTCGCCGTGCCTGAACGGTGTGTCCGCGTTCTGCTGCGTGCTGTGGTGCCTGTGAAGCCTCATGGCTGCCTTCCGGTCGATGACGTCGGAATACCTGAGTACGCCGGGGCCAGGGCGCAGTGCGCGTCCTGACCCTCGTCATCCCGCCGGGTGGCGCGGCGACTTCGCCAGCCGTCCCGGCTGGCGCCGCCGGCCTGGTCCGCCGTCGCGCGCAGGACCTGTACGAGGCGACGGGCGGCCAGCTCCCGGGGCAAGCCACCGTTGTGAGGCGGCTTGCCCACCCGCCCCTGTCAGCGGCCTGCTGGCTCGGGGTAGCGTTCGCGGCGCCGGTCCGGGTCGTCGACGCCGATCTCGTACCAGGGCTCGCCTCGCTGGAGCCGGGGCAGGGTGTTCACCCACACCGCGACGGCGATGCCCTTCACGTCGTCGGCGAGCGCCTGGAGGCGGTTGTCGAGCAGGTGCTCCTCCTTGCCCGCCAGGACGACGTGCAGCCGCGGGAAGGTCTGGGAGCGGGTGTAGCGGTGGCGCTGCCAGAACGGGAAGGTGCGGCCGTTGGTGCCGCGGGCTCCTTCCCAGACGCGGTGCCCGGCGTAGCGCTCGTAGTCCCAGACCTCCTTGGCGAGGCGGGCCTGGGACATGGTGCCGTTGTCGAGCTCGAAGAGGCGCACCTCGCTGGTCTTCGTCGGCAGCGCGAGGACGGCGTCGGTGTTGAAGCTCAGGCCGGTCTCCTTGATGGCGTGGTTGACCTCCACCTGCCAGTCGGTCAGGTGCTTGCGGCCGCCGTAGGCGAGGATCATGTCCGTCACCGCGACGCCGTGCGGACCGAACCCGGCCTTCACCGCCTTGGCTCCGGTGCCGGCCTTCGGTCGGGGAGGCAGCTCGTTGCCGTCGGCCAGAGCCTTCTGTCCCGCCGGGGTCAGGTTCCAGATCGGGTGCTTGCCCGCCTTGCCGTTCGTCTCCGCCAGCCCCAGCTCCGCCAGCTTGTTCATCGCCCTGCGCACGTACGACCGGCCGTCCGACTCATCCTTCGTGATTACCTCAGCCATCTGCCGGACCGTGGCTATCCGTACGCACCCCAGCATCCGCAGCGCATCGGCACGAACCTTCATGGCCGGAGTGGACTTCTTCCCCTTCGCTGACGTCTCAGGGGAAGGGAGAGAGGTGTCAGCGTGCCGGGAGACCCTTTGTCGGGCGGTGTGAGCTGCGGTGATGGGCACGACGTTGGAATCGTTCGCGGCACCGTTCACGGCACTGGATTCCGGGCCGCCCGATGGGCGTTCAGCACCCCTTGTCCAGGTCGGGCGCGGCTCCGGTTCGGGCTGCCGGGCGCTGCTGGTGTACGTCATGACAAGGCTCCTCACGCAGGTGGCGCGGGGGTCCGGATGGAAGTCCCCCGTCACCTGGTAGAGGTGTGGCGAAAGTCGACGGTGTGACACTCCACTGAGCGCCGTTACCGAGCCGTGATCATCAGGCAGGTGCGGCGCAGAGCTCGGAGACGATCGTGAACGAGGTCGTCACCATCGGGATCGCCATGGCCGGCGGCATCACCGCGTGCGTGGTCTGTCCGTGCGCCATGCCGTTGCGGATCTGCCGACCGTAGTCGAGGTACTCCGCCTGCCGGGCCGTCAGGATCCCGTCGGCGGCACCCTGCTTGATGAGCTGGTGCAGCGGCTTCTTGCCCGCGTCCGGGATCCGGTTGCGCAGCACGATCTCCACCGCGATCAGGGAGTGCATGACCGCCACGGTGGAGAACTCGTAGCAGTAGTACGACTGGCGCAGCAGCTCGCGGGCCGTCCGCAGGACGCTCGCCGCGGCCTCGGGAGTGCCGGCGGGCACGACCAGGTCCTCAACGAGGTCGTGCATGTCGGCGTAGCTGTCGACGAAGTAGTGGGCGCGTTCGTCCGGGACCGGGAACGGCAGCCGCTGCGTGGTCATCCCCGCAGTCTCCCAGCGGCAGGCCCCGGGCGGCAGCGGCTTTTCCCCGGGGGGTCGCGCAGCGTGCCGGGACGGAGAATTCTCCTCACCGGAATGGGCGGAATGTCGCAGGTAGCGGAGGTGGACAAGGGGGCCACGCGAGCGTCGGTGTGACGTTGCGCGATACATGGCGGGCCGCTCTCGGGTTGGCGCCGGTCAGCGCGACATGTTGCTCCGTAGTTGGCGAGCCGGGGCCGGAACGCTGGGCTCCGGAGCCAAACGCGCAGGTCACGCGATCGCTAAAGCGGCCTCGCCAACCATCGTGCAAAGCCGCCAACTACCGCGCAACGTCACACGTCGGCCGGGCGGGTTCGCTCAGCGTCGGTGCGCGGAATCTATCCACAGGCAATCGCTCCGAAGATCGCTTCTGTGGCCGCCACGATCAGCGCGGTGGCCCGTCGACAGTGAGGAAGCGTCATGGAGACGACTGCGTCGAAGGTTTCCCAGCTCGCCCCGGAGCAGATCGCGCGAGCCGCCGATTACGTGGAGCTGGTCTGGCGGGGCCAGGGCAGCGAGCAGGACAAGGCCGCGCTCGCCGCTTTCCACTCTGACGGGTCGGAGCTCGCGCGGCTGATCGGCGAGTTCGGCGAGCTGCTGCTGGCCGACTACATCACCGCGGTGCCCGACGAACACGCCGACTGCGAGTCCGCGTACGCCCTGCGGCAGATGGTGACGGTGGCGAGCCGGTACCTCAAGCGGTGGTGCCTGGCGGGCGGTGGGGCGCAGACCGCGTGGATCGCGGCGGGGTTCCTGATCGAGTGCATGCAGGAGGTCGACCAGGTCTCCCAGTTCCTCGCTGACGTCCGCGGCGACGTCTCCCCCGAGTGCCCGACCGCCGCCTGAGCCACCGGACGGCCACGCCTCGCAAGCCACAACCGGCAAGCCGTCGTCAGCCACATCCAGCCCTCCCGGGCCAGCCAACAACTTACGGAGCCGTCATGCCCAAGAAGAACACCACCGCCACCACCGAGCCGTTGACCCCGATGCACCCGGATGATGTCGCCGGCGCGTTCGCCTACATCCGGGCGTTGCAGGCCCGCGATATCGACACCGCCGGCGCGGTCGCCACCGACACAGGACCGGAGCTGCGCCAGCTGCTCCTGGACGTCGCCGCGCGCATCTTCATCCCCGTCACCGCCGTGGACGACTGCGACGGTGAGCCGTGCCCACACTCCTTCCTGGCCGCGGCGCTCGGGCGACTGCTGCTGGAGGTCCTGCGCCACGGCGACGGCGCCTGCCTGGCCTTCCCGCCGGGCATCGCCCAGACCATCGTCCGCTTCGCAGAGAACATCCTCACCGAGGACCAGGGCGACGTCGCCGACGTGCTGCGCCAGCTGGAGGCCGCAGGGGTGAGGCAGGCGATGGAGGCACACCCGGCGCACCGCACCACCGCGTAGCCGCACCTCCGGGACGGCGGTGGTGCGGTGCGGCGCGCATCGCGGGCGCACCACCGCACCACCGTGGTGCGGTCCGCCGCATCGCCGCACCGCGCCGCGCCACCGCGGTGCGCTCCACCGGCATCGCCGCACCGCGACGGGCGCGCGCCACGGCCGGGCGGGTTCCTCTATCACACACCCCCTTGACCACGGCCTGATCGCCAGCCGAAACGGGCTGTGTCAAGGGGAATCGTCCTCGGCAGCAGACCTGGACAAGGGGTCGCGCGCCTCCGGCCGCACCTGGTCAAGGGGTCGGCCGATGGGCGCACCGGTGCGGTGCGGGACATCGCGTGCGGCGCACCGTGCGCGTGCGAGAGTGCCGGGCATCGCCGGGCGCGGCGCACCGGGTGCGATGGGCGCACCATCGCGGTGCGCACCACGGTGGCGTCCATCGTCATCCGGCGCACCGGAGTGGAGTCCACTCGGTGGAGCCCACTGAGTGGAGTCCATCGGGTGGAGTCCACCCGATGTCGTGCATCGCCACCGGATGCAGAACATCGTGGGATCCACTCAGTGGACGATGCCCGGCATCGTCACCACAGCCAGGCCGTGGAGTACCGCACCCGGGACAGTGCACGGGCATCGCGGCGCGCGGCCGCGTTCCCGATCCGGCTCTGCCGGGAGCGCGGCCGCCGCGAGTTCCCCGCAGCGAGGCGGCGCTTCCTTGCGTCCCGGAGCCGCTCCCGCTGCTTGCGCAGCTCCTTCTTCTTGTCCGCCTTCGACTTGAACTTCCGGGGCCGCTTCCAGACCGGCTGCCACCCCAGGTCCTCGTCGAGCTCGGGCTCCTGGTCCTCGTCGAGCGCGGCGGCCATCTCCGGGCGGGCCGCGCGGGCGCGGGCGAGTGCGTCGTCGGGGTTGGGCAGTTCTTCCGGGGTGCTCATGCGACTCCTCCTGAACTTCGGCCCGGGGTGTGCTGGACGCCGGGCTGCTGGGTGTGTGGCGACGGGGCCGTCACCGGGGTGGGCTGCGGACGGGGGCCGTGGGCGGCCTCGCGTGCCCGTCGGCTGTCCTGGAGCGTGGCGGCCAACTGCGCGGCGGCGGCTTCCAAGGTCTGGCGCGTCTGCTCCACCGTGTCGACGCCGGTCTCCGGCTCCAGGAGGCGCCCGTTCTTCGGGCCGGTGCGGAACGGCCGCGGGTGCGTCCTCGAGGCGGCGGGCACGGCGACAGTGCGTGGTCGGATACGGGAGCCCGGGCGCTCCGCACGGCGCACCGCATGGACCCGGGCGGCCAGGGCGTCGGCGGCGAGGCGGGCTCGCTCGTACAGCGGGGCGGTCCGCTTGCGAGTCAGCGGGCGCAGCACGGCCTGGTCCTCGGTGTCGCTCGGGTACAGGGCGCGCAGATCGGCGGTCATCCTCCGGCCGCGCCCGACGGGGCGGGTGTAGTCGTCGACAACCGCCTGCACGATCTGGTCGTCCAGGCCCGGCTCGTGAGGCCGGCCGCGCAGAACGTAGGAGAGGTGACGGCGGGCCTCGGCGAGCAGGTGGTGGCGTGCGAAGGCGCCGCGCATCACGTACACCACGGCGACGACGTCGACGGCCGCCAGCGCTATGTCGACCACCGGCCGCACCCGCGCCCACACCGCCGCGGCCGCCGCCCGCGCCCGCTCCGCCAGCCTGTCGACGACGTCGGCGCCGTAGGCCCGGATCGCTGAGGTGCGCCATCGCTTACGCAGCTCGGTCAGCGACAGCAGCTCCGTGCGCTTGGGCGGGCGCGTCTGGTCGGCGGCCTGGCAGGCCAGCGCGTAGGCGGCCCGCTCCCCCGGCGCGTGCCCCTGCCGTTCCTCGTACCTGGCGGTGAGGACGGGCAGCGCGTCCTCGATCTGCTGGCGGCGGGTCGACTGCCAGCCAATGAGCCGCTGGTCGATGCCCGCGATCTCCATGACAGGCCGGCGGCCGGGCGTCACCTCGCGCGGCTCCCACGCCCACCCGAGCCGGGCGGACACCTCCTCCATGAAGTACAAGGTGTAGAGGGTGTCAGCGGCAACGATGTTGGCCATCAACGAGTCCGCCGACAGGTTGCCCCACTTCCCGTCGTGCGGCCGCCGGGCGCGGATCGACACGACCGCGTGTGCGTGGAGGAGCGGCCTCGATTCCGTGGCCCTGGACTCGTAGTGCCTAAAGACCGCGACGATCAGCCCGTCCTTGACCGGGGCGCGCTGCTTGCCGCCGGCCTTCGAGCGGATCTGCGCGACCGACTCCTCCAGCCACGCCAGGGTCTTGTCGCGGGCGATGTCGTCGCACAGCTCCAGCACCAGGCGGTGTTCGTCGTCCATCAGGGCCCACGCGAGGTGGGCCGTCGGCGGGGGCCGGAACGTCAGGTCGAAGGCCAGCCAGGGGGTGCGTTCCTTGGCCTTGTCGGTCTCGGGTGAGCGGTTGTGCTCGATAGGTCTGCCCAGCACGGTCGCCCGACGGGCCTGCGCCGGGCTCTTGCCCTGCGCCAGGAGCTCGCGCTCGATCCGGTCGGCGTCCGGGTGCCGGCCCTCCCCCAGGAGCAGTTCCGCCTGCCGCTCGGTCACCACATCCCCGGCCTTGAGACCGAGCGCGGCCAGGCCCCGGCCCTTCCAGACACCGGGTGGGACACCGGCTTCGTCCTGGGCGGCGCGCAGCGGTGTGCCCGCGGGGCGGTGGCCGTCGCCGACCATCACACCGCGGAACAGGTAGCGCCACCCGTTCCCCGGGCGAACTGGCGACATGCTGATCATCGGCCCATGGAACCCCGGCGCTGACCTGCAAAAAAGCGCGATCGAGGGTCCTTCCCGCCGGGCGGGAGGCCATCACCAGATCTTTACCGGCGTGCCCGTCAGGCGGGCCGTCCGCTCAGCCCGAGACGGTAAGCCGTCGCCCTGTGCACAGTCCGCCGCATGAATACGGAACTGCTCCACGGAGACCTCTGCCCGCTGTGCCGCCGCCCGCTCACGCTGCGCACAAGCGTCGAAGTCCGCTCGAACGTGCCGTACCCCACCCGGACCGACTACCTGCCCCACTGCACCAGCTGCGCCAACGACCCGGCCAACACGCAGAAGTGGAACGACCTGATGAACGCCCGCTACGGCAGCTGACCCGGGCCGTGCGAATACTGCGCTACGGAAGGATCAGCCGCGACCGCGACCTATCCGGCGTATCTCCTTGGCCTGTGCCACACCGGTGCTGTGTGACCTGACGGACTCGATCTGGCTCTCGTCACTCGTTGAGGACGCTCTGGCTTTCAGGTCCGCGATGAGTTGTACGGCGACACCGCGCAGCGCCTCGCTCATGTCGACGAACTGGGCGAGCCGTTGGAGGGCCTTGAGTTCCCCGGCGCGCATCGGAATGGACACGACGGTGTCCTCGGAGAGCACAGCGTCGACGGCCAGGCGCTCGGCAGCGGCGTTCCGCGCATGGTGGAAGCGGTCCCTGAAGGAGCCTTTCCTGTCGAAGGGCGCGAGGCGTTCGGCCAGGCCGTCGAGGTCGTGGCCGGGCTTGCGGTAGTGGGGGCGTTCCTCGCTGCCCGCGTTGGGAAAGTCCAGGAGGCCGGCGAGGAAGAAGCCCGCCACCTTCTCGGGGGCCGGAGTGAGGCCGGCTCCCATCCAGCGGGTGACGTCCTTGGCCTTGGGGATCTCAGTGACGAGAGACCAGCCGCTGCTGGTGTCCCATGCAAGGTGCAGCTCCATGGCGTTCTGCTGCGCCCCGTTCACCTGGGCGAGGACCTCGGGAGCGAGGTCGACGTACCCGCCGCCGTCGTCTTCGAGGCCGCCCATGTGCTCGGGCTGGCAGGACCCGGCATGGATCACTGGGTAGCCGTCACGCAGGAGGAGTTCGGCGACGTCGGCCATGTAGTGGCCGGTCCGGTGATAGATCGCTCGGTCGCGTGGCGTGGGGGTCGGGACCTCGCCCATGAGAATGGGGCTCCTTCGTGGTGGGTAGGTCGGGGCGGCCCGGCGGCTGCTGGCTGGCCCCGGATCAGGCGCTTGCGGGGCTTTCGATGTGGGGGAGGCCGACTGCGGCGAGCTTGGTCTGCAGGTTGATGTCGCTGGTCGCGGCGTACACCTTGGAGCCGGGGTGCCTGGACTGCAGCAGCAGCGCGGAAGCGATGAAGCGGTCGTCGGGGACGTCCAGGTCGAGCCAGGTGGGAAGGCCCTCCGAGCGTGGCTCGATGTGCTCGAAGACGGCGTAGACATCGCCCGCGACTCGTGCGCCCTTGAGTACGTCGCCGTTGTCGCGCATCGCCTTCAGCCTCCTGTCGGCCTTCTTCGCGGCCTCCCGGCGCTCCGGCCGCGTGCCACTGCGTTTGAGGTCGTCCACCTCGCGCAGCACGACGGGCAGGAGGTGCACCATGTAGCGCGGGCCGACGATGTCCTTGTAGATCGCCACGTCGGGGTCGTCCATCAAGGTGTTGGTGTCCACGACCACGCGTACCCGCCAGTCGTCCTCCGGGAGCAGCTCAACGAGCTCACGGAGCGCTGCGGCAGCCTCGCTCAGCCGGGTCAGAGCCCCGGGGATGTCCCGAGGCGCGCGATGCTTCACCCGACCGTCCCGGACCAGCCAGTCCTCCAGCAGGCCGATCGCGTCGCCCATGCGGCGTTCGACAGCTGGTGTGGGGTGAGGGAAGAGGAGCCGGAAGCGGGGTGCCCAGTCGCGTACCTGTCGCAGCAGCTCCATCCTGCGGGCCTCGGTGTCCGGAGTGCTCGGCTCCCAGGCCCAGGGGTGCCCGATGATTTGGAGGCCCCCGCCGCTCATCTGCCGTGCCCGGACCTGGGAGCTTTCCAGTACGGCAGCGTAGGAGGCTTCCATGTCCGCCAGTTCGGACAGCAGATGCTCAACGTAGGTCGGAGGCGGCGGATTCTTGGGCATGCCCTCGATCATCCTCCATGGTCGAGCAGGTCCGCTGCGCCTTCCATCGGGTCATCCGGCGACCAACACCGCGTTCGTGCGGGACTTGATGCATTTGGCGATCTTCTGGTAATTCGGGTCAGCGTGTGCGGTCTCGTCGGGGATGACAGGCTGAGCCACACACACGCTAGGTAAAGTGCTAGCAAACGCGCTATAGGTCGTCCTATATAGCGCACTAGTGGTCACGCACTCAGTCGCAACTTCGCCCCGTCATGCGACCGCCTCGGCAGTCCACATATCAGGTGGACTCTGAGCCTCAACCGGGGCAGTCTCCTCATCCTTCCGATGATCACTGTGTAGTGTCTGGGGCCGTCACCCGTCGATGCGCAGGAAGGAAGGAGACCCCATGACAGTGCGATCCGTTCCGATGGAACTGGTTGATTTGAGCGAGGTGAAGCGCTCGCTCTCACGGAGGCTTGCCCTCATCGAGGACTATGCCCTCGAAGCCAAGGTGTTTGTCGTCGTCAATGGCAAGGGAGGCGTCGGGAAGTCTTCCTTGTCCGCAGCCTTGGCTGTTGCCTGGTCAAAGATCGGCAAGAAGGTTCTGCTGATCGAGATGGATGAGCAAGGGAACAACGGCGAGGACTTGGGCTTCACCGGAACCAAGCTCGCAGACGACGGCGAGGCGCAGGCAGCAGCCATCCTTGACGGCAAGCCTTTGATCCCGACCGGACAGGCGCGTCCCAATCTGCATGTAGTTCCGGGCGGGGATGCGCTTGAAGATGTCGTCGAAGAGCTGTACTGCCAGAGGCGTATGTCTACCCGGGCTACCGCTCCTGAAGATCAGTCAGCGTGGATGGGCATGTATGCCGCTGCCATCGACCGCGTGCGCGACGACTACGACATCATCATTCTCGACGTCGCACCTGGCTCAGAGCCTCTGCAGTTGGAGGCGATGACAGCCGGAGACTTTGTCCTCATCCCCTCCAAGAGCGACCCTTCCTCTCGCAAGGGCCTGCGTGTCGTGGCCAAGCGCTTCGGCCAGGCCGCGCACATCAACCCGATGCTGCGCCTGCTGGGAGTCGTGCTCTTTGCGACGAACTCCTCGGCGACCAAGGTCCAGAGCCAGATCAAGGCTGATCTCGCCCATGACCTCAAGGGCGCTGCCCCGGTGTTCGAGCAGTACGTCCGGCACGTTGAAGCTGCCGCTGTAGCGGCGCGCAAGGCCGGGAAGGTCCCCCAGGAGCTACGGGGGTCCAAGGACCTGGACCCGGGCCTGCGCAAGTCGATGAAGGACCTGGCAGGTGACTATCAGTCCCTGGCCATTGAGATCATGCAGGCGATGGTCGCCATTCAGGATGACGAGGCGGAGGACGAAGCGTGAGCGCCGGAGAGATCGCAGACGAGACCACGACGGCTGAGGAGCCTACCCGGCGCGGTGGTTTGCCCGAGGACGACGGTTCCCTGGACGCCTTCTCGGCGGCAGCGCAGGGCGCGTTCCGTCCGCGCCGCCGCCGGCGCTCCGCAGATGCTGGGACAGAGGAGTCGGCCACCGTCGACGCTACGGATCCGCAGACGCCAGGAACGCCTCCGGCCGAGGTAGCGTCGGCGGCCTCAGTGCAGCCGTCGCCTGATCCGGCAGCGCCAGCACCTGCGGCAGCCCGCGTTCCCGCCACCCGGGCCGCGGCCGCGCCCGCCACCGAGCGCGTGCTTGAGACGCGTCCCATGGCCGAGGTATCCGAGATCGTCATCCCCGACCTGGGAGAGATGGGGAAGAAGGCCACTCAGTGCACCGTCATGGTGTCTGACTCGGTCCGGGAGCGCTTCGCCCAGTACCAGTTGACCAAGAAGATGGAGAAGGGCTCCGAGCCGACCAACGCCGTCGTCGTACGCCGGGCCGTGATCCATGCCCGAAGGAACGACCTCTTCGCGCAACTACTGGAGTCGGTTCGCCACCGGCAGCAGCCAGTCGACGAAGAGGACTACGACCCGGACGACCTCTTCGGGGATGTGCCGGGGCGGCGGACCGAGCGCGGCCGTATGAAGAACAGCGTGCAGCAGTCCTTCCGACCGTCGTACCAGGAACTCGCGGTCATCGACGCGTTTTCGGAGGGGTATGGCTTCCCGAGCCGCTCAGACTTCGTGGACGCTGCGCTCGATGCCTTCTTGCCGCCGCTGCCGACGAACACCCGCTCTCGTGGCAAGAACCAGAGCTGACAGCAGCTGCTGCCGCGACCGCTTACAGAAACACAAAAGGCCCCGCCCTTCCCGGAGAGTGCCCGGGAAGGGCGGGGCCTGCTGGTGTCGTATCAGCCGTCCTCGTTGTCGTACGGAGCGCTCCGGGTGAGGCCTCGGAACGGTCGGACGACTTTCGATCCGTCGGTGCGGCGGATCGCCACGTTGCGCGGCCCGGCGACTGGTCGCCGACCGGGCCACTGGAAGTGCAGCCAGGCGCCGGGGATGTCAGGGGCGCGGCGCGCGCAGTACGGGATGACCACGGTGACGGGGCGGCCTCGTTCGAGGTACACCCGGCCGGTCATGCCGCTCACCGGGCGGTCGCGGGGACAGCGTCGTGGTGCTTGCCGTCCAGGAGGCGGCCGGCGTTCTTCTTGCCGACCCGGCGCATGCGGACCGCGTCCTTTGGGGCGAGGGCTTCCCTGCGGTTCCAGCTGCGGCCCTGCGCGTCGATGAGGATGATGCCGCCGCGGTCGTGTCCGTGATCTTCGGGTGCGAACTCCCCCCACTGCTTGAGGAAGTACGGCACACCTGCCCACTCGCATTGGTCGCGCAGGTCGCGGGCCCACTGCGGATGCATCGGGCGGGCGCTGCGACCGGATTCACCTCCCACGATGACCCAGTCGATGCCGTGGAGGCCCCTCTCGCAGCAGCCCCCGGCATGAACGTAGGAGGCTGTCAGGCCGCGGCCGCGCTCGCTGCCCATGGTGATGACGGCCTGCTTGAGGTCGACCGGCCCCAGCAGCGGCTCACAGGAGAGGAAGCGCACGGCGGCCGGGGTCTCGAGCAGGGCCGGGACGCGGATGTCGGCCCACTTCTGGTCTTCGACCGAGACCCCCAACCAGACGTTGGGGAGCGGGTCGCCGCCCAGCATCGCCCCGACCGCGAGCCAGTCCTGCTGGCAGCCGATGAAGTGCCTTCTGCCCTCGTCGGCGACCTGGTGCCAGAAGGTGGGGCGGGACAGCAGCGCCTTCATACGCGCGTGCCGCTTGGTGAGGATCTGGAAGGTGTGCTGCGGGGCGAGCGCCATGACGGCGAACACCTGGGCGATGTAGGCATCGGGGATGTCCTGGTGGAACAGGTCCGACATGCTGTTGAGGAAGATGCGGCGCGGCTTGCGCCACGTCAGCGGCAGCCGCAGGCGGTCCGGCCGGAGGGTGAGGTCGAAGCCGTTCTCGAAGTGGTGGCCTTCCGTACCGCGCCACCGTTCGGCGAAGGTTTCGGCGTAGCAGTTGTCGCAGCCGGGGCTGACCTTGGTGCAGCCGGTGACCGGGTTCCAGGTGGCTCCCGGTGTCCCGTCCTCGGATCGGGTCCATTCGATGGAAGTGGTGTCAGCCACGGTTGTCCTCGTCTGCGGGTACGGGGTGGGTGTAGCGGATGGGTTTGCCAAGGCTGCGGGCGTAGTCGATCTCGCTGCGGGTGCTGTCGCCGATGTAGCCGCCGGGGTTGACGATGAGGACGTCGTCGGCGAGGTCGATCTTTCGGCGGTGCAGTTCGTCGAGCTGCTGCTTGAGCCGGTCGGCCCGGGCCGGGTCCTCCCACAGCGGGTGCGGCTGCTTCATGTTGCAGCCGGGGGCGAGGACGATGCGGCCGGCTGCGGTCTCGTAGAGGTTGGCTTCGGCGAGAGCGTCCCAGTGCCGGGTCGACCCGCACAACGCGACGATCGGCGGGCGGGAAGCGGTGGTGGAGTCGGTCTGACCGTGCACAGTGGTCCTTCCGTAGGAGTGGCGGGGGGATGGGACGGCCGGGCTCGCAGGCCTGCGGCCGCCCCGGGCTTCACTGGGTGGTGGGCGTGCTCGTGTCGGCGGCCGCCGACTGGGCGGCCTTCGCCTCGAGTTCGGCGTGGCGCTGCTGGAGCTGGTCGATGGCCGCGTGATCGGTCAGGGCCGTGGTGATCAGGTCGCGCTGGTACTCCATGCCGGCGAAGACGCCGCGGTGGTAGCGGCACTGGTCCTGCGCTTCGGCGCAGGCCGGGCAGTCTTCCCAGTCCAGCGGGTCGTACGGTGCCGTCTCCGGGCCGGGGAGCTCCGAGGCCGTCCGGCAGACGGCGGGGGAGTGAGGGCTGGTGGTGAACAGGTCCTCGTGCCAGGTGGGCGGCATGTCACGGAGGAAGGTGGCCAGGGCGTCCGCGATCTGCGGGTAGTTGTCGTACAGCGATGCCCAGATCCGCTCGGCCTCGGTTGCCGGGTCGGACTTCGGGGACAGCTCGTAGGCGTCGCGGGCGTAGGTCCGGATCTTCTCGCGGCGCTCCTCCCAGCCGCTGGTGTCGATGCCGCCTTCCACGGCCGCGCCCAGGATCTGGGTGTCGTGCAGGGGTTCCGGGCTCATCAGTGACGCGGCGAGGTCTTCGGCTGCGGCGGGGTCGCGGCGGGCGAGCGCTGCCACCGCCTGGTCGGTGAGGAAGGCCGTGCGCTGGTTCCAGAAGTCGGCGTTGCTGTACGCGGTGGCCAGCATCCGTGTGCGCAGGCGGGTGAGTTGGGTGGTGCCGTTCGTCATGAAGAGGTTCTCCTTCGAGGGTGATGGCGTCGGCAGGAGCCGGTGGTGCTGCGGGGCGGCCGGAGTCGTGTCACGGCCGCCCCGCAGGCGTGAGGTTGGGTGGTTCAGCCGGTGATGCGGATCGGCATGAGCAGGTAGCGCAGTGCCTGGTCGTCGCTGCCGTGCCCGCGCAGGACGGCGGGCTTGGTGCTGGTGGTGAAGTGGAAGTCGACGGATTCGGCGGTGAGGGCGTTCAGGCCGTCGAGGAGGAAGGCGGGGTTGAAGGCGACGGTGAGTTCGTCGCCGTCGAGGTTGGTGTCGACGTTGTCGACGGCCTGGGCTTCGTCGCTGGTGCCGGCCTCCAGGACGAGCGTGTTGTCGGCGGCGAAGGTGAGCCGGAGGGGGGATTCCTTGGTGGCGACCAGGGCGACGCGTTGGACGGCGTCCTTGAGTGCGGCGATCTCCACGGTGGCGGTGTGGTTGAACTCGGTGGGGAAGAGGGTCTGGTACTTGGGCAGGTCGCCTTCCAGGCCGCGGAGGGTGGTGGTGGCGTGGTCGGTGCGCAGCGTGAACAGGCCGTTGGAGCCGGAGGCGTCGGGAGGGAGAGGTCGATGGTGGTGTCGTCGGCGACGGCCTTGACTGCGTCCAGGAACGGCTTTCCGGGCGCGAGTGTGGTGCGGTCGGCGGTGAGGTCGCAGTTCTTCCAGGCGATGGTGCGTACGGCGAACCGGTAGCGGTCGGTGGCGGCCAGGGTGAGGGTGCCGTCCTCCTGGTCGTGGCGGAGCTGGATACCGGTGAGGACGGGCAGGGTGTCGTCCTTGCCGACAGCGCAGGCGACTTGGGCGACGGCTTCGGCGAAGGCCGGTCCGGGCAGCGTGCCGGAGGTGGCGCCGGCCTCGGGCAGCGCCGGGTACTCCTCCAGGGGCAGGGTGGGCAGGGTGAAGCGGGCGGATCCGGCGCGCAGGACCAGGCGGGGGCCGGTGAGTTCGAGGTCGACGTTGCCGCGGACGCGGGCGACGATGTCGGCCAGCAGCCGTCCGGAGACGACGGCGCGCCCGTTGTCGGCGACAGTGGCGGGGACGACGGTGTCGGCGGAGGTGTCGTAGTCGAAGCTGCTCACGCGCAGGCCGTCGTCGCCTGCGTCCAGGAGGATCCCGGCGAGGACGGGGGCGGGCGGCCGGGCGGGGAGGCTGCGGGCGGCGTAGCTGACGGCGGCGGCGAGGTCGGCGTGATCCACGGTGAACTTCACGAACGGGTTCCTGTCTCGTCGGTGATCGGGTGGGGCGGACTGGCAGGGGCTGGCAGCCGGACGCCGTGGTGACGGCCGGGCTGGGGCGCGGGTGTTATCCGGTGAGCCGCGTCGTGAGTGCCGGGTTGGCGGCCGTGATCTGGTCCAGGAGCAGGCGGCTGGGCTTCCACAGGCGCTGCGATCCGGTGGCGTGGACCGGTTCGCGCAGGGGCTGCACGTTGCGGAGCTCCCAGTGGAAGCAGCCGTGCTCGGACCAGCGGGTGCATGCGCCGTCGTCCGCGTGGATGCCCGCGAGGTCGGCGACGGCGACGACGTGTCCCTGCACCGGCTCGTAGTCGTCGGGCAGTGCCTCGCGGACGGCGGGCAGGGCCAGGGCCCGCTTGTCGATGGTTTTTCCGCCGTGGATGAGGAGGGTGCCTCGCCAGTGGGTGGTCCACACGCGGTTTTCGATGCGCTTGGCGATCGCCTCGTTCATGAGGGCGATCAGGTCCGACCAGGGCGGCTGGATGGTCAGCGCGCGGATCGCGGTGAGCGTCGGCTCGGTGGGCGCGGCCTGGTGGCGGGAGCTGATGCCCTGGCCCAGCAGCTCGAAGTTGAGGCGCTGCTGCTCGGCTGTGAGTGGCGCCGGCCGTTGGGGGGCGGTGAAGAGTGCGCCGGTGGGTTCGGCCTCGTGACGGGCCCGGGCGTAGAGGCGGGCGTCGTAGGCGTCCGCGATCGTGGCGGTCACCGGGACTCCTCCATCTGGGGGTCTGTTTTGAGGACGGGGGTGCGGCCGACGGCGATCAGCAGGATCTGGAGGGCGGTGCCGGGGTGGCTGTGCTCCTGGGTGGCGGGCAGGCCGCAGGAGAAGCAGTCGGCTTCCGCGCCGGCCCAGGCGACGTTGCAGGGTCCGCACAGGAAGCTGGGACCGCGATGGGGCAGGGGGCGGCGACGTCCCAGGCCGATGGCGCGCATTCTGGCGGCCGCGGCCTGGCGGGCTTTGCGGGTGGGGGAGTGGGCGGGGCGGGGTCGGGACGGCATGATGAGGGTGCTCCTCTCGCCTGCGGGCGGGATGGTGTGGCCCGGGACGGCCGGCTGGTTTCTCAGGCCGAAAGGCGGCCGTCCCGGGGCGGATTCAGGTGGGGGTCCTGGCGTCGAAGTGCAGGGTGTGGGCCAGGACGATCGGGGTGAGGGCGAGGACGTCGTCGTAGCGGGGGTCGATGGCTGCGCCGTCGCGGGCGGCCTGTTCGGCCGGGCTGTCGGCGAGCTTGCGGGCTGCCGCGCGGGCGAGGTAGGCGCTGGCAGCGTCTTTGATCACGTAGCTGTGGCGGGTGCTGGCCTCATCGAGCAGGCGGAAGGTCACCAGCCACGGGTCGGAGTGCATCGCTTCGTCCGTGCACGGTCGGGTGCGAGCGGGCCCTAGAAGGGCGGCTCGATGCTGGTGTGTGCGGGGTCGGCGTAGCTGCTGGATCGGATCCGCAAGCGGTAGTCGCAGTCGATGGGGGCGCCGGGGGCGGTGTCGAGTTCGTCCAGCAGGACGATCAGGTGGTCCTCGTCGACCAGCTCCACGCTGAGGTAGGTGCCGCAGGAGCAGGGGGCGATGAGGGTGAGGACGTGGACCAGGTCGCCGTCCTCGCCGATGCCTTCCTCGCGGCGGGTGTAGTGGAGCCACCAGCCGCGCAGCCCGTCGGCGGAGCCGAGGTAGGTGACGGCACTGGCCATCAGCTGCGCGTCCGGGACGGGCGGGTGTCCGGTCCAGGACATGGCCTGCACCACGGTGTCGAGGGTGTCGGGGAAGGCGCCGGTGAGTACGGCGTCGGCGTTCAGTACGGCCTGGAACGCGGCCTCCTCGCCGCGCTGCTGCTCCCGCTGGGACAGGTCGAAGTTCTGCACCCGCTGGTGCAGGGCGACGATCGGCTCAAGGCCGGTGCCGTCGTCGTGCGGACGGTCGTCTCGGTTGTGGAGGGCGGGGGCGAGTTGAAGAACGGTCATGAGGGGTGGTCCTCCTCTCGGGTCCTGCGTAGGGCCGGGCGGGTCTGTCCGGTCCTCCGCACCGCCCCAACCCGCGTGCGGGGTTGGGGCGGCACGGGCGGCCGTCAGCTCAGGCGGCGGCGTTGTCCATGCGGAGTTCGGCGAGCGCGATGCCGTACGTCGCGCAGGAGCCGGAGCAGAAGTCGCGGGCCGGTTCGGTCGATCCGGCCACGTGGACCCGGACCCAGCCGCGCTGCTTCGGGAAGCGGCCGGCGGCCTCCTGGCCGCAGCCCTCGGTGGGGCAGGCGGCCCGTACGGCCGTGTTGGCCTCCGCGCGGGAGGTGCCGGCGGCGAACTTCCCGCCGTTCCACTTGTGCTGCCCGGCAGCCCGGGGCGCGCGGCCGGCCTGCCGTGCCTCGGACTTGGCCTGTTCGTCGGCGCGCTTGGCCTGCAGACAGCCGCACGCTTCGGTGGCGGGGACCTTGCGGCGGGTGTGCTGGCGGTGGCCGCGCAGGGTGCCGTGCTCGATGCCTTCTTCCTGGCCGATGAGGCTCACGGGGTGGCTCCTTCCTGTGTGGTGGGGTTCGGGCGGGTGGCCTGCTGCTGGTTGTCCATGAGGGCGAGGAACTCCCGGCCGAGGCCGACATCGGCCAGCAGCACCCGCAGGATCGAGGCGAGGCCGTCGCGTTCGATCGGGTTGAGGCGGTCCCAGAGCGCGTGCGCGTCGCGGTGAACGCAGATGGCCTTCAGGTAGTCGGCCTCGGTGGTGACCGTGCGGTCGGCACCGCACCGGCCGCAGCGGAAGACCGCCTGGTCCCATCCCTGCGCTGCCGTGTCGGGGCGCGAGGCCCCGCTGGCGCTCACTTCTCGCCCCTGTCCCGCGCGTCGAGGTCGGTGTCGGAGGGGAGTTGGGCGAGCAGCAGACGCAGGGTCCGTGCCATCACCACGGCGGGCTCGTTGAGGTTGCCGCAGGACAGCCAGTGGGCGAGGTCGCGGTGCCGGGAGATGTCCGCGGTGTAGATCGCGGTCGGCGTACGCCCGTCGCCGCCGTCGATCCACGCCTGGAGGGTGATGCGGCCCGTCTCCGGGTCGGGGTCGGCGCCGACCGACCGGCCCGCGCCAGTGTTCGTGAGGATCGCGGCCGGAGCGCCGGGCCCCATGGTGGGCTCCCACGCCTCTCCGAGCCCCGCGCGCAGGGCCGCGGCGAGGCGTTCGACCGGGTCCAGGATCGGCTCGATGGGGGGTGTGCTCACGACCGGACCGCCCCCGCGTACTGCGTCTGCCGGTCGCCGCTGTCCTCGGGGTCGGATCCGGCCTCCCAGTCGGCGGCCTCGTGGTCGATCTCGCCTTCGTAGCCGCAGCCTTCGCAGATCAGGCCGTCGTCGCTCTCGTGCCTGCCCTGGTAGGCGTGCAGCAGGCCGGTGGCGCTGTAGGCGGGCAGCCAGGCCGGACCACAGGGTTCATCGTCGTCGTCGCGGTCGGTGTCGTTGGGGCAGGGCACCAGGACGTCGAAGCCGAAGTTGCCCTCGCCGTCGGCGTCGTGCCGGTAGGCGAGGGTGAGGTGGTCGCCGGCGACTTCCAGGACAACGACGCGGTCGTCGCCGGTGACGAGGTCGGAGCCGTCCTTCCAGGTGGCCAGGCGGGCGATCTCGGGGCCGAAGTAGCGGCGCAGGTGCCAGGCGTCGCCCGGCTTGTCGCCGCCGTCCAGGCCGAGCTCGCGGCGCCGGGTGTCGCTGGCCCGCTGCAGCAGCGCGCCGAGCCGGCCGAGACGCTGGATGCCGGGGGCGAACTCGGCGTAGTCGAAGCCCTCTTGCAGCAGGCGGTCGGGGGAGGCGGTGGCGACCATGGCCTGGTGCTGGGCGCGGACTGCGTCCTCGGGCACCTGCCGGTCGCCGGTGCGGGAGGCGTTGCGTTCCAGGCACACGCTCAGCGGTGTGGGCACGATCAGGGCGACGGTGGGAACGCCGTAGCGGCGGGCCGTGGCCAGGAGCGTGGCGCGGTCTTCGGGGTTGGTGGAGGTGGCGTCGACGACGGAGGTCAGCCCGCGGCGCAGGCGGGCCTCGAGGACACGCAGGAGGGCGAAGACGGCGTCGCCGGTGGCGGACTGGTCGCCGGCCGAGTCCGAGACCAGGGCCCTGTAGTGGTCGAGGCTGAGGACCTGGGTGGGCTCCCAGGTGCTGGCCAGAGTGGACTTGCCCGAACCGGACGGGCCGATGAGGACGATGACGGCCGGGTCGGGGAAGTCGGTGTCGAGGAACGATGTCACGGTGGGGCTCCCTGCGGGAACGAGGCGCTGGGTGGGCGCGGGAGGGTCGGCGGGGCTCACTTGGAGGCCGCGATGGCGGCCGCGACGGTTTCCACGGTGTGGTGGAACGCCTGGTCCAGGGCGTAAGCGCCACCCAGGGGGCCGCCCAGCTGGTAGAAGTTGCCCTTGCCGGTGGCGTCCGCGACGGCCTTGAGGTGCATGCGCCGGTCGGCCCACCAGTGGGTGCCGGCCGACAGGGCGAGCGCCGCGGCGACCCGGCCGGGCTTCAGGCGCAGGCCGAGCACGCGGGATCCGGCGTACAGGACGGCGGCCTGGGTGGCGGTGTAGGTGGCGACGTGCGCGGTGCACGCGATGCGCCCGGCCCGGCTGGACTGGCCGTCGTTCTCGTCGTGCTGGCCCTTGGTGACGGCCTGGTGGTCGGACTGGATCCAGTGGTCACCCAGGTCGGCGGCCATGCGCATCAGGGCGTAGACGGCGGCGAAACGGGCGGCTCGGGGGCTGTGATCGGTCATGCTGGAGGTGCTCCTCATCTCGTTGTTCGGGCTGCGGGAGAACGGGGGCGGCCGCGGGCGTTCTTGGTCGGATGCGGCGGCCGCCCCCGGGCGTCACTTCGTGGTGGGGGCGTGCGGGTCGGGGACGCTGGCGCACTCGCCGTCGTCGTGCGGGACGCGGCCGTGCGTGCGGCGCAGGTCGGTGAGGACCTCCAGCAGGTCGTCCTCGTTCTCCAGCTGGAAGTCGACGTAGCCGGAGTTGCAGGCGCAGGGCGCGATCAGGGTGAGGACGTCGCGGGCGCCGTCGTCCTCGCTGATGTCGAGGGTGTGGTGCAGCCAGAAACCGCCCTCCAGCCAGGCGACGGCGCTGGCCTCCAGCCGGTTGTCCTTCACCGGGATCTGGCCGACCCAGTCCTCGCCGTCCAGGACCTGGCCGACGGTGGCGCCGTAGGCGTTGTAGACGTGGTGGGCGGCGGCGATCTCTGCGTCGTCGCGCTGCTCGGCCTCGGTGTAGGTGTCGAGTTCGCTGACCATCGCGAACAGACGGGCGAGCGGGGAGGCGTCGTCCAGCGCGGGGGCGACGACGGGTTCGAGGATGTCGGTCACAAGGTCTCCTTGGGGTGTGTCCGGGGATCGGGCCCATCTGCCCGGTCCTCCGCACCGCCCCAGCCCTGCGGGCGGGGTTGGGGCGGCACAGGGAGCCGTCAGAGCGGGTGGGGCAGCGAGAACTGCCGGGTTCAGGCCGCCGACGCGACGGCCGCGGTGTCCTGGTCGGCCTCCGTCGGCTGCCCGTCCGCGCTCTCCTCCTGGTCGTCCTCGTGCGCGGCGCTGGCGGACGCGAGGCGGATCCTGCGCTGGTACAGGCGCTCGTTGATGAGGCCGACCGCCTCGGTGTGCGTGACGTCGACGATGTCGCGCGCGGCGGCCCGCTGTTGGATGACCTCGCCGGTGACGGCCGGGCACGTCAGGTCGTCCTCGGGCTGTTCGGCGAGGGCAGCGTCGACGATGGCCTCGAGCTGTTCGGCCCGCTCGCGCGCCGGGACGGGCATGGTGTGCCGGGAGTCCAGCAGTTCCAGCAGGTGGGCCGGTCCGGTCAGGACGGTGGTGCCCTCGCCGGTCTCCAGGCTGTACTGCTCCGTCCAGCCCATCGACCGCTTGGTGCCGAGATCGCTGTGGTGGGGCTGGTAGCGCAGGTACAGGCCGGGCGCCAGGTAGTAGGTGGCGGTGCCGTCCTCGTAGCCGTGCCACAGCGCGTCGCTCGGGGCGGGGTTGCGCCAGTCGCTCCAGTACCAGCGGGACTTGGCCTTGTGCGCGGCGTCGGCGGCGGCCTGCGCCGTGATCCGGGGCCGGGCCTGGTCGAACGTCGCGGCGGGGACTTTCGGGGCGCTGCCGTTCAGGGTGCTGCGCCAGGAGCTGGTGGCGGTGTTCAGCAGGCTGTCGGTGATGACCGCAGCAACCAGTCCGGCCGCGACGCCGGCGGCGAGGCGGCTGGCGGGGCCGTTCCGGTCGGTGGTGCGGGCGTGCGCGAGGCGGCCGACCGTGGTGCCGACGACGACACCGCCGATCACGCTCATGCTGTCGAGCACGTTCTCGCCGATGGTGCGGGCGACGGTGGTGGAAGTGGTCACGAACCCTCCTTCGAATCGGTGCAGGCCGGGGCTGTTCCGGTCCTCCACACCGCCCCAGCCCCGGTCGGGGTTGGGGCGGCACAGGGGGCCGTCAGGCCTCAGGCGTTCGCGAGGGCGGGGACGTTCCTGTCGAGACCGGCACCGAGCAGAAGTGCGCGGATGCTCTTCTGGTAGTCGCCCCGGCAGATGCGGTCGTGCAGCAGCTGGCCAGCCGTGAGGCACGAGGCACGGCGGCTGATCGCGGCGACGGCGTCCTCGGCGGCGCCGGCGGCGGCCGCGGTCTTCTCGGCGGCGGCCCGGGCGAGTTCCTGCGCCACCTCCTTGGCCGCCTCCCGCCGGGAGCCATCCGCCTTGTTGCGCACCCAGCAGCACAGCGCGTGCGTGTCGCTCAGGCGCTCGTTCCAGTCGTCGTAGCGGCTGTGGGTGCCGTCCGGGTCGCTCTGCCACTCGTCGGCCCACTGCCGGGCCAGGTCGGGGAGCTGACGGTCGATGAGGTCCCAGACCTGCTGGCCGCGGTGTCCGAAGGCCCTCCAGATCTCGGTCTCCTCCACGACCTTCAGCTGGTGGCACAGGACCCAGTACGGGTAGTGCCGGCCGCCCCAGTTGCCCGTCTCTCCGAGCGGCTCGACGATCCATAAGCGGACCGGCCACTCGACGGGCCACTCACCGCGGCGTTCGAGGACCTCGCCGATGCCGCGCTGGGTGTAGGTGCGGAAGTAGGAGAACGCGCTCACGTCGTAACACTTCTTGCCCGGGCTGGGGTGGTCGACGACCTGGCCCACGTGCTCGGCGAGGTTGACGGTCGCGTACTGGCTGCTGGGTCCGGCGGTGGGCGGGACGGTGCCGTCGGGCATGGTCACCATGTAGTGGATCGGTGCCTTGGTCACGGATGGCCTCCGGGAGGGGGTCTGCGGTGTGGGGCCGGACTGTCCGGTCCTCCGCAACGCCCCAGCCCTTGCGGGAGGGTTGGGGCGGCACGGGGAGCCGTCAGGCTGCGGCGCGTTCGACGACGGGACGGTGCAGGTCGCGGTGGTGGAGGGTGACCTGGTGGCCACGGCGGCGCAGGCGCCGGGCCAGCAGATAGGCCGTGACACCGGCACGGTGCCTACCTCCTGCACAGCCGACCGCGACGTGCAGCGGGCGCTGCCCGGCGCCGGGACTGCGGGCGTAGGCCTGAACCTGGGCGACGGTGGCGGCGAGCAGCTGCTCGATGCCAGGGGTGCGCTTCACAGCCCGGATGACCCTGCGGTCGCGGGCGGTCAGGGCGCGCAGGCTCGGGTCGACGTGCGGGTCACGGAAGTGCCGCAGGTCGAGGGTGATGTGCGCGCCGACGGGGGCGGGCCCGTGCAGGTGCCCGAACGAGGTGATGCGGATGTCCATGGGATTGGTCTCCGGGCTCAGAACGGGCTGGTGGCCCACGGGTCGTCAGGGTCAGCCGCTTGGGAGCGCTTGGCTTGGATGCGTTCGGATGCACGAAGCGGTGGCTCGCCCTCGCCGCCGCTCCAGGGGGTGTCCGCGAGGTTGCACAGGACGGTGCAGTAGTCGCCGGTGCCGGAGAACGGGGCGCGGCACAGCGTGCACTCCTTGCGGGCGCCTGCGGGGGACGACTGTTCGACCACTTCCTCCTCGTCGTCCTCGTCGCCGTAGCCGTCGGCGGCCTCACAGCCCAGGGAGCAGTACGACCCGGCGTGGAAGAAGGGGGCGCCACACAGGGCGCACTCCTTCTCTTCCGGCTCCTTCGACCAGTCGATGACGATGCTGGGGTCGATGCAGGCGGGGCAGCGGCCGTCGGCCTGGTCCTGTACGCCGCCGATGCAGCCGTCGGCGCAGTTGCTGCGGAAGGTGCAGCCGCACTCCCGGCACATGATCTTCGGGGCGGGGGAGGGTTCGGCCGGCATGGCGGCGGTGAGGGTGTCCCACAGGAGGGTGCTGGGGCCGAACTGCGGGTCGGCGAGGGTGATCTGAAGGGCGTCCGCGACAGCGTCCACGGCGTGCGGGAGCTTCGGCCACATCGCCTTCAGGTCCGGGAGGCCGAGGGCCTGGCCGAAGAGGTTGTCGGCGCCGTCGCCGGTGGTGACGGTGATCCCGGTGCCGGGCCCGTCGTACTCGAAGTCGAGCCAGTCGTTGAGGGCGATCTCGAGGCCGGCCTTTTCGGCGGCGTCGACCAGGCGGCGGATGAGGGCCGGGTCGGTGGCGAAGCCCTGCACCGCGGCACGCTGCTGCAGCTGCCCGTCGACGAAGCCGGCCTGCGCGGCCGGGATGACGAATCCGGCGCGGTTGGCGGTGGCGAGGGCCGCGGTGTGCTCAGCGAGGGCGGGATGGGGGCGGTGGTTCGCGCGGTGACCGGGGAGGCTGCGCACGGTGCCCTCCCACCAGGCGGCGGTGACCTTGCCGAGGTCGGTCAGGGTGCGGGCGGCCTGCCAGCGGGCACGGTCGGCGCGGCTCATCCATAAGCGCCTCATGCGGTTCCTCCAAAGGGCGGTGGTCCGAAGTGGTGACCCGGCCCGGGCGCGATCACGGGCACGCCCGGGCCGGGCGGTGCTGGCCGGTCGGCCACCGCCGGCCCCGGACCGCCCTGGCGGGGGTGTCCGGGACCGACAGAAGCCGGTCGGTCAGCTGCGACGGCGGCGGGGGCCGCTGGTGCCGGACTGGCGGCGGCTGGGGAGGCGCACGTCGCCGGACATGCTGTTGGCGCGGACGTCCAGGTCGTCGTTGACGGCCTGCTCGGTGGCGGTGACGTTGACGTCGCCGGACATCGTCTTGGCGGTGATGTCGCCGCCGGCGGTGGCGTGGACGCGGATGTCGCCGGACATGCTGTTGAGCTGGGCGGTGCCGCCGAAGTCGCGGATGGTGACGTCGCCGGACATGGTGCTGGCCTCCACGACGTCGGTGCGGCCGAGCCGGATGTCGCCGGACTGTGTCTTGGCGGTGATGTGCGGGGAGTTCTCCACGTCGATGTCGCCGGACTGCGTGCCCGCGGTGAACTGCTCGGTCTGGCCGGGGGCGCGGACGGTGCCGGACTGGGTGGAGGCGGACACGGCCGTGTAGGTGCCGTCGGCGGTGACGTCGGCGGACTGGGTGCGGGCGGTGACCGAGCTTCCCTCGGGCACCACGGCGGTGATCTCGATGGGGGAGCTGCCGGTGATGATCGTGGTGCTGCCCTGGCCGGGGGTGATGCGTCGGCCGTTCACGTAGACGTTGCCGCCGACCATGGTCATGTCGCCGTCGATGACCATGCCGGTGACGGACCCGTGGACGGTGCCGAAGGACTGGACGACGCTGGTGCCGCCCCCGCCGCGGATGATGGTGGTGCTGCCGCCGCTGATGCCGCCTCCCTTGCCCTGGACGTGGGCGACCAGGGCGCCGCGGGCGTCCCACCGAAGGTCGGCGTCGCGGACCGCGTCGGCGGAGTCGCCGGTCTCGTCGGCGGTGCGGATGGTGATCTCGGCTTCCTTGCGGGTGCGGTCCGTGCGGACGGTGACGACGCCGCCCGCGCCCAGGAGCTGGGCGTCGATCAGGATCGGGCCGGGCTGCTGGGCGGTGAGGGTGCGAGTGGGCATGGCAGATCTCCTCTGCTGGTCGATGGCGGTGAAGGGTGAAAGCCGCTGGGTCAGGCGGCCGATGGGTTGATGTAGGAGCTGGGGTGCGCGGGGGTGCCCTCGTGGCACTCCAGGCAGATGCCGAGCGAGGTACGCAGGCAGCCGTAAAAACGGCGGCCGCACTTGGGGCAGGTCTGGCGGGCGGCCATGGCCTTGTCGAGCGCGTACTCCTTGGCGAGCGTCATCGGCCGGACCGGCTTCGCTTTGGCGATCTCGTACAGGAAGCCGTTCTTCGGGCCGCGCGTCTCCACCTCGGCCACCACGTCCTGGCCGCCGGGCCGCAGTCCCATCGCCCTCAACTGCCGTTTGGTGGCGAGTCCTTCGGGTGCCTGGTTGCGCTTGTAGATCGGGATGGTCGTCGGCGGCTCGGTGGGTGCGTACGGGTCGACGTCGACCAGGTCGTCGTTCTCTTGCGGGTCGAAGTCGTCCTTACGCACGGGTGTCCCTCCCTCGCCGGATTACCGATCCACCGTTGCGATACAAAGTAGCGATACAGAGGAGCGATACGCAACCGTGTAGCGATACTCTGTTGCGCATGGATGTTGAACAGGGGCTGGATCAGGCCACTCAGCGGTACAGAGAGACCGAGGAAGCCCACGACGAGGCGCGAAAGGCCGCCGTCGCAGCTGTCGTTGCAGCTCTGAAGGGCGGGATGCGGCCCACCGACGTGACGGAGAGATCTCCGTTCACAGCGGCGTACGTGCGGCGGATCGCCCGCGAGAACGGCATTGAGCCCGCGAAGCCTGGACCCAAGAGCAGCAAGTGAGGAGGGGCAATGGCTGCTGACCCCACCGCTCGAACCGCGTTATACCGGGCCTTCAACCAGAGCAATGAGCTGCTGTACGTAGGCATCTCGAGTGAGCCCTACGATCGCTTCCGCACTCACCTCCGGGAGAAGGACTGGTGGGAGAGGGACGTCACCAAGCTGACCCTGGAGTGGTTCCCGGACCGGCCACAGGCTGAGAAAGCCGAGTACGAAGCCCTGCACGCCGAACTGCCGCTCCGCAACGAACGCCGCTCGTACACCTCGAAGTTCGCCGACGAACGACCGTCGGCACCCGTCACCGAAGACATGGATGTTGCGAACGCCCGCAGGGTGGCCGAATTCCTCGGCGTCTCACCCCAGCGCATCACCACACTGAGCAAGCGACGGGACTTCCCTCCACGTCTGGAACGCCCTGGCCCCGCATCCTGGGACCTCAACGCAGTCAAGCTATGGGCCGCGACCTGGGACCGCGTGCCCAAGTGGAAACGCGACAGGGAGGCCCGCTCGAAGTAGCCCGGACCGACAGCCACTGCGCCGCACGGACGTTCCGTGCGGCGCAGTGGTGCTTCTGATGGTGCTGGTTGTTCCTGGCCGTTCTCCGCCCGGTCCGCGCGCGGGGCGCGGGCCGGACAGGCAGCGGTCAGGGTCAGTTCAGCGACGGCGGCTGCATGGGGTCGAACGGCTTGTACGAGGGCTTCGGCTCCGGGTGGTGGCAGTGGATCTCGGCACGGACCTCGGGGGCGGGCGGCGTCTGGTTGTGCACGTCGACGTTGATGAAGGCGGCCGGGGAGAGGCTGATGCCGCGCAGCGCCAGGACGGACAGGGCCGCCCAGGCCAGGACCGCGATGCCGGCGGCGACCTCGCGGCCGGGGCCGGGGGTGCCGATCCACACCATGGCGACGGTGGCCGCGCCCCATACGGTCCAGGTGAGGCGGGCTCCGCCGTTGCGGAGGTAGCCGAGGATGAACGCGACGACGCCGACCGCCTGCCAGGCGCTGTAGGCGGTGGTGGCGTCGACGGGCAGCGCCTGCGTGCGTGCGGCGAGGTAGGACCGGACCGGCTGGTCGATGGTGGCGAGCAGGCCGGTGTGGTCGTCGCCGGTCGGGGTGGACCACGGCAGGGCCCGCGCCGCTTCGATCACGGTGGCCCCGATGCCGTACAGCGAGAAGAACGCGGCCGCGGCGATGGCGAGGATGATGACGCTCTTGATCCATCCGGCCATGAGCCGCCAGCCGTAGGTGGGGGCCATCCGGATGTCGTGGAGGCGGCGGCCGAGCCAGCCGTGTTCTGCGCTGAACTGCTTCCACCAGCTGTAGTCCCGGGCCTGGGTGGTGGGCTCCTGCTGGCGGTCGGCGCGGGAGTGGGGGAACGGGGTGACGCTCATGGTGGTGTCGCCTCTCGTGGTCAGCGGGACGGGCTTGTGCCGGTGCTGGGGTCGGCGGGCGCGGTGTGCGCCGGCCTGGGCGGGTCGGTTTTGGTCGCGGCGTCGCTGCTGTGGGTGCCGATGTAGAAGCCGCCGATCAGGCCGAGGATGAGGAAGACCTTGTGCCGGTTGGCCTTCCACCAGGTGGGCGGGGCGGGCTCGGTGAGGACACCTATGACGGCGGGCGCTTTCGCCAAAGCGACTGCTCTCCTTGTGGGTTGTCCGCAGGCACTGCTGCGGCAGGGGACGAGGTGCTGGGGAGGCCGGTCGGCCTGTCCGGCCCCCGGAGCCGCCGCGAGGGGCGGGGCGCCGGAGGCCGGGCGGGCAGGCCGGGTCAGGTCGCCGTCGCGGGAGCGGCGGCGCAGTCGCGGCACAGGTACTGCCGGTCGGTGCTCAGCGGGTTGGTGAGGACGCTCGTGCCGATGGGGGTGAGGGCGTCGCAGCCGTCGCAGCGGGGGCCGAGCAGCTCGCGCAGCTGGTCCAGTTGCTGGGCGAGCTGGGCGCGTTCGCCGGGCAGCATGTCGCCGACGATGCGGCGGGCGCCCGGCAGGTCCTCGTTCATGACGGCGTACAGGGCGGCGGTCTCGGTGAAGGCGGTGACGGTGGGAGGGTTCATACGCCGCCGCCGATGACGATGGTCGGGACGGTGCCGACGGGCCAGCAGGGTCCGGCGCACGGGGTGCGGTCGGGCAGCTGGTGGGGGTGGAGGATCGGGGCTCCGTTGGCGGCGTGCATGCCGCGGTAGCGCCACACGACGCCGGGGCGACGGCCGTCGTCGCTGGCGGGCACGTAGTCGGCGTCCAGGTCGAAGGTGCGGCCGGAGGCCGGATCGGTCCACATGCCGGGCTGGTCCGTGACCTGGCTGAGCAGGCCGCTGCCGGGGTCGGTGTAGCGGTTGACGAGGGCGTCCAGCTGCGCGCGGATCTTGTCGGCGTTGGCGCGGATCCAGTCGGGGACCAGGTGCTCCTGGCCGCGGGGCGCGTAGTGGGTGGCGCTGTCCTGGGGGTCGGCCTCGAGGGCCTGGTCCAGGTGTGCCATGGCCGCGAGCAGCTCGGTGACGGCGGGCGCTTCGATGCGGACGACTCTGGCGGCGTGCTGGCAGTACTGGATCTCGGTGGGGCTGAGGGGGGCGGTGGTCAACGAAGGCTCCTTGCAGGCGGGTCGGGGTGGGGCCGGGCGGCCTGTCCGGTCCTCGCCCTGTGCTGCCGCGCGGGGCGGCGGGGGGCGAGGGCCGGGCGGGCGGTCCGGATCACGGCGTGGCCGGGGTGGCGCTGTCAGCGGGTGCGGTGTGCGCGGGCGGCGTGTTGGTGGCGGCCGGGGCGTCGGTGCTGTTCTGGCCGAGCAGGAAGCCGATGATCAGCGCGAGGACGGCGAGGACCTTGTGGCGGTTGGTCTGCCACCAGCCGGGCTGGGGCGCGGGCTGGAGGGTGAGGACGGGTCCGGAAGGCTGTCGGGCCATGGCGGATCGCTCCTTGGCGAGGTAGAGGGAAGGAAGGTGCGGGCAGGCCGGTCGGCCTGGCCGGCCCTCGAGGCCGCCGTGGGGGCGGGCCGAGGACCAGGCAGGTCGGCGGGAAGAGCCTTGGGTCGCCGCCGCTTTGAGCGCGGCGAGCGCGGCCTCCAGGAGCTCGATGTGCTTCGCGGCGAGGCGGCGTTACTGCTTGTTGCGGTTGCCGTCGCCCCACTGGATGTTCACGTCGCCGCCGCGGCCGATGAGCCGTTTGCCGCCGGTGTCGATCTGCGGGGCGAAGACGACGGTCGACGGCTCACTGCTGGTGCCGTGGTCGCTGCCGGTGTGGCCTGCGGCCTTGGCGAACAGGGAGCGGGCGACGGCCAGGCCGCCGAACAGGATGACGGCGAGGACCAGGGCGACCTTCCAGAGCATGTCGAGCACGTCCACGAGGCCTCCCAGGGCGGGTGCGGCGATACGGAGGGCGATGGCGCCTCCGAGGGCGAGAGCGGTGATGCTTCCGGCGACCATGCCGATCGCCTTCGCCCAGGAGGGCATCGGCTCGCGCGGTGTGGCGACGGGGACCGGGTCCAGGCGGTGCTCCACGGGGCGGCCCCAGGCGATGCGGCCGTCGGGGAGCTGGACCTGGACGGAGCCGGGGACCGGCACCTGGTAGAGGGTCAGGGCCGGGGCGGGTGCCTGCTGTACGACGACCTGGTGGTGCTGGGGGGCGGGCTGCCAGATCGCGGTGGGCACGGTGGGGGAGTAGGGGCCGACTTCCTGGTCGACCAGGTGCTGCTCGGTGTTCATCGGGCGCTCCAGGGGAGTCGGGTACGGCCGAGGCCGGCCCCTCGGGGGAAGGGGCCGGCCTCGGTGGTGGGGCGGGGTGGTGGCTACAGGTCGCCGTGCTCGGCGGCGGCGTTCAGCTCCGCGAGGGTGGCGTACTGGCGGGGGAGCCGGGAGCGGCCGCGGATGTGGATGCCGTTGGCGCGGCCGCTGGTCATGAGTTCGGTGAGCTGGTCGCGCTGGGGGCCGGACAGGCTGGCCAGGAGTGCGGGTGCGTCGTCCAGAACGATGGTGAGCGTGGGGGTCGGGGCGGGCTCGGTGCCGAGGCGGGCGGCGCGCTGGCGGACCAGGGCGGCGGCCTGGTCCAGGATCTGCAGGGCGCCGGCCGGGGCGTCGGTGCTGTTCACAGGGTTCTCCCTCGCTGGTTCAGGCGGCGGCCATGTAGTCGGCGTGGTCGGTGTGGACCCAGGCGCCGTGGCCGAGGTTGGTGACGGGCACGTTCGGGTCGTCCTTCATCCGCCCCAGGGCGGTGCGCACCCGGGGGTTGGGGATGCCCAGCGACCTGGAGATGACCGCCGGTGCTGCGGGCTTGCCGTGCTTGTGGAGGAAGGCGACGATCCGCCGGGTGGTGTCGGACATCGACGCGCCCTCGGGCTCCACGGCGTCCGGCACCTTCTCCATGGCCACAGCGGGCACGGCCTGCTTCTTCCCGGGCTTCTTCGCCTGGGTCGGGGCGGTGTCGGTGAAGCGCTCGGGGTTGTACGTGTAGTCCTCGCCGGCGTTGCGCAGACGGATCATCAGCGCGTGCTCTTCGAGGATGTGACGCACGATCGGCAGCGCGTCGATGCTGGCCTGCTCGATGCCGGTGGTCTCGCCCTCGTGGGCCAGGCCGTAGGCGTCTTCGACGTTGGGGGCCCGCCACATCGCGGACCGGTTGTCGGGACCGGCGAGGTAGCCGAGGCCGCCGGTGCTGGTGCCGTCGTTGAACTCCTTCGGGATCGCGCCCGGGTCGATGTCCCCGAGGGCGTTTCCGGCGGCCCGCTTGCCGGTCGCGGAGGAGCCGGAGCGCAGGACCAGGTTGTTGCCGCCCTGGAGGATGTCGCGGATCAGGGTCTCGCCGCCCAGCTCCGAGGCGTTGGGGGACTGGTTGGCCAGGCGGAACTTGATGCCGACCTTCCGGGCCTCCTTCACGAGGTCACCGACGATCTTGACGGCTTCCTCGCCGAAGTCGGGGTCGTTGAGGAGGTCGTGGGCCTCGTCCAGGGTGACGCAGACCAGCGGGTCGGGATCGCCCGGCACGAAGAAGGCGCGGCCGACGCGGGTGCGGCCCTTGTCGTCGACCCACTTCAGCCGGTTGTACCGCTTGCCGCGCTCCTTCATCAGGGCGTGCACGGCGCGCAGGACGACGATGCCGAAGGCGTTGCCCGGCGCGAACACGGCGACACCGTCGGGCCAGTCCGGCAGGGACAGGCCGGCCTGCGGGTCGATGACGATCGAGCACATCAGCGGGCTGCGCCGCTCGATGCCCAGCAGCCCGTCCAGCGCGCGGGACTTGCCGGAGCCGGAGGTGCCGGTGATGAAGTCGTGCACCGCGCCGGAGCCGGGCAGGAAGAACCGGTAGTTGGCCTGCTCGCCGTCGTAGTAGACGCCGAACGGGGCGAGTCCGGTCTCCGGGTCCAGGACGTGCTGGGGGCCGAAGAGGGTGCCCTTCTTCAGCGGGTTCTCGGTGAACACCGTGACCCGGCCCTTGCGCGGGGAGAGCTTCTCCAGCGCCACCAGGTCGGGGTCGTCGATGCCGAGCGAGGACAGCACGTCGTCCAGTGCCACGATCTTGAAGGACTTGCCGCGCGGCACGTGGATCTCCGCCGACCAGCCGCCCTTGGGGTTGGCGATCGGGGAGACCAGCTTGCTCTTGGGGTACGGCCCGTCGGGGACGGCGGCGTACTCCATCCAGTCCAGCATCTGCTGGGTCAGCTCCGGGGCCTTCGCCTGCGGGCGCCGTCCCCAGCGCTGCCACGCCCAGGCGCCGTAGCCGAGCGACCAGGCCAGGGAGAAGCCCCACCAGGGGTTCTCGCCCCATTCGGGTCCGCCGACGCTCGCCATGGTGGTGAGCAGGCCGGAGCCGGTGACCGGCATGGACAGGCCGATGTAGCGGTCGTGTTCGGCGGGCAGGGTGCGGGCGGGCCGCCACACGCCGTTCCACTTGACCAGGCCGGGGACCCAGCCCCAGGCGCCGGCGGCCGCGGCCCCGGTGAATCCGAGGGTGAGGGCGGTCTTCCAGCCGTCGGGCGTGGCGGACAGCAGCTCGCCGGCCGGACCCATGCTGGCGGCGGTGACGGCGAGGGTGAGGCGGCCGCGGTTGGCGAGCGCCCACTCTTTGAAGGTGCGGGAGTTCTTCTTGCCGGTTGCCGCCTGGGCTGTTGCCTGGTTGGTCTGCGCGGCGACGAAGGCGGCGAGGTCGACGTACTGGGGGGTGGGGTTCTTCGGGGCGCGCACGGCGGGTTCCCTTCATGCTCGGGGCTGTGGAGGACGGGTCCGGGGGCCCGGTGCTCCCCACCGCCTCCGAACCGCGCCTGGTGCGCGGGCCGGGGGCGTCTGGGCAACACAGGGGTCGGGCCCGCCAGTTGGCGGGCCCGGTGGCCTGACGGGTGGTGCAGTGGGCGCCTATTCGGCGTCGTAGAAGGTGTTCTTCGCCATCGGGACGTCGGAGTCGTCGACGGCGTCCTGGATGCGGCCGTGGTTGCGGTGCGCGGTGCGCGCGGCGGTCTCGGCCTGGGTGACGGACTTGTCGGTGGCGTTCTTGTAGGCGTCGGCGGCCTTCTTCGACCCGTCGATCAGGTCACCGAGCATGTGCATGTTGCCGACGGTGTAGTTGTCGACGTTGAGGGCCTTCAGCTCCTCGCCGATGCCGCGCATCCGTTCGGCCATCTCGCCGGACCAGGCCGCGAGGTTGTCGACGTCCTCCTGGCGGGTCTCGACTTCCGCGCGGATGGTGTTGAGCGCGGTGAGCAGGGCTCGGTGGTTGACGACGTCAGGGATCTTCGTGATCGGCATGGGGTGGGTTCCTTCCTTTTCGGGGCTGGAGTCGGAGACGACGTCCTCGATGACGCCGCTGAAGTCCTCGGGGGCGTCGATGTCGTCGTCCGGGTCGATCAGCCCGTAGCCGGGGTCATCGGGGGAGCCGAGGGTGACGATGTCGCCCTCCTCCCAGCGGCCGCGGTCGCTTTCGAACTCGTAGTCCGCGTCGAACCACGGCAGCCAGTCGCCGGAGTGGCGGGGGGCGTAGATGACGGTGGTGCCGATCCGCGTGTAGTGGACGTTGACCTGCCGGGAGATGCCGTCTTCCTCCCACGTCCACACGTACGGTTCGACCCGCCGGGGCTCTGTCACCGGTCGTAGTAGCCGGCCTGGGCGGCCCGCTCGATCGGGGAGGACTGGACGGCTTCGGCGATGCCGCCGTGGGCCTTGTAGGCGGAGGCCGCGGCCGCCACGGCGAAGTCGCCAGCGTCCTTGGCTGCGGCGCCGTACTGGGCGGCGGCCGCCGACTGGGTGTGGATGTCCTCGCGCAGCGTGTCGATCTCCTGGCGGGTCTTGGCGTCGACCTCCATCTCGGCCATCTCCGCCTCGATCTGGTCGAGGCGGTCGGAGAGGGACTTGTCGTCGGCGGCGATCGCGATGGCCTCTTCCGAGCGCATCTCGCACATCGCCTTCGTCAGGGTCAGGGCGTTCATCAGCCCGTCCAGGGTGCGGATTTCGGGGATGACCATGTTGGGAGAGGACATCGGGTCTCCGTTCTGTGCAGGGTCGGGCACCACGCTCAGGTGGCGGCGCCCGGCGGGGGATTCGGGATCGGGGTCGGGGTCGGCGGGCTTCGGTTCGGCGGTCCGGGCCCGTTCCTCGGCCGCCTCGGCCCGCTCCTTCGCTTCGCGGGCTTCCTTCTGCGCGGCGAGGACCTTGTCGGTCGCCGCCCGGTCACGCGTCTCTTCGGCTTCCTTGCGGGCCTGTTCGGCCTTCGCCTCTGCCTCGGCCCGCTCCTTGATCGCCTGCTCGAGGATGGCGTTGAGGTCGAGGTGGGGTCCGCCGGGCGAGTCCGGCTTGCCGTCACCCGTCTCGGCAGCCGCCGGGGATGCCTTCGGCTCCTCCGGCTTCTCCTTCGCGTCCTCGTCGTCGGCTTTCGCGTCCGGGGGATCGGTCTTCGGCGGTTCGGTGGGCTTGGGCGGGTAGGGCGGCGGGGGCCCGGCCTTGGCCGCTGCTTCCTCCGCCTTCTTCTTCGCCTCGGCCTCTTCCTTCTTCTTCCGCCTCGCCTCGGCCTTCTCGGCCATCTTGCGGCGGTGCTCTTCACGGATCTCCGGCCACCGCTCGCGGTAGCCCTCGCCGACGGCCTTCCACATGGTGGAGCCGGTCTCGGTGATGACCGCGAGCGGCACGGCGGCCTTCCCGCCGATCTTCGCGCTGCGTGGGGCGGCGGCGCTGAAGGTGCCGCCCGGCTCGGTCGGCCCGGGCCGCTTCACCACCGTGGTGGTGCCGTCCTTGGGGCCGCTGGCGGCGACCTTCTCGACGGCCTTGCGGGACTCCGCGGTGTCGTAGCGGCGGTCGTCGGTGCCGGTCACCTTCTCCACGCCGCGGGCTCCGGCGTAGGCGATGGCGATGAGCAGGATGAGTTCGAACACGGCTCAGCCCCCGCTCACGCCATGCCGAAGGCGCCGGCGACCAGGCGGCCGACGGTCGTGACGACCCAGGCCAGCCCGGTCTGGATGCCATCGCCGATGGGGCCGGGGATGGTGGAGGCCAGCACCGGCAGGATCGCGCCCAGGATCCGGGTGCGCATCTCCACCTTCCGCGTGACCAGGTCGTTGACGAAGACCAGGGTCACGCCCAGGGCGGGGATGCCGGTGATGATCAGGCCGGTCCACTCGCCGACCGAGCTGACCGCCCAGTCGTTGATGGAGTTGACCGTCTCGTTCCACCAGGAGCCCGCCGGGGTGGCGACCATCGCGGCCGACGCGGTCGCGATGAGGACCGCCTGGGCGCGGTCGGTGTGGAGCTTGTTGGTGACCTTGTTCAGTCCGGGCAGCTTCTCCGCGTAGTACAGGAGCGCGGCGGACCCGGCGCAGGCCCCGCCGGCGGCGGCGCTGACAGCGGCGTCGATCATGGATTTTCCGTCCTTCCGGGACATGGGTTGCGGTTTGACGAGTCGTTACAGAGCGTCGTATCCTCGCGCGCGCACGGGCGCGCCTGCGCGCGTGGGTGCGCGCGGCCGTACGGGTGGGGTCTGTTGCGGCTGTAACAGCCCGATGTCACAGGCCTTGTCACAGCTGCCGTCACAGCCGGGCTGTCACTGTGCGTGCGTCTCGCGGATGTGCTCGAGGGCCTGCGTGAGTGCCTCGTAGGCGCGCTCGCGGTCGGCCGCGGGGAGCTTGTCGAGGGTGCCCCGGAGGCGGTCGAAGGTGACCGCGGCGACCATGTCCGGGCCCTCCTGGCGGGCCTCCTCCAGGCGCCGGCCCCAGTGCTCCGCGCGCCGGGCCTGCTTCTCGGCCCGCTTGCGCCGCAGCTTCTTCTTGCGCTCCGGGGGGTTGTTCCACGGGGCGGTTTCGTTGGTGTCGCTCACCTGCGGTTTTGCCTCCTTCCAGGGCGTGTTCGTGGCAGGGTTGGTGCCGGCGCTTCGGCGCCTTCACCGCGTCCCCGAGGTGCCAACATCACTTCGGGGGCCGGTGGAGCCGTCGAATGAGCTCGTTTTCGCAGGTCGGGGGCCCTTTCAGGCCGCCTGGGCGGTCTGACCGCCGTCCTGCTCGTCCAGCAGCTGGAGCGCGCGCTGCTTGCGGTCCTGGGCGGAGCCGGTGGAGATGCCCAGCTCCTCGGAGATGACGCGGACGGTGACCGCGCTCTCGCCTCGGGCCTGGATCATCGCGGCGACCCGGTGCGTGTCCCAGTCGACCTGGCTCATGCGGGCCCGGGCCGCGGCTTCAACCGCACGCGCCTCATGTTCAGCAGCGCGGGCGCGGCGTTCAGCGGCCTCCTCCTTCGCGGCCTCCGCGCGGGCGACGGAAGCGGCGATCTCCTCGCTGTCGAGCTGCTCCTGCTTGGCCGCGTTCACCGTCGCGGCGCGGTGTTCAGCCTCCCGCCGCTCGTGTTCAGCGGCCTCTTCCAGGGCCTTGGCCCGGGCCGCTTCGGCCTCGGCCAGGCGCTGCTGCTCCTGGGCGATCCCGGCCTGGCGGGCGAGCTCGTCCTGTTGGGCGCGAGCGGCGGCGTCGGCCTGGATCCGGCGCTCGGCCTCGGTGGCCTGAGACGCCATCTGCTGCTGCTCCAGACCCCAACTGGCCTGCGCCTTCTCCCGCTCGATGCGGGCGAGGGTGCGGCGCTTCTCGGTCTCGTCGGCGAGCTCCTGGGCCTGCGCGGCGGCCTCGTCCTCGGCCAGCTTGAGCGCGTGCTGCCGCTTGGCCTCACGGAGTTGAAAGTCCGCCTCGGCTTGCTGAATCTCCGCCTGAGCCTCGCGTTCCGCTTCGGCTTTGGCGATCTTCAGGCGGCCCTCGGCGCGGATCTTGTCGACCTCGGCTTGAATGCGCGCGGTCCCGAGTTGAACATCGGCCTCGACTCGTTGAATCTCGGCCTCGGCTCGCTGAAAGGCCGCCTTGGCGAGACGCTGGGTCTCGCGTACTTCCTCCATCAGCGGGACGGCCAGGGCCTCATCGACTGAAAGCCCGACCTTGGCCAGTTGAAAGGGGGCCAGCTCCTCCTGAGTGGCCTTCCGGCGCCAGCGGCGGGTCTCGTACTTGGAGGCGAGACGCTGCCGGTAGACCATCCACTCCTTGTGGTGGGCGAGCGCGACCTCGTAGTCGGTGATCTCGTCCTGCCGCATCAGCTTCCAGATCCGGAACGTCGTCAGCGGCTGGCACAGCCACCGCGAGAGGCGGATCTTGCCCATGCGGCGCGCACCGTGCACCTCACCGATGTGCGCGGCGTACAGGTGCGCGGCGATCTCGGAGAAGATCACCCACAGGGCGGCGAGACCGGCGTGCCCGACCTGGGCAGGCAGCGAGTTCGCAGCCTCCCAGTTGAGGTAGATCGTCAGGACCGTGCCGCCGCGCGGCACCCACTTGATCCACCACAGGGGGCGGCGGGCGCGGATCAGCAGCAGGTTGACGATGCCGAAGGCGAGGATCGACAGGTCGATGCCGACCGGCAGCAGCCACGGGTCGTCCCAGCCCCAGCCGCCCTCAGAGGCCGGCAGTGCTGCCTTGTCGTACAGGGCACCGAAGCTGCTGTAGAGACCGAGGACGGCGACGCCGGTGCCGAGCAGCACGCCGAAGACGGCGAGCCACAGCTCCCACGTCGCGTAGCCGCGGTCTTCCTCCTCGGCCTGGACGTCATCGGTCACGGCCTGCGCGCCGGGATCGCGGTGGGTGTCGTCCCGCGTGGCGGGCGGGGTGTCGGGAACGAGGGAGTGGTCGGTCGCCTGTTCGGCGTCGGAGCGGACCAGGTCCGCAGAGATCGTCATCTTGTGCTCCTTGATCGGTCGTGCCGGGGGCGGCGGGGGATGGCGGGTGGGGACGCTCAGCCCCGGGGGTCTGCCCGACCCGGCGGGCGAGGACAAGGCGTCGGCCCGCAGTGCGGGCGGGCTGCTGTCCGAAGGCCCGGGCGGCGGGCGCGAAGTTGGGTGCCGCTCCCGGTCGGCGGGAGCCAGCGGAGCGGATCGGGGGAGGCCCCGGGCGCTCCCTGCCGTCCCCGCCGGCGGGCGGGGGCGACAGGCAACTCGGGGAGGTTCAGTCCTTGTTGCGGTTGAGGTAGGCGTCCTGCAGTCGGCTGAGCGACTCGAACAGCCGGCTCCCGGCCGCGCAGCGGGACTCGGGGGTGCAGGCCGTGCAGGTATCGGTGTGTTCGCGGTGCGTCCGGTCGGCGGCCATGTAGCGCTGGTACAGGTCGTCAGCCATGCGCGCGGCGGCCGAAGTCGTGCTGCTGGTTGGTGCGGCGGAGCGCGTCCTCCAGGCGCTGGCGTTCGGCCTCGCTCATGCCGTCGCCTCCTTCGCCTTCTGCGTCCGCCTGCGGGCGGCGCGCCGCTTCATCGAGCGGCGCTCGTCCTCGGACAGGCCGCCCCACACGCCGGAGTCCTGGCCGGTCTCCAGCGCCCACTGGAGACAGGTCTCCATGACGGGGCATCGACGGCAGACCGATTTGGCCTCTTCGATTTGGATCAGGGCCGGGCCGGTGTTGCCGATGGGGAAGAACAGGTCCGGGTCCTCGTTGGCGCACTGGGCGCCGAATCGCCAGTCCATTACTTCGCGCCTCCGACCGTGCCGGCCTCGCAGACCAGGTGGTCCGACGTCGTCCACACGCTGCCGATCGCGAACGGCTCGCCGTCCGGGCGCAGCACGTCGCGGACGATCAGCGCCCACTGCGCGCAGCGGCGGTTGAGCAGCTGGCGGGCGCGCTCGGGGTCGCGGACCAGGTCGAGCACCTCGAAGGCGCCGTCGGTGTTCCGGTAGATGGCGCCCTTGTCGCGGGGGCCGACCTGCTCGTCGATGACCCGGCGCAGGGCTTCGAGGGTTGCCGGGTCTCCGCTCGCGGCCGCGGGCCGGGGGAGCGGGTGTGTCATGCTGAGGGTGTGCAACAGGGCCTCCAGATAGGTCCGTTCGAACAGCCCCCGGTGGCCCCCGGGGGCTGTCGCCTTTTCGGTCGGCTGTCGTACGAGCAGCCACGGCCCTGCGCCCACCAACCGAGGTCAGTGGGCGCAGGGCCGTGGTCGTTCGTCGGAGTGCGAGTTCAGTGCGCGAGGTGCCGACGGTTGTTGTAGGCGTCCTTCAGCGGCGCGAGCTCCGCCAGGAGCACCTGGGCTTCCTCACAGTTCCGCTTGGACTTGCACTTGCCGCACTGCTTCTTGTGCTCGGTGAACGCGTTGCGTGCCTCCACGTACTTGGCGGTCAGCGGGTCCGCCTGGCGCCACTGGTTTGCGCGCCGGCGGGCCTGCTCCTCGCCGCGACGCCGCTCCCACGTCTGGTCCGCCTTCTGCTCGCGGGCCTGCTTCTTGCGCTGTTCCTCGCGGGTCGCCTCCGTCCGGCTTCGGCGTTCCGCCAGCTGGTGCCCGATGCCGCAGAACCCCCCGGCGCGGCAGGTTGCGCACTTGGCTCGGTGCAGCGCCACGGCCTCGCAGGCCTGCTCGTACGCGGCGTTCAGCTCGGACTGGAAGAACCGGACGGGCTGCGACTTCGGCGCACGAGCCATACGGGCCACCGGCACCGGTGCCTCGGGCAGCGGCTTGTAGAACTGCTGGCTGGCGCGGAGCGAGGCGGCCTCCTGCTCTCCCGTTGCGAGACGCTCGCCCCACTCCTCAACGGTGATGTCCATGATCAAGCGGCGTGCACTGCCGGGGCAGCGCACCGCAGCACCTTCGCTGCGGTCGTCGCGCTCGGGGTAGTGGGGCAGGATCAGGCTGCGCTTCAGGCGGCGCCAGGTCCCGCACTCCGGGCAGAGGATCATGCGGGTTTCGTTGTCGCGGAGGTTGAGGTGGTGGGGTCGGATCTTGCTGGCACGGTAGGGGGGAAGAGTGCTGGGACGCACAGGAACTCCCTGGAGTGGAGGCGGTCGGTGAGACTGTTGCGTTCTCCACCCCTCAGGGACTGACCAGCGACAAATACGGCTGGTCCGGCCGTGAGGGACAGGCAGCGCAACTGCTGTTGGAAGCCCCGCGAGAGTCGGCCAAGGTCATCGTGGGGCCTTTCGGCCGTGTCACTTGGCGCGCATAACTTCTCGCGTGCTGCGCTTATGCGGTTGTGGGTGGTGCTTGGGGGCCGTCTCCGGCTTCCCACCACCAGGACCGAGCAGGGGCGCGGTCCTGATAGAAGGCCTCCGGGGTCAGCTGGCGAAGCGCTCCATCTGCGTCTGGAGGAGCGCGGCCTGGCTGGTCTTGCCGCTGCCCGTGGTGCCGCCGATGAGCAGGCGAAGGGTGCCGGCCTCGCGGCGCTGGGCCAGGTCCTCGGCGGTGGCGAGGTCGACGACGACCTGACCGCCCTCGGCGTGACGGCCGAGGACGAACCGGTTGGTGGCGATGGCCTCGGCGAAGGCCGGGCTCGCGGCTTCCACCGTGTGCTCGTAGCCCTCGATCTCGGCGGTGGACCAGGTGGTGACGTCGCCGTGCACGGCGCGGAAGGAGTCCGGGGTCTGCATCGCAATCAGGTCCTCTCGGTGCGATCGGTGGATCGGCGGGGTTCAGGCGGCGAGCGGGGCGGCGGCCACGGTGCCGTGGAAGGCGGACACCTCCGTGTTCGCGGGGTTGAGCTGGGAGGCGTACGGGAGGAGGACGTCGACCAGGCGCTCACGGACCAGGGCGGTGACGGTCGGGTCGTCCGCGAGGATGTCGCGGGCCGCGTGCCGCCTCGCGAAGAACTGCTTCAGCAGCTCCTGGTCGGTCAGACCCTTCTCACGGGACGTCGCATAGGGCTCGTGCAGCTCCAGCGGCGTACCGAACGCCACGTCCAGGTCGATGTCGCTGAACTCCGGGAGCTCCACCTCCAGCTCGTCCAGGAGCGCGATGGTCTCGCCGTCGAAGTCCTCGGTGGCGAAGCTGGCGACGGGGCGGCTGGTGACGTTCATGGGGTGGTGCTCCCTTCGGTAGGAGCCCGCGCAGAGGCGGGTCAGGTGCATCCGGGCAGGCCAAATAAGCGCCTTCTGGCGGTCCATCCCTTGCGGGGTGGAACACCTTGGACAGTAGTAGCACTGCAAGTGCGAGTCAACACTTTGACTGCTAACTAGCACTACAGCTTTAGGTGTGAGAATGTGTGCATGCTTACGCGACGTGGAGAGGAAGACTTCGTGGCCAGCGGATACGCACTGGTGGTGCGCTTCACCCTGCGAGACACCTCGGCAGCCCTGCAGTTCGACGACCTGGTCGCCCAGACCATCGAGGGCATTCGCACCGAGGCCGGCACGCTCGTCTACACCGTGCACACCCCGGTGGACGAGCCCCTGGTCCGGGTCTTCTACGAGCTGTACGCCGACCGCGACGCGTTCCAGGCGCACGAGGACCAGGCCCACACTCAGCGCTTCCTCGCGGCCCGCGAGTCGCTCCTGAGCAACGTCGAAGTGACGTTCCTCAACGAGCTGAAGGACCTGAGCAAGCGCCCCGAAGCGGAGCAGTCGTGAAGCCGACCGGCAAGGACGTCGATCCGCAGGATCGTGCCTTCGGGCAGCGTGTCCAGAGATTCCGGAAGGAACGAGGGCGCACGCAAGCCGAGTTCGCGGCAGCGCTCGGGAAGACCAGCAGCTGGCTCTCCCAGGTCGAACGAGGTGTGCAGCCCGTCCAGCGCATGGACCTGCTCCAGCAGATCGCGGACGAGCTGGGCGTGTCCGTCCAGCAGCTGCGTCCCAGCGTTGCGGCAGACGGGCCATCACAGGCACCCACCGCTCAGTCGCTCTCCAACGATCTGGACGAGACCCGCCGACTGCTGTCCGGCCATCCGGCGCTTCAGACTCTGCTGACCGCTGGCCGTGACGACTCCGGAGCGACGCGCACCGTCGAATCCCTGCGGAGCGACGTCGATGACCTCTGGGAGCTGACACATGCAGGTCAGCTCGCACAGGTCAGCACCCTCGCGGTACAGCTGCTCCCCGAACTGGAGCGGACGGTTCGGACAGCTCCCAGCGAGCACCAGGCGGAGCTGTACCTGCTGTTGTCCCGGGCCTACCAGGCCCTGTCCGCCGCGTTCGTACGCCAGGATGAGGCGGATGCCGCCTGGGTAGCCGCCGACCGCGCGGTCTTCGCAGCCGAGCGATCCGATGACCCTCTGCACGTCTGCGCCAGCGTGTTCCGCATGGTGCAGGCGTTCGTACGACTTCGCAGTCTCGGACAGGCCGAACACGCTGCACAGACCGCGATCAGCGCGCTGGGCGAACAGGCCAACCAGTCGCCGGAGTCCCTGTCCGTCCTCGGCTCCCTGCATCTGGCCCTGGCTCTCGTCCGAGCCCGTGCCAGTGCGCGAACGGAGGCCAAGGAGGAGATCGCCAAGGCTCGCGCCATCGCCGCGCGACTCGGAGAGAACCGCAACGACTTCAATCTGGAGTTCGGCCCGGTCAACGTCGAGATTCAGGCGGTCAGCACTGCTGTGGACCTGGGAGACGCTGGCGAGGCGCTGGACATCGGCCTCACCATCGACGCCTCCGCACTCTCGCCCGAGAGGCAGGGCCGGCTCCTGATGGACCTGGGACGCGCCCACGCGCAGAGGCGCCATGGCGGCGAGGCTCTCCGCTGCCTGTTGGACGCTGAGGCCATCGCCCCCGAGATCATCCAGACCCATCAGGCCGCCCGCGCAGCAATCCGCGAACTCGTCCTGGTGGCGGGGCCGAACGCATCGCGCGAGCTGCTGGAACTCGCCGAAAGAGCTGATGCCCTGCTGGACTAATTCGGATCTATCCCGGCTGTCGCCGTGGTGGTCGATAACCACTGGTCTGCACCCCCTGCCAACCTCGTCGTTGTGTGGGGGCAATCACACCGGCGGCGGCAGGGATGGAACATCACAGAGGCTTGTCGAAGCCCGTACGCACTTTCATTCACGGGTTTTCAACATCCGCGTACACATGGGATTTGGGGCCCGAGCCCTAGGCTCGCGCCCATGACGATGACGGAGGGGCAAAGGGTGGGGAAGCAACGTGCAGGGTGGAGGCCGGACCGGCTGCGTGAGCAGCGGGAGGCCCATGGCCTGACTCTGGAGAAGGCCGGTGAGCGTCTCCGGGAGGTTGCTGAGCGGGCCAAGCTCAAGGGCATTCCTGCTGCGAATCCTCAGACCTTGTGGCAGCACGAGCAGGGCGAGGTCTTCCCTGGGCCTCACTACCGGCGCGCCTACTGCCTCCTCTACCGGGCCACTGAGCCTGACCTCGGTTTCCGCACCGCCCTTCCCGGTGAGGAGACGTCCTTCAAAATCACGCCGATGGACGACCGCCTCAACGGTGCGCACGTGCTGGCCGTTGAGCGGGCGATTCACCGCATTGCGCCGGGCTCGGGCGAAGCCGACCACTTCGACTTGCAGCAGCGCATCATCGACGCGTGGAAGCGCAGGCACACGGGCGGCGACCCGCATCGCCCGGTGCTCATTCTGGTCGGCGGGTTCGCCGGCAGTGGGAAGACCGAGCTCGCCCGCTTCTTCGTTCAGCTCACCGGCTGGCCGCTGCTCGACAAGGACCCGCTCACCCGTCCGCTCGTGGAGCGCCTCCTGGTCGCGTTGGGTGGCGACGCGAACGACCGGCACACCGATCTCTACCGAGAGAAGGTCCGGCCGGTGGAGTACGACTGCCTGATGCAGTCGGCCATGGCCAACATCAAGTGCGGCATCTCCACGGTGTTGACCGCGCCGTTCATCGCGGAGATGACAGACCCGGCCTGGATGCAGCGTCTAACCAACCGCGCGGGCTCGATGGGTGTCGACGTCTTCCCGGTGTGGGTTCGCTGTGACGAAGAGTCGATGCGCGAGTACATCGGATTCCGCTCCGCGGCCCGGGACGCATGGAAGCTCCAGCGGTGGGACGAGTACATGGCCACGATTGACCTGGAGCTGCGCCCGGCGGTGCCGCACTTGGTCGTCGACAACCGGCTGGGGACTGCGGTGACGCTCGCGGACCAAGCCCGGCAGGCGATGAGGGCGATGTACGCGTGAACCTGAAACAGGGCGTGATCCTGTACGGCCCGCCGGCGTCGGGCAAGGACACCGTCACCACCGCGCTCACCGAGCTGAACTCGAGGTATGCGCAGTTCGCGCGGCTCAAGGTGGGGACGGGCAAGTCCGCCGGCTACCGGATGGGCACAGCGGAGCAGCTGGACGAGCTGGAGGCCGCGGGCGATGTCGTCTATGCGAACGCGCGGTACGGCAACACGTACGTGATCGACCGGCCCGGCGTCGACGCGGCGTTCGCGGCCGGGGTGCCGGTGGTGCACCTCGGACAGATCGACGGCATCCGCGCCCTGGTCGACGGCTACCCGGCCAACTGGACGCTGGTGCTTCTGTGGTGCCCGCGTGAGGTCTCTGCGCAGCGATCTGCGGGGCGCGGTGACGCCGACACCATGGCACGCCTGGCGGCATGGGACGCGACCCGCGAGGATCTGGACGCGCACCCGGACCTGGCCTGGGACCTGACCGTGGACACCACGACGGCGGCACCGCAGGACGCGGCGCGGCTCATCGACCAGCTGCTGATGCGGCGGGCGGGAGCGGCGACGGCATGAGCGCGGGCTACGGCTGGGCGAGCCGGTCCAGGGCGTCGGTGAGCGTGAGCTCGCGGTCGTCCTTGACGTCGTGCCACCGTGCCAGCGTGGTCGCGGCCGCGCGCAGCATCTCCGGCGGGAGGCCGGCGGCCGCGAGCGCGTCGGCGGCCTCCTCCAGCTCCGGGCCCCAGCGCCAGGCGCGCGCCGCCGTCTTGGCCACGTACTGCGGCTCGGACAGGTACGAGTCGGTGCGCCGGGAAGCGACCTCGATGAGCTCCTGGTCGACGCCGTGCTCGCGTGCCATGCCCACCGCGAGCGCCACCAGCACGCGCGACGTCTTCTGGAAGCTGGCGTACGCCAACTTCAACGCGGACGCCTTCCCAACCTCCGTGCCCAGCGCCTTCGTCTGCACCGCAGTGCCCGCGAAGAGCGCCTCGATCTGCTCGGTCGCGGCGGCCGGGCCGGACAGGTACAGCACCGGGGTCTTGCCGCGTACGGGCGGGGAGCCGACGACGCCGCCGTCCACGACGGTCGCGTCCGATCCGAGCAGCCCGGCGATCCGTATCGTCCGCTCGGGGTTGATCGCGTTCGCCTCCAGGTACACCCCGTCAAAGCGGTGCCCGGCGACGTCGTGGGCTAGGTCTTCGGCAGCGGCCGGCGGGCAGAGGCTGATGACGATGTCGCTGCGGTCCAGCAGCTCCGTCAGCGTGGCCACCGGCGTCAGGCCGAACTGTTCGGCGCGCGCCGTGGACGCTGCGCTGCGCCCGGCTGAGCACCAGACGATCGCGGCCGCGTTGGTCGCGGCGCAGGCGGCGATGGCGGCGCCCATGCTGCCGGGGTGGAGGATGCCGACGGTGGGCTGGTCCACAGTGCTACTCCGGGGTCTCATTGAGCAGGATGTTGATGGCGTCGGTGACGTCGTCGACGGCGTGGTGTGCGGCCTTGAGGCCGTCGGGCCAGGGTCGGCCCCGCAGCCAGATGGTGCGCAGGCCAGCACTATGCCCACCGCCGATGTCTCCGGCCGGGTTGTCGCCAGTCATCCATCCGCCGTCGGCGAGGCTCCGACCGCAGCGGGAGGCGGCGAATTCGTACAGGCGCTGGTCAGGTTTGCGGATCTCCAGGTCTCCGGAGACGGCCACGCCGTCGACCAGGCGGGCGAGGCCGGTCGCGGCGAGCTTGGCGCGCTGCACGTCGCTGGCACCGTTCGTGACGATGCCGATCGTCCACGCGGCCGCGCGCAGGTGGGCCAGGCCCTCGAGGACCTCCGGCCGACAGGTGACGGCGGCCGCCATCAGGTCGACGTACTCCTGCCACAGCTGCCCAGCGGGCACGGCCAGGCCGAAGACGTCGCGCAGCCGGACGAAGTTGTCGGGGTTCGCGCGGTCGACCAGTTCAGCGCGCAGCCACTGCTCGGTGGCGGCATCGAAGTTGTGCGCGCGGCACAACGCGGTAAGGGCGTCGCGGACAGCGGTCTGCCGGTCGACGAGCGTGCCGTCCAGATCGAAAAGGGCGAGTCGGGCCACGGGCAGGAACCGTACTGGTTGCGGCGCGCCCGCGGTTCCGCGGTCTCGTACTCAGTCAGCTCGGGGGAGGAGTCAAGTGAGCAGACCGCAGCGGTGTTCGGAGTCGATCTCGCTGTCGGAGCGGGAGATCCGGCTTCTCTCGGAGATTCCGCACGGTTCGACGTCGATCGAGACGGAGCTCCATTGCGAGCTGGAGGCTGGGCACCGGGGACCGCATGCTGCGCTCGGGGACTTCTCGAAGCCGGTGGGTGCTGGCCGACTCGCCCCCGGCGAGGCCGTTTCCTGGTGGGTGCGGTGGGACGATCCAACCGGTCGGCGCGACGTTGTCCCGCAGGCGACCTGCCCGGTGGAGACCCGACCAGGCGAGATCACGTCCGAGGTGTGCACCCTGTTCGCCAGGCATCCTGGGCGGCACGACTTCGATTGGGTGGTCCCGGACTACTTCCGGAGGGACGAACGCTGACGGCGTACCCCTCCCGGAGATCAAATGGTGTATGTTTCAGAGATCGATCGATCTTGAGAGGCTGCGCTATGTCCGACCCGGACCGCTTGAAGCAGGTCGATGCCCTGCTGGACGGCCTGGACGATGTCCTCCCGCCGCCGCGCGTGCGCGCGCAGCTGCGTCTCGCCGCGAACCTCACGCAGCAGGACGTCGCGGACGCGGTGGGCGTGAAGCGCCTTGCCGTGGTGCGTTGGGAGCTGGGGAAGAGCACCCCCCGGCGCCCGCAGCGCGATGCCTACATCCATCTGCTCAAGCGGCTCGCGGAGCGTTTCCCCGAAGCCGCTGAGCTGGATGCGGGCAGCGCGACGCCGGCCTCCGAAGGGGGGTCGGGATGACCTAGTGGCCATCGGCCGCGCGCGCCAAGGAGCGGACTTACCACCCGCTGGCCTCGCGCGGCCCGTCTACCGACCGGATTAACCACCCGCGTCGGCCGCTCAGGTCCCGGCTGTCACCGGTCCTGAGCTGCGGCTCATCGAGCCGCACATATCTCCATCGGCCCCTCATCAGGGCCACTACAACCCGGCCGCCAACCACGGCCACCACAGCCGCAGATCAGCACCGCCAGCTTCACCGCGGGCCCCCACCACAGGGGCTTCGCGATTCACCAGAAACCAAGAGAGAGGAGAAATCTCCCCCCACCCAGTCGGTGTCCGCCCGCTTCTCACGAAGGGGGCGGCACCCACACATCCGCACATCCGGTTCGGCCGGGCCCCGAGGGGCTCTGGTCGGTCCAGCTATATGGAAGGTAGGTCGTTCTCATAGTGCCCGAGAGTGGTGTCCCCTGTCAGCTTGACCCTGTCCGTTTCACACCGGTTCAGGCATGGCGGGCTTCCCGTGTGACGGGATCGTCGCCCGAGTCCTCCCTCTTTACGCGTTTCGTACAGGAAGAGGGTCTTCCAGTAGGAAGCTACGAGAGCAGCCCTTTCGGGGTCTGCTCGATGAGTGTGGTCGCGGTGTCTGCCGCCCCGCTCGTGCACCCGCTCTCGGAGGCCGTCGACAACTCCGTCGGCGGCGGCGTCCTCGAGGACGGCGTCCCGCCCCACGGGACGGGTTCCAAGATTGTTGCCCGCCGTACGGGAGCGCGAGGGGTGATCGGGGCTGAGCGGAATCTGTCCACAGGCCGTTCGGTGCAGGGTCGGCGAGTGGATCAGGAAACGCGAGTTCTGCTTGCTGAGGGGGGTGTCCGCTTTGGCGTGTACACCGGCCCGATGGCGACACAGGCGATGTTGGGATGTTCGGCCGTTGCGGCTCTTGTCGGGGCGGTGGGCCGATGAGCACGGCGGCGGCACCGACCGTTGCCGTGGACGAGAGCGCGCCGGTTCGGCGGCAGCGGGTGCGGGTGCCGATGCGTCTTGTGTCCTCGCCGCACTACCAGGACGTGGCGCTGTCGGTGTACGTGAAGGTGAAGGCGCTGGGGCTGCGGCCGGAGGGCTGCCAGGCGCGTACGGAGACGATCGCGTCGTATCTGGGGCTGTCGGTGGCGTCGGTGGAGCGGGGGATGACGCAGCTGCGTCGTCCGGGTCCGGACGGCGTGGTGGAGCTGTTCTCGGATCGTCGGACGTTGCCGGGTGGCACGGGCACGTCGGCGGTGCGGACGGTGCGGGCGATGACTCGCGCGGAGGCGTTCGTGTGGCTGCCGGTGGCGGCCTCGGAGGACCTCACGCCCCGGCAGCTGCGTGCGTTCGCGCTGATCGCGTATGCGCAGGCGCGGGGGATCGCGCTGACGGAGGCTGAGCTGGCGGCCGGTCTGCGGCACCACTCGGGCCAGAAGGCCGGTCAGCCGATCTCGGTGACGGCGGCGTCGGCGGTGGTGGACGAGGTGGAGGCGGCGCGCTGGGTGACGGTGCAGCGGCGTGCGGGGGCGCAGGGGCGTCACCACTACATCGCGCACGACATCGCTCCCGAGGTTCGTCCGGAGGGTGGCCGCGCGGCGGTCGCCGGGGCTGCTGAGGCGGCTGTGACGGGTGGTTCTGAGGAGTCGGCTAGTTCCCAAGTTGGTGAGGGATCGGGTTCGCCGGTTGGTGAGGGATCCCTCGCGAATGAGGAATCACCTAGGACTGACTCACCGGATGACGAGGGCGCGTTTTTCTCATCCGCCGTAGGCGAGGTACCGGTAGTTGAGGGCGCTGGGGCTGTGGAAAACCCGACTGACGCTGCTGCGCGTACGGAGGCTGGCGGTGGTCTCGCGCTTCGCGCGGGTGGAAACAGCCAGCCCTCCCCCTCGAAGCCGGAAACGGAAAAGCGCAGCAGCAGGGGCGTCGGGTCGGCGCGGTCGTCGTACGACGGACCGCAGTTGGCGATGAGCCCGCAGATCTACGCCGTGCTGGAGCCGGTGCACCTGCTGCTGGAGCGGGTGACCAGCGACTTCGTCGCCCGGCAGATCGCTCGTGAGGTGGGCCGCCAGCTGCGTGAGGGCACCGACGCCGAGCGCCTGCAGCACCGGCTGACCGCCCGGTTCGCCAAGGTGATGCTCTCGGAGATCCGTGACCCGGGCCGGTGGCTGCTGGGTGTGGCCCTGCCGCGCTGGGGCTGCGGCTACCAGGACTGCGAGGCCGGCGTGCTGTGGTCGACCGGCAAGGACTGCGAGGTGTGTGCCGAGATCGTCCAGGACAAGGCCGCGGCCCGGCGACGTGCCCAGCGCATCGAGCAGGGCCTGTGTCCCGAGCACGGCACCCGTCCCGGCCCGGGCGGCCGCTGCGTCGACTGCGTGCTGGACGACGCGGCCCGTAACCCGACGCCGGCCCCGGTCCCGGTGCAGCGCGAGGTAGAGGGTCCGCCGCGCGGGTCCTGCGGGGACTGCGGTGCCCGGATCGTCGTGATCGGCCGCGCCCTCGAGGACGGCCTGTGCAAGCTCTGCCGGGAGGAGGCCGCTGTGCTGGGCGCCGCCGCCGTGCCCGCGCAGACCGCCCCGGCCGGGCAGGAGACCTGCTCGGGCCGGGACGGAGATGTGCCGTGCGGGCGGAAGCCCCTGCCGTCGCGCAGCGTCTGCGGGATCCACCGCGTCCAGGAGCTGGCCGGGGAGGTCGCCTGATGACCGAGAACCCGCAGCTCAGTGGCGTCGACCTGGCCCGCGTCGCACTGCGCGCTGCCAAGGTGGCAGCGCAGAAGAACGGCGGCGGCCGCACGATGCAGCCCAAGCCGCGCACGACCCGGGTGACCCGGCGAGACGGGCGCGAGCCGATGGGGCTCGGGGCCGCGATCGACGCCCTGGTGACCGAGCGGGCCTGGGAGCTCCCGGCCGCTGGCGCGACGCTGCGGGATCGGTGGGCGGCCATCGCCCCCGAGCTCGCCGGGCACGTCGCCGCGGTCGGGTACGACGCCGACTCCGGCCGGCTCACCGTGTGCCCGGAGTCGTCAGCCTGGGCAACCAAGGTCCGCCTGGAGCAGACCCGGATCATCGCGGCCGCCAACGAGTCGGCGGGCCGCACGGTCGTCCGCGCCCTGCGGATCCTCGCGCCCGGCACGGTCCCGGTGTCCGGCCCGGCCGACACCGACCTGCAGCCCGTCGGGGTGTCTGCCGGGCCGGTGCGCACCCGGGAGACCGCCTCGCCTGGCTACCACCGTGCGCTCGCCGCGCACCAGGAGGCGGCCCGGCCCTCCCGTGTGGACCCGGCCATCGCAGAGGCGGTGGAACGGCAGACCAGGGCGATGCGGGAGCTGTCCCGGCGCGCGTTCCCCGAGCCCGACGTCGTCCCGGATGACGCGCCGGCCCTGATCGAGCAGGTTCGCCTTCAGCGTCGCCGCCAGGCCGCGGCGACCGAGGCCGCCGCGCTGCGCCGGGCCCGCGCCGAAAAGGCCGGAACGCTGCCCCATAAGAACGGGCCTCAGTCGTTGGGTAGAACGGCATGACCAGCAGAACGGAGACGGACGTACGGGGCCGTCCCTCTGGCTGGTGAACGCCCGTGGTGACACGATGAGTTGGCACGATCGGCGAGACGCGACGGAAGCATTTGTGCAAGCTGACAGGCGGCGGATCCAGACGGCGGTGCTGAGTACTGCGGAGTCGGAGGAGCCATGCTGCCGATGGAGGCCATCGAAACGGACGACACCGTCATCGGTTCACTCGGACGGGTGCTGTACCTCAAGTCCGGAGGGGACAGGTGAGCGGGAGGACGCGTTCGGTCAGTTGCCCGGTGAGCTGGGCATCGGTGAGGGCTGTATTGGTGAGCCAGTCCGCTGCGGTCAGCTGGTCGACCAGGTGCTGCAGCTCGCCGGAATCGACAGGGGCCCAGGCTGTGAGAGCGTTCAAGGCGATGCCCTGACCGCCGGGACCGAGGGTCCCCGAGGCGTCGGTCTGGGTGGCCAGCGTCAGGGCGAGCAGCCGGGTGCCGGCGGCGGCCTTGGCCTTGCGGAGCTTCTTGTCCGAGACGACCTTCTGGGCCCAGCCGGAGAGCTTGGTCCGCATCTTCTTGCCGAACGTGAACGGACCCGTCCCGTCCTCGTGGCGTGCCAGGGAGGGGACCGTGATCGGGGTGGGGTTCTCCGGCCGGGAGGCGAGCAGGTCGCCGGCAGTGCCGGGCAGGGTGAGCCAGCCGCAGCCGGTCAGCTTCTCGACCAGGTCCTCCGGGTCGGTCAGGCCCAGCGCGGTGACGTCCTGGCCGACGAGGTTGCCGGTGCCGGTGTGCGCGGTGCGCAGGGTCAGCATCAGCACCAGCAGCCCTGCGTCCCGGCCGGGCAGCGGGGTGTGGTCGGCCACGTGCGCGAGGACGGAGCGCGCGTGGTCCCATTGCGTCGGCACGGTCAGCAGGCGAGCCACGGCCGGACCGTTGCCGGCAGGCTCGGTGCTGCTCGGGGTCAGACCAGTGCGCTGCTGGTGCTGGAAGCGGGCGGCAATGGCGGCCTGCTCGGCGCGCCGAGCCTCCAGCCGCAGGCTCACGATGCCGCTGACATCGGCCCAGGTGGTGAAGGCCCGTGCTTTGCGCTCCTGGAGGTCGGCGAGCAACGCCAGGTCAGGCTCGGTGTGCTGCTGGTAGGCGCGGAAGAGGTCACCGAGTTCGATGAGTTCGTCCCGCAAGGCCACGGGCCGCAGGTCGTGGGGGATGACGCGCTGGGCGATCTTCACCTGTGGTGGGCGGCGTACGGGTGCCGAGCGGGGAGCCGGGAGCGGGCCGGCGGGGACCTGGTGGTCGGAGAACTGCGGCGCGCCCGCGCCCGTGGCTGTGACCGTTGCGGGGGTCGGGGGGTCGGTGGTGTGTGGCCCGGGCGCCTGGGAGGTGGCCGCAGTCTTGGCTCCGGGGGTGGCGGCCGCGCACCGCGAGCAGCACTCCATGGCCTGCCACCACCGTCCTTCCCGGTCTGTGATCACGGCCAGGACGACCGGGCCGCCGCACCGCCAGGGTTCGGAACGCGCGCGCCCGCCGGTGTCCGGCAGGTGCGTGTGGCAGCCGTCTGCCCTGCACGCGCAGTACGCCCCGGCCTTGGGGGCGGGGGCGGCACGCAGGTGGGCCTTGAGGTGGGCGACCGCGGCCGCCCGGCCAGCGGCCGCGGACGGAAGACGCTGTCCGGCACAGGCGGGGCGGCTGCACGAGATGCGTACCGCCGCAGTGCCTCGGCCGGCGGCGTCCAGACGCACCGTCCATCGGCGCCCCGGCACCCGTTCATCCAGCTCGCTCACCGCGGCCTGCGTCATCCCGGTCTTCCTCCCGTCCCGTGTCTGCGATGCTTGCCGCCGCTTGCCGCCGTGCCGAGCGGGTGTGTGCGTGCGGCGAGGCCACCGTATGCGGCACAGGGGCGATGGCTGGTGAACTCGCCCTCAGTGAGGGCTGTCGGTTTACGCCGCGACGCCACGCGAGGCGTCAACTGCGGCGCCGCGTCCCACCGGTCGAGCCGGGCACCGCAGCGGTGACGTGGCGTCAGTGGGAGTTCAGGGCGGCAACAGCCTCCTTCGGTGCTTCCATGCGCTTCTCGACGAACGCCCACCCGCCGTCGGGCGCTGAGTACGGCGTGCCGGGTGGGACCGTCAGCCACACCGAACCGTCATCGTCAACGAGCAAAAGCCCTTGGGAATGCAGGGAGTGCAGCGATTCAACGGCTTCATCCTCGGTGATGTTCTGAGCAGCGGCCGCATCGGCGGCCATGCCGGACAGGCGTGCCAGTGTCTCCAGATGCCGCGCTGCGTCCACGGGGATCTGCTTGCCGTAGATCTCTGCGTACTGCAGGAGAGTCCTCATCGTGTCGGCCTCGCCGGAGTCAGGGCCGAAATGGGCCTCGACCACATCGATCGGGCGGACACCCTTCATGCCCTGGGGAACGGTCGGCCGGGCCCACTCACGGTAGAAAGCGCCGGGCGGTTCGAGGTCGTACAGCGATACCGGCTTACGTGGACGCGGGGTGTGCTTGGGCCGCGGACCGATCCGTTCGGCGGCCGCAGCCCGGCGCGCGGCCTCTCGGGCCCGCCGCTGCGCAAGATCATTGCGTTTACGTGCCATGTCCTGCGTAACTCCGCAGGAACACCGCCGGTTCTCGCGCACTACACGGACAGCCCAGCCACTGCCGTGGACATCGCAGCGGTGAAGGTCGGCATGGCCAACGACACGCGCAACTTCAGATGAGCTGGGTACGTTCGGCGACCGCTCTAGCCTGAGCGCATGGCCTTGAGCACCGATGAACGCGCACTGCTGATGCTGATCGCCAAGTCTCGTGAGCCGGTAGTGATGTCCGACTTTTTCCACGAGCTGAGTCCGCCTGCACCGGGTATGAACGAGCATCATCCCGGCCACGAAGAGTGGATGCTGCGCCAGATCGAGTGGCACCGCGTCTCTGTTCAGCTTTGGCAGCAGGGCCTTGTCCGCGTCGTCGTCCCGGCCAACGGGGAGCGCGGTGACATGGTCGAGCCCACCGAGGCCGGGATCGTCGCCCTCGCCGCATGAGGCACACCCTCCAGGTCATGACGGCCGAGGAGACCCGAGCGTGGATGGAAGGGAACACCGGCCCCAAGTGCGGCCGCCACTACCGCCGCTGCGAGCGGTGCGCCCCCACCCCATAACCGAGTCCTGGCCGCCGATCGGTGGTCCGACTGTGTGACTTCGCCTGCTACCGCGTCCTCTGCAGCAATTCCTTCGTTGCCGTAGCGGGCCGCCTGGTCGTTCGAAAGGGGCAAGATGAGCCGAGCCGTGCCGCCAGCCGTACGTGAACGAGCCCGAGAGCGCACCTGCCCCAAGTGCCGTGCTCTGCCCGGGCAGAAGTGTGCGCCTGACCGGGCCGGGCGCCATCAGCTGCACAGCGACCGCATCTTTGTCGCCCGCCGGTCTCTGGAGCCTCTTCCACCGCACCGCCTCCTGCCGTCCGAGACGGACCGCGTGTTCATGGAATGGGATCCGCACACGGCGGACACCCCGGTCGTCTCCTGGCACCCCAGTGTCTTGGAGGACCTGTCCGGCTACCCCAATGAGAGCGCCGCCCTGCTGTGGCTGGCACTGGCAGAGGCCGGCATGCTCCGCCCGGACGGGCCCAAGCTCAGCAACTTCATCCTCGGGCTGATGCTCATGCCGATCGACTTCCTCACCGCCCAGGAAATCCTCGAGGCCATCGACCGGGTCGCCGCGCGCGGTTTCATCCGTCGCACGGACCCGGACGACATGTGCGCGATCGAGATCGACCACAACGCCATCCACATCATCGGGCGCCGTGAGCTGGACCCCCGGCTCCTCATGCAGTGGAACGCCGCCAAGGCCAGCTGGCCCGGCCCGCCCGTACCCCATCCGGAAGACTGATAGCGATCACAGCCCGGTGTGTCGGATTTCCGGTCCACAGGCCCGTGCCCCGGCACCCGCGCGTGACGATGCTCCTGAACGGGGCATGAGCGCCTTCCCTTTCGCTGAAGACGGGTCACCGTGACACCCCGGAAGTGACAGGTCACCGCGGCCGAGGTGAGCAGGATGGTCCTGCAGCGCATCCAGAGCGCACTGGCCAGGCTCATGGGCGGCGGGCGAGGACGTCGTCGATACGGGAGGCATCGTCGACCCAGGCCGCGGCGGCCGGCGCTATGAACCCGAGAACGGCCAGGATGTCGTCGCGGCGGGCTTCGAGCGGCAGGTGCCAGATCCCTTCGTGGTGGGCGATCCGGTTGCGAAACTTGTGCAGCCGCTTGACCGGATCCTCCACCGTGGCCAGGGCACGGTTGGGGGCGTGGGGGAAGGCGCCGGCCAGGTCGGGCCACAGCTTGGTCTTGTACTGGCGGGCCAGCAGGAAGCGCCAGAAGCCGAAGCTCAGCTCCGCGATGACCTTCCCCCGCGGGATGGCCACACCACCGCCGCGCCCGGCGCGCTCCTGGGCCTGGGCGATATCGCCGCGGGCCTTGCCGCTGAGGGGGATCTGCCTGTCGTCGTACCACTCGATGGTGCGGCCCCGGCGCTGCTGGCGGGCAACGAGCCGGGCGTCGAGCGCGTTGCGCAGCATGATCTCCAGGTGGCCGAGCGGTTCGAAGAACGCCGCGGCGAGGTCGCTGTTCCACCGGTACAGCGCGAGCGCGGCGGCAGAGTCGCCGGCGCACGCGGTCAGGTAGGGGTTGAGCCGGTCGGGGCTGATCAGCTCGATGACCGCCTTGTCGTCGGGCGTCTCGATGCTGGTGGGCGGCGTGCTGTGCATGGTGGGGCAATCGTAGGTACACTAGGCGGCGAAGACCCTGGAATCGTCCCTGGTAGCCCTCGAAAGTGGGCAGGCCATACCCCCAGGGTTCAGACCTCACAGCGAAGGCCACCCGGACTACCCGGGTGGCCTTCGTGCTGCATCGGCCTCCGTGCGGCGGGTCGGGCCGCTACGGGGTGCGGTAGCGGTCGTGGAGGATCTTGACCGTCTCGGTCCAGGCGCTATCGGCCTGCTGGGGCAGGTGGTGGCCAGCGTGGTCCGCGAGCTGCCGGTAGACCGGGTGCATGGTCCCGTCCTCCGCAGTGATCAGGGCGGTGAGCAGGGCCGGACGCTGCGGTTTCGCGCTGCGGGCGCGCGCGGTGGGCCTGACCCGGCGCAGCACCTGCACATGATCGGATTCCGTCAGCTCGCCCAGTCCCTTGACCTGGGCACACAGCTCGGTGAAGGGCACGGTCTTACCCAGTCGGGCTGCGTGCTCCAGAACGTCGCGTACGGCGTCGGCCAGGCCGGCCCCGTCGAACGGCTCCGGGCGGGAGGCCGGGAGGCGCGGCGAGCGGCCACGCGGCGGCTGAGGGGCGCGCGGCGCGGGTGCGGGCTCCGGATCGTTCTGCCACTGCTGCACCTGGGCGCGTTGTTCGTCGGTGAGCCAGGCCGAAGCCTGCTCCGCGGCCTGCGCGAGCTGGTTGCGCTGGCGGAGCGTGACCGCCATGCCGTGCGCCTTGTGCTGCGCGAGCACGCGCAGCAGCCGCTCAACCTTCTCCAGGGCCTTGCGCTCTTGGAAGGTCGGTTCCCGCGGCGTCGGCACGCCGACGGCGCGCTCCAGCCTCAGCAGCGCGTCGGCAGCAGCCCTGATCAGGTCATTTTCTTCGGCGGTGGCTCCGCCGTGCGTCACCTCCTCCGCCCGGTTCAGCCAGCGGCGGATCTCCGTGCGGCTGCGCCCGTCACTGACCGCCTGCTCGAGGGCCGCCATGACGGCGTCACGGTCCTGCGACGGGATGCCGTGCGCCTCGTCGCTGACGGCCCGCACGGCCGGCCGGCTCTGTGGCGGCGGCGCCTTGGGCGCCCATACGCCGATGGGCCGCCGCGTGGTGCGCAGCCGGCGGATTTCTTCGACCGCGGGGGTGGTGAGCCCCGAGTCGGTGAGCTCCACCTCCTCCAGGTCGAACCAGTCGGTGGTCCCGCCATGGCGTTCGGTGCCGACCTGGATCCGGCGGCGCGTGCCGTCGGGGACGAGCTGGATGCGGTTGACGTAGCCCTGCCGCAGCAGCACGTCCGGATCCGGCGTCATCTCCGGACCGAGCACCAGCCGAGCGGGGTCCTCTTCCCCCGTTACGGAAGAGCCGGGCGACTCGGAGAGCAGCACCCGAAGGGTGTCGTGTCCGCCGGGGGAGAAGAGCACGTCCCGGCCGATCGAGCCGTCCGCGTCGCGCGCGATGGTGGCGGTGGCGGTGATGTCCTGCCCCGCCAGCCAGTCCAACAGTCCGTGCTTGATGTACAGGTGGTCCGCGCTGGAGACCCCGGATGCCTTGCGGGCGCAGGTGGAGGTGTGCTCGGGATCGGGCCCGTGAGCGAAGTGGCAGGCGCGGTCGGTGTACAGCTTGGTGAAGAGCTGGTGGCCGCACCCGCCCAGCCACGTCCCGCACCAGTAGGTCTGGCCGGCGTGGCGGGCCCGGAAGTCGTCGAGCTCTATCGCTTCCATCGGAAGGACCACAGGGAGCTCGGAATCGGCGTGGCCGATCACTGCGGTCTGCACTCGGCGTTTGTCCAGGGCCATGCAACCTCCAGCCGTACTGGAGACGAGATCCGCCTCCGGTCGGCCCCCGGCCACACGCCGGGCGCCTAACTGACTGACGGTATCCCCCGCCACTGACAACACCGGAGCCGCTGAAGCACGGCTGGTGGGCCGATGCTGCCGGCGGTGGCGTCTGTCGACCACTGCCGACAGCGCCTGCAGACGAAGGACAACCCGCTGGTGCGCGAGGCGGCTGGCGCCCGGCCGGAGCGACGGGTGCCAGCCGAGGTCGCTCACGGGGTAGAGGGGCCGGCCTCCTCCCTTGGGTCCGTGTCCTGCTCCGTGGACGCTTGCGGGGTGTCAGGGGTCTCTGGCTCGTCGTCGGCCTCGTCGCGGCTCTCGGCTGTCGGGGCGCCGGGAGCGGTGCGGTCGTCGAGGGTGATGGTGACCGGCTGACCGCTGGGGGTGAGGTCGGTCAGGCTCTCCTCGATCCGCTCGTACAGCGTTGCCGCGAGCTCCTGGTCGCCGTCGCCGTCGCTGGCGGTGTGCTTGATGGAGTGCAGGCTGATCAGCAGGGCGATCAAGGAGCGGCCGGACAGAGCGGCGCGGATCCGTTCTTCTCCCTCACCGGCGACCTGCGGTGGTACGCGGAAGTGCGGGTGACGCCCCGCGTGGGCGGTGACGAACTCCCAGATGTCACGGTGACACAGCAGACTCGCCGAGGAGACGCGGGCCGCGGTCTTCAGCAGGTCCCTATGTTCCGGACTCACTTCGGCGAGCACGGGTTCGGCAGCAGTGTCCGGCTGCGGCCGCAGCTCCTCCACGGCGGCGTGCAAGTCCGCGATCTCCTGCCGCAGTGAGGCGAGTGCGGACTGGGCTTCAGCCAGCGCGGTACCGACCTCCTCTTTGATCTCTCCGACCGCTTCGCGTACTCGGACCGAGACATCCTGATGGCCGCCGGCCGGGCCGTCATCGGCGCTGACCGGTGTGGTGAGCGCGGTGAGCACCGGGGCGAGTTCCTCGGCGAGGACCTCACGGACGGCCTGGCGGACGACGTCGACCGGCAGCTCTGGGCTGGGCGAGGAGTCCGGCTCCTGTTCGGCGGAGCGCTGCGCGGGGATCGCGGGCTGGAGGGCACTGTCGTCCGGGTGGCCGTCCGGCGCGGTGAGGGTGGTGACGGGTGCGGCAGCCAGGTCAGGGTGGGCACCCTCGGCGCCGGATGCCTCCTGCTCGGCCGATGCGGGCGAGGGCGGGGTGGTGAGTGGGGGCGGTGCAGGCGCGGTGAGATCCGCGAGCACGACGCGGACCTCCCGCAGCTCGGCGCGCAGCTGGGCGACGACGTCGTGGACCGCGCTGTTGAGCGCGTCTCCGTTGGAGTTCAGCTTGTTGTAGACGTCGCGGAAGTTCGAGCGCATCCTGCCGAGCTCGTCGACGACCTCCTTGGTCGTCTTCTCGTGCGCGGCCCGGCCGGCCGTCTCCAGTTTCTCGACGCTCTTGTCGAGCGCGTCCCGGATGTTCTTGTCGGTGTGCACGACGGCGGTGTGGAGCATCGTCAGGGTGTTGGTGAGATCCGGATTCGGATGGCGGGCCATCATCCCCCATTTCGTCGCATTGAGTAGTCATTCCAGTTCGTTGCGTATGCTGCCCCGGGTGGGTCAAGCCGCGCGGGGAGATCGGATCAACTGACCTAAGAGCGCCTGTTGTTCAGGCCGAAACCGATCGGGGCGACCAGTTGATAGGGCGGCTGACTTGGCCGGGGCCGCCCCGTATCCGTCGCTTGGCCTGTGGGGAAACTCCGGACGTCCGCCGGCCTCCCGCAGGAAGGCCAGTGGGTGATGGCCCGCCTGGCCCGTCATCCCGACGAGCTCGGATACGCCATGGCTCACTTGGATGACGAACGCCGCACTGCGAACTGAGGACGTGTGAGTGTCGTGGGCTCCGTCAGGTAGTTCCGGCTGGGGTCAGGCGAAGGCCGTGCGGTTCAGTTCCGTGATCCTCTCGCGGCGCCGGTCATCGAGGGTGCGGCCCCATTTGGCGTTGGAGTAGTACACGGATCGTCCGGTGGTGGGCTCGCGGAAGTCGATGTTGCATCCGATGTCTGCGTGGGTGTGATCGCACAGGCAGGTGCATCGTTTGTGCTCGACTTCCCAGCCGAGCCCGGTGGGGCCGTCGCCCAGGAGCCGGATGAGGTCGGGGCACGGCGGGCCGTCGGTGGTCTCCAGCCGTACGGCGCCGCCTTCGCCGCCTACGGCGTGCCAGGCATCGGTGCTGTTGATCGGGCCTGGCCCGGCGGTCGCCCGGATGCGGCGGAGCAGGGGTGAGTAGATCGAGGGCGGATCGTAGGGCGCGGCGGTGGCTGCGGCGTAGGCGGCGCGTTCCTCGGGTGTCCAGTCCGGCTTGGGCTGCAGCAGGTCGTAGTCGGGGGCGAGGCGGTTGACGACGCGATCCCACCAGTGGGGGTTGAAGCCGGTGAGCAGGATGCTGGCGGGCATGCCGGGGCGGTACAGGCAAATGCCGCCCCTCTCTCTGCGGTAGCGGAGGCCGGGCACGCCGATAATCCGGTCCTGGGGACTCGAGAATTCGTCGTAGTCGTTCAGCCGGGGGAGGAGGAACTCGGCCCAGTAGTAGGCCACGTATGGCTCGTTGGTGAGCCGGAGGGCGAGCTGGTCCTCATCTGGCCGGACTTGGACGATGCCCAGGGGGTGTTCGGAGAGACCACCGATCTTGCAGCAGGCGAGGAAGACCGCGGTCTCCAGCAGCGCCTGCTCCGGGCGGCGGGCTGCGGGGACGGGGAGCGGCTGACCGTCGTCCTCGAGGAGTGCGCTGAGGGCTTGGTGGGATTCGCCGGTGCAGCGGCGGCGGTCTTCGGTGAGGGCCAGGGCGGCCTGAGGAGGCATAGCTGCTTTTCCGCGCCGGACCGGCCCCCGACGGTGAGCGCTTTGTTGAGGTGGTGCTGACGGTGTCGTGCGCGGGTGATGCTTCTGGCCGGTCCTCGGCGAGGGAGCTGCGGGGGCTTCTTCCATCGCGCGGCCGGGCGTTCACGCTGCCCGCGCTGATGACATCCGGAGCGCGGCTGAGGAGCAAGGAGGCGCAGCGGCTGACGCTTCGATCGGGTGAAGCAGTCAACGCCGTCCTACCTGGCCGGTCCCGCCACAACGGACGTGGACAGGCGTCGGCCCTCCCGTGGGGAGGGCCGGGAGGGACGGCGCGGCCCGCGCCAAGGTGACCTGGGTGAGCCAGGGCGGCGGCCCCCAGATCGGGGATCACCGCTGGTGGCAGCATTGCACTGGTTCCAGCCACACAACAGGCTCGTGACTGAATTCGACCCACAGATAGCATGGGTACGGGTACGTACCCGTACCCTGATCATGTGGAGGGAGCCCGATGATGCCTGACGCCAATGTCCGCATTCCTGAGGAAGCCCGCGACCGGCTCGCCGCCATAGCTGCGGCGGAGGGCATGTCGCTGCGCGCCTACCTGGCCCGCCTCGCCGAAACCCTCCTCACCCCGGACGAGCGTGCCGCGCGGGCAGAGCAGGCCCGGGCCGCGCTGAAGGAGTGGAACGGCTACGCGCCCACCCGCGCTGAGGAGCAGGACCTCGACAGCGAGCTGGACCGCCGCCTGGCCCAGGCGGCCGCCCGGTGAGCGACGCCATGCACATCGTCCTGGACGACACCGCGATGGCCGCGGCTGGCCAGGGCAACGTTCTCGCTTCCCGCCTCATCCACCGCGCCCACGCCCAGGCCGGCTGGTACCTGTACGCCCCCGCGTGCGCGCTCGTCGAAGCCGACCGTGCCCGGCCGGGCACGGCGGAGCACCTGGCCGCGCTGCCGGGCATCACCGTGCTCGACCTGGGCCTCCCGGCCGCTCTGGCCGTGGCCCAGCACGACACCTGGGCGGCGGCACACTGCCAGTACGCAGCCCAGCCGACGCCGGACCGCCCCGACGGGGCGATCATCGCCACCACCGCCCCCGACCGGTGGATCGGTGAGCCGGTCCGCGTCCTCGACCTGACACCCTGACTCCGAAGCCGGACTACCCGCCGGCGCCAAGGCGCGCCCGGCGGGTCTGAACGAGGCGATGCCAGCGGGTACGAACGGCGTCGGCCCCGTCGAGCCAGTGCGCGGAGGCCGGGCCGGGCAGGGGCAGGCCTCCCATGTAGTGGGCGATGTCGGCGTAGTAGGCGTAGTCACCGGTCCGGGCGAGTTCGCGCAGGCGGTCGATGACGGCACGGACCTTGTCCTGCTCGCCGAGGACGGCGTGGTGGAAGGCGAGCGTCAGCTCCAGGACGGCTTCGGCCGCGGTGATGCCGGCGTCGCGGGTCTCGGCGCGCAGGTCGCGGGCAGGTTCGAGGCCGCGCAGAGTGCCGGCGTCGCGAACGAGCGCGGCAATCCGCACGGTGAGGCTGGTGGCGCGCAGGTCCAGGCCGGTGAGGAGCTGCTCGGCGAGGTGGAGCTCGTCGTCCGCGGTGTCGGGGTCGGTGAAGGCCAGAACCAGGGCGCGCTGGGCTTGGCTGGTGGCGCGTTCCCCGGCAACGCCGTGCTGCTCGGCCTGGTCGCGGGCGGCGGCGTAGGCGGCGGCCGCGCGGTCCATGTCCCCGTGGGGCCAGAGGATGTCCCCTTCGACGCGGTGCTGGCGGCCGGCCCAGCCGAGGGTACGGGCGGTGTCGTACGCGGTGGGGAAGTCGCCGGCGAGGCGGGAGAGGTGGGCAAGTCCGCGGCGGGCGGCGGGGGCGAGGCGGCCGCCGCCCTCGGCGACGAGCTGCATCCCGTGGCGGGAGGCGGCGGAGTCGCCGAGGTCGCGGTGGGCCTTGGCGAGGTAGTAGACGCCCATCTCGTGCAGGTCGGCGGGGAGCAGGTGGCTGCCGGTGACGGCGGCGAGGCGGGAGGCGGTGGCGGAGCGGTGCTCGTGCTGGCGGCGGGCGAGGGCGGCGAGGAGTTCGACGAGAGCGTCGGCCGACGTCTCCAGGCCGTCGCTGCCCGGCCGGGCGGGCGAGGCGATGGGCTCCCACACGGAGTCGCTGACGTAGGCCCAGGCGGCGTCGGCGAGCCAGCCCAGCTCGAGGCCGAAGTCCCGGGCCAGGGTGAGGCCCTGGCGCAGGCAGCCGATCAGCAGCATCCGGCCCTGGCCGGTGGTGCCGCCGCCGGTCCACTGATTGCCGAGGGCCGCCAGGGCGCGCTCGGCGGCCTGCTGCCAGTCGCCATCCGTCCAGCGGTCGTCGGTGGCGTCGTCGGCGCTGCGGATGGTGGAGCGGATCAGACCGTGCAGGTGGTAGGGCCAGAGCCCGAAGACGTTCTCGCGGACGAACGGCCGCTCGATCAGCCGCTGGACCGGTGCCTGGTGCGGCAGGCCGGACGCGGCGGTGGCGAGGGTGAGGTCGAAGGCGTCCAGCAAGGACACCGACCGCAGGACGTGCCGTTCGTCGGGGGTGAGGTCGGACAGGGTGCGAGCGATCAGGGCGCCGAAGTCGTGGTCGAAGTCGGACGGGACCGGCTCGTGGGTGCGGCGGATCTCCAGGAAGCGAAGCACCGACAGGTCGAGGTACAGGGGCAGGCCGTGGGATCGGCCGGTGATGGCCTGGCGGATCTCACCGCTGATGAGCGGCTGGCCATCGCGGGAGAGCCGGCGGGCGAGATAGTCGTCGCAGTCCTCGGGTGAGAAGTCGCCTTTACCGACTCTCCGAGTGTTCCGGTCGGCCCTGACCTGTGATGATGCGTCACGTAGGTGTTCATGACGAGCAAAGTCCGTCCCCTCTCACGCCAGCTGCTCTAATGTCGCCGACGCTGGATGGGGTGTGGTCAAACGACATGGCGAGGGCCAGTGGCGGGCGGACCCCGCCACTGGCCCTTCCGGTGAATCGCTGTTGGTCAGCGCAGCCGGTCCTTGGCCTTGTAGTACGCCCCGCCGAAGGGCAGGAACCAGGCGGTGCCGTTGTAAAAGGGGACGGGAACCTTGGGGAAGCCAAGGTCACGCAGGGGGTTGGCCTCCGGCTTGCCGTCCATCATCTCGGCGACCGCCCGGCCCATGTAGGTGGCCATCTGGACTCCATGGCCGCAGTACCCCATGGAGTAGTACAGGCCCTTGGCCCCCTGTGCCTCACCCGCGTGCGGGAGGCGGTCCCAGGAGAAGCCGACCATGCCGCCCCAGACGTAGTCGACCCGGACGCCCGCCAGTTGCGGGAAGATCTCCGTCATCTCCCGCTTCAGGACGTCCCCGCTCTTCACGTCGGAGGCCGGGTTGGAAGGCGCGAAGCGGGCCCGGCCACCGAAGGCGAGGCGGTTGTCGGGGGTGAGGCGGATGTAGTGGCCGACGTTCTTGGAGTCGACCACCAGGCGCCCGTTGGGAATGATGTCGCGAGCGCGCGCCTCGCCGAGCGGTTCGGTGACGATGATGAAGCTGCCGACGTTGATCAACCGCTTCCGGAACCAGGGCAGCGCCTTGTCGGTGTAGGCGTCGGTGGCCGCCATGACCTGCTTGGCGCGGATGGTGCCGTGCATGGTCTCGACGAGGAAGCCGCCGCCAGGGGTCCTTGTCAGGCCCGTGGCGGCGTTCCGTTCGTGGATCTCCGCACCGGCGTGTTCCGCGGCCTCGGCCAGGCCATGGACGAACTTGCCCACATGCAGGGCCGCGCCGAGCGGGTCGAGCAGCGCGCCGTGGTAGTAGTCGGAGCCGAGTTCGGCGCGCAGTTCACTCTTGGTCAGCAATACCATGTCGTGGCCGAAGTTCTCGGCCAGATCGCGCTGCTTGGCCCGCATGGCGTCGAAGTGCTGGGGTTTGAAGGCGACGCCGAGGCGCCCGGCACGGTGGAAGTCGCAGTCGATCTTCTCCCTGACCGCGAGCTCCTCGACGAGGTCCACCGCATCGCGGAACGCATCGTAGATCTCGCGGGCGCGCTCCATCCCGTAGCGCTTGCGGGCCTCGGCCGGGCTGATGGTGATGCCGGGGTTGCAGTGGCTGCCGTTGCGTCCGGAGGCTCCCGAGCCGACCTTGTCCTTCTCGACGAGGACGACCCGGGCGCCCTTGCGGGCGGCGTGGTAAGCGGTGGACAGTCCGGTGAGGCCGCCGCCGATGACCACCACGTCGGCCTCGTCCGGCAGGTCCTTTCCGGACCGGTCGGGCAGTGCGGGAGCGGTGTCGAGCCAGTAGGGGATCTGCTTCATGGCGTGCGTCCTTTGCGTTCTCTATCCCGTGTCGCCGTGTCGCCGTGTCGCCGTGGGGTCAGCAGCCGAGCAGGGCCGGCAGGCCGGACAGGTCGGGCAGCTCGTCGTAGGGCTGGTAGTCGGCGCTGCCGCTGTGGAATTCGTAGCGGTTGATCCACACGCGGCGAGCGAGGCCGAGGTCGCGTGTGGGGATGAGGTCGTACTCCCAGCCCTGGGCGACGTGGATGACCTGGGCGGGGTCGATGTCCATGGTCTGGAAGGCGTACTCGAAGGTCTGCCGGGACGGCTTGTAGGCGCCGGCCTGCTGGGCGGTGATGACATGGTCGAACTCGACGCCGATGTTGGCCAGGTTCTGGGCGATGAGGTCGTCGTCCGTGTTGGAGATGATGGCGATCTCGTACCGGGACTTCAGCGCCCGCAGGGCGGCCGGGACCTCGGGGTGGGGGCCGAAGGTGGGCACGGCCGCGACCAGGGCCTCGCCGTCGGACTTCCGGTACTCCAGGCCGTGCAGACGCATGGCTGCCTCCAGGCTGGAGGGCAGTGCCTCGCGGAAGGGGCGGTAGGCCTCCAGGACGGCCTGGAACCGCATGACGCGGAAGTCGTCGAGGAACTCGTCGACGTTCAGGCCGTCCAGGTCCAGCCGGTCGGCCAGGAGCTTCAGGGTGGTGGGGCCGAGCTGGAAGTCGACCAGGGTGCCGTAGGCATCGAAGGTGACGATCTGACGCATGGTGTTCAACCTCTTTCCGGGCGTATCGGACACCCTGTTCACCGGGAGTCATCGGGAGTCACGATCTCGTCGAGTGCGGCCAGGTCCGCCGCATCGGGGTTCAGGAGGCTGCCGCGGGGTTGGCGGCGACCTGTTCAGGGGGCAGGGGACTTGAGGGGGTGCCCGAGGGGCCGCCGCTGGAGGACGAGCCCCCGGACAGGGCCGGGGACGGTGAATGCTGATCAGGTAGTCGGCGGCAGCACCATTACTGCTCCGAGTGCGATGAGCCTTTCCCCAACCCGAGGTGATGCGTCAGTGAAACACCGCGGAGAATCCGGCAACAAGGGACGCGAGGTCGCGACATCGACCCAGTATTTTGTGCCTGTGCACAATTTCCTGTCAGGAACCTGGTGCGGTTCCCGCCCGAACCGGCTGAGTCTCTGAGAGGCACCGCGAGCGGCTCCGGCACGAACTGCCGCCGCTTCGCGCTGTGCCGCCCGGCGGCGTGACCGGGCTGTCGGCCGCCAAGACTGCCGTCCTCATGAAGGGCATGTGGCCTCTGACCGCGGCGCTGCGGCTCCGGCTCTCGCGGTCCCCGGCCGGTTGCCACAACCCGTCCAGCGATCGGTGGATCAGGACACCGTCGCCCGGAAACGGGCGCCCGCGTCCGTCTCCAGCCAAGCCAGGGCGAGGGCCAGCCGGGCGGCGTCGTTCGGTCTGGACAGCTTCAGCCCGGTCGCCTCTTCCGCGGCCTGCAGGCGATTGCCCACCGTGTTCCGGTGACGGTAGGTGCGTGCGGCCACCTCGGCGACCGAGCCCAGGTCGAGGTACCAGCGCAGGGTCTCGACGATGCTGTCGCGGTCGCGCAGCTCGAGGAGTGGGCGCAGCACGCCGGTGGCCATCGCGCCGGTGAGCTCCTCCTGCGCCGACATGATCGCCCCGACCCAGTGGCCCTCCACGTGCCGCACTCCAGGCTGCGCGGAGCTGCGGATCGCGGCCCGTGCGAACCGGATGCCCCGTGCCGTCAGCGCCAGCCCGGGGACTTCCGCTACGCCGCAGCGCCACGGAGCGAACGGCCGGAGCATGGCAAGCGTGGTCTCTTGATCGCACCGTCCGTGACGGATGATGCCGAGGAGCTCGTCGCCCATCCATCCGAAGTGACGCAGCAGGCCGCCCCGGCGCAGCGCATCGTCGACCTGGGACAGAGCCGGGTCCCCGGTGGGAACGGATTCGACCACGACCACGGTCAGGGCGACGTGCTCGGAGAAGCCCAGCAACGTCGAGGCCTCGGCGACCGTGGAGGGATCCTGCTCGCCTTCCAGGACGAGGCGACCGAAGGCGCGGTTGCGCACCTCCGTACGACGGCTCGCCAGGTCGCGCTCGGTGCGGCGGTAGGCGTCGACGACCTCGACGCTGTTGGCGTCCGTCGCCTCCCAGACGCGGATCAACCCGTCGAGGAAGTCGGGATCGGCGCTGATGCCACGTGCTCGCCCCTCCGCGAGCACGGCCTCCCACAGGGTCCTGAGGTCCAGCTGGAAGGAGTGCATCAGAGCGGTCAGGGGAAACGCCTGTTCCGCTCGCTCGCGTCCCACGTCCTCGGTGGCGCGCGAGACCGTCCGGGGCACGGGACCGCCGGCCAGCCGGGTCAGGGCGAGTTCGAGGGTTCGTCGCATCCCCTCCCGTTTCTGGACCGGGTCCCAGTCCGCCGACGCGTAGGCGGCCTCCTCGGCTTCCAGCTGTTCGAGAGCACGAGAGGTCAGTTCGTCGAGTCGTTCCTCGAGGAGTTGGCGCGCGATCGCCTGCACGGCGTCGTGGCGGGTTCCACCCTGACGGCGTCCCGGGCCGCTCACGAGGACCGCCTCTCACGACGACAGCCGTCACCGGACGGATACGGGGCCGTCTCCGGGAAATGCCGCTGACGTGCCGGTGGGGCTCCCTGACAGAAATTGTGCACAGGCACAAAATACTGGGTCGATGTCGCGACCTCGCGTCCCTTGTTGCCGGATTCTCCGCGGTGTTTCACTGACGCATCACCTCGGGCTGGAGATGGCTCGTGACATGACCACGCACTTGGAGCAGCCATGGCGCTTCCGTAAGCACCTGATCCTCAGTCCGTCAACTTGAGTAGGCGCTGCTGAGAGGCGCCGCGTCCCTCGGGTCAGTCTCAGCCTTCCGCTACAGGGCCCACCAGGACCGCGATGACCAAGGCGGCCGAGCCAACCGGTTCGCCAGGCAGAGCGGGATCGAGATCACCCGGACTCCCCCAGAGACTACGCCGAGCTCAAGGCGAGGGTCGAGGACCAGAACGTCACCTGGGAGGTCATGACGGCCGCCGCGTGAGCTGATGACCGGTCTCGATGAGCGCTCCGCCCTTGTCGGACGGCCCACCTCGGACCTGATCGCCGACCAGGTGTTGGAGCGCGTCCTGGCCCGGGCCCCTGCAGCCGTGGGAGTGGGGCATCGAAGTACCGAACGGGGGAGTTCGCCTGGACCTGTCGGTCGCCGACGTGGTCGAGATCTCTGCAGCCCGTGAAGCGATCGAGACCACAGCCGCGGCCGCCCTGCCCGCCTCCGCCCAGGAACCGCATCGATCGGACCGCCCGGGAGCCGACTGACAGCGTCGGGCAAAGGTCCGACCCAAGTGGCGGCGGGGGACCGGCCACGACCCGAGCGTCGTGACGCAGGCCCACGGCGAGTGATGAGCGACCTGACGACGAGAGAGAGAACGCACCGATGACCTCAGCGACCACCACCGGCCAGGACGGAACGACCATCCCCGGTCACACCGGCCAACTGCCGGGCTCGCTTCTCGATCACGTGCTGCGGCAGTCCTTCGGACTCGAGGGATATGTCCAGCACCCACTGGGAGGGGAGATCGACCAGAACGTCCGGATCACCGGCGATGACGGCATGCGCTACTTCGTACGGGTCACCCGCGCGGAGCCGGACTCAGCCGACGTCCTCTGGCAGAACTCACTCCTCCAGCATCTGGCCTCCACCGTTCCCGACCTTCCGGTGCCACGACTGGTCCCGACACGCGAGGGGAAGTACCTTGCCGACGTCGTCCACGAGGGCCGAACGCACGTGGTCCGCGTGATGAGCTGGCTTGAGGGCCGGGTCCTGGCGGATCTCGACGACCACCCCGCGGCGCTGCTGCGTCAGCTGGGAGAAGCCGCTGGGCGGCTGAGCCTCGGACTCTCCAGCATGGAGCCACCGGTGGGCTTGGAACCGCACGACTGGGACATGCGCCGGGCCGCTGAGATCGTCGAGGCGTCGCTGCACGCTGTACAGGACGCGGACCGGCGGGAGTCGGTGCGCACTATCATGGGCTGGTACGACGATCTCCTGCCGGCATGGAACCGACTGCCGCGGAGCGTCCTGCACCAGGATCTCAACGACGCCAACGTTCTGGCCGACGCCGACGAGGACGGGGTGCTGCGGATCTCGGGCATCATCGACCTGGGCGACTCGCTCTACAGCGTGCGCGCGGCAGAGGTGGCGATCGCGGCGGGCTACGCCATGGTCCGCAAGGCCGACCCGCTCGCCGCGGCGGCCGAAGTCGTGGCCGGCTTCCACTCGGTGCTTCCCCTCACGGCTGAGGAACTGGCGGCTGTCTATCCGCTGGCGGCCGCCCGGCTGTGCATGAATGCCGTGACGTGGACGCGCCGGGTCGCCGAGAGCGGCACGCCGTACGGGCGGATCCGCGTACAACACACCTGGCCGACGATCGCGCAGGTGGCCGAGGTCTGTCCCGACGTCGCCGAGGCGACGTTCCGGGTCGCCTGTGGGCTCCCCCGGACGCCGGAGCAGGGGGGTCTGGAAGAGGTCTTGGCAGAGGCGGCGCGAGACGGTGCCCTGCACACACCGGCCCCGCAGCTGCTCGACCTGCGACCGGCAAGTGATCTCTACGACGAAGTCGACTGGCACGAAGCGAGGGCGGTGCGCGCGAGCATCGACGACGCCCTCGACGGACGACGGCGGCGGGGCTACGTGCCCCACCTCAGCGCATCGCTGCTCCTGGGGGGCCGGCGCCGCCCAGGAGCCGACGAGCCCGCGACGGTTCAGGTCGGCGGCTCGCTGATCGTGGCCGATGCCGAGGAGGTCGCCAGCCCGCTGTCCGGCGTCGTCGAGGTCCGCGGTGGCCCCGGTATGCCGTTGGTGCTGCGACATGCGGTCGAGGGGCTGGAGTTCTGGACCTGCTGGTGGGGACTCGACGACACGCCGCCCGTTGCGGCGACAGTCCCGGCCGGGGCGCCGTTGGGACGCGCCGGCGCGAGCGATGAGACGGACCCGCTCGGGCCCTGCGTCCAGGTGCAGGTCCACCGCACCGCACGGATGGCCACGTGGCCGCCGCCTCGCGCCGTGCCGCCCTTCGCACGGCAGGTGTGGAGCCACCTGTCCCCTGACCCCGCCCGGCTCTTCGGGTTCACCGAGTCCCCCGCCGCGGTCCCCACCATCGACGACGTCGTCTCAGTGCGCCGTCGCCACATCGCTCGCTCCCAGCACAACTACTACCGCAACCCGATGAACCTTGTGCGTGGGCGGGACGTGTGGTTCCACGACGAGGACGGCCTGGCCTATCTGGACTCGCTGAACAACGTCACCCACGTCGGCCATGCCGAGCCACGGGTGACCGCCGCCGCCACCCGACAGCTGCGCAAACTCAACACCAACAGCCGTTTCGTCTACCCGCAGATCACCAGTTACGTGCAGAAGCTGGTAGCCACGCTGCCCGACCCGCTCGAGGTCGTCTTCCTCGTGTGCACAGGCAGTGAGGCAAACGACCTGGCGCTGCGGATCGCCCGCCAGGTGACAGGACGTCAGCACATCGTCAACATCGACGGCGCGTACCACGGCAACACCGGCGTCGTGACCGGGATCAGCCCGAACCGTTACAAGGGCCCCGGCGGCGCAGGTGCACCCGCGACCACCCACGAGGTCGTCATCCCGGACCGCTACCGCAGCACCTACGGGTACGACGACCCGGACGCCGGAGTCAAGTACGCGCGCGACGCCGCGGCCGTCATCGAGCGGATCACGGCCGACGGCCGACCCCCGGCCGCCTTCATCGCCGAGTCCCTGATGGGATCGGGTGGGAACATCGTGTTCCCCGACGGCTACCTCGATGGCGTGTTCACTGCAGCCAGGCGGGCGGGCGCCCTGTGCATCTCCGACGAGGTCCAGGTCGGTGTCGGACGACTCGGGCCCTGGTGGGGTTTCGAGCTCCAGGGAGTGGTCCCGGACATCGTCACGATGGGCAAGCCGCTCGGGAACGGGCACCCCCTCGCGGCGCTGGTCACGACTCGGGAGATCGCCGACGCGTTCGACACGGGCATGAAGTACTTCAACACCTTCGGCGGCAACCCGGTCTCCTGCGCGATCGGCGAGGCCGTGCTCGACATCGTCGAGCAGGATGGGCTGAGGGAGAACGCCGTGAGCGTGGGCGGGTACTTCGCCCAGTCGCTGCGCGAGCTCCAGCAGCGCCAACCGCTCATCGGCGACGTGCGGGCAGAAGGGCTCTACCTCGGCGTCGAACTGGTCCGTAACCGCACCACCAGAATGCCGGCCACGGAGCAGGCCTTCATGGTCACCGAGCTCATGAAGGAGCGAGGCGTCATCGTCTTCCCCAATGGCGTGCACGACAACGTACTGAAGATCAAACCGCCCATGACCTTCCGCCGCGAGCACGTGGATCTCTACGTCGACGCGCTGGACGAGGTCCTGTCCCTGCCCGAGCTGCGCTCGGCCGTTCAGTCCTGAGACGGGCAACCGTCCACTGAGGCAATGAACGAGAGTGACCCGCGAAACGCGAGAAGTGCCCTGCTGGCCGGCCACTCCGGCCAGGGCTTCAAGCTCTCGCCCGCCATGGGCGGCATTGCCGCGGACCTCGCCCTTCAGGGCCGCACCTCCCAGCCGACCGACTTCATCACCACAAACGGCCGCACCGCGGCCTGAGCCAGAAAGAGGAAAGACATGACCCTGACCATCGGCCCGCTGCGGGCCGAGCCCGGCCAGAAGACCCGCGGGGTTCTGCCCGCCGACCTCGGCCCCACGACGGCGGAAGTTCCCCTGCTCCTCGTCAACGGCTCCCGGCCCGGCCCCCGGGTCGTGATCACCGGTGGCGTCCACGGCGGCGAGTTCATCGGCGTAGACGCCGCCACCCGCCTGGCCGGGCTGCTGGAACCGGACGATGTCGCCGGCCAGGTGGTGATCTGCCCCGTGGCCAACCCCCCGGCCGTTTACGGGGGCAGGCTCAACATCTCCCCGCTGGACGGCGTGAACATCAACCGCGTCTTCCCCGGCGACAAGGACGGCTGCCCCACCGAGCGGATGGCGGCCTGGCTGTTCGAGCACCTGATCGACGGCGCCGATGCCTACGTGGACCTGCACAGCGGCGGCATCGACCAGCATCTGCTCGACTTCGTCGGTTACCGCCTGACCGGCGACGACGAACTGGACGCGAAGAACAAGGCGATGGCCCACGCGGTCGGATACGAGCGGGTCATCTTCGGCACCAGCCCGGACGGCGGCAACAGCCACGCCGCGGCGAACCGGCAGGGTGTCCCCGCGATCCTCGTCGAGACCGGAAAGCTCGGCGACCGCGACCCCGCCACCGTGCGCAGGCTGCTCGACGCCCTGTACCGGATCCTGCACCACCTCGGTGTCATCGAGGCGTCGAAGCACGTCAAGCCGACGACCGTGCAGCCACGCGACTGGATCTGGACGGGCGAGGTCGCCTCCCAGGTCACCGGTCTGTGGTACCCGGACGCGGTCACCGGTGACGAGGTGACCGAGGGACAGACCATCGGCCGCATCATCGACCCGGTCGACGGCACCGAACACAAGGTCACCGCCACCGCCACCGGAACGATCATCTACGGCATGAACGGACTCTCCGTCCGCCCCGGCACGGAACTCGCCGCCATCGCCACCCCGCACGACTGACGGGCCGCATGCCCGCTCACCGATTCCACCCCCCTACCCCACCGAGCTGGCCCCCATTGCGCTACTTCCAGGAGATTCGTCATGACGCACCGTCGGCCAGGTGCACGTTACCGGTAGTTCGTTAAATCCGGTGGTGGTGTGGGTTGACGGTAGGTCGGGTTGGTCGTAGGCCGGTGGCAGAAGTCAACTGCTCTGCTGGGGGCTGAAGATGACCGCTCGCCGTCCGTGTCCGCCCGCGCCGGGGCCGTTGGAGGAGTACGCGGCCCGGTTCGACGACCTCTTCTTCAGCCTGGCCCAGCGGCGAGGTTTCCGCGAGTACCTGACCGGGCTGCTGGCGCCGCGGGAGCGGAACAAGACCATCACCTGCCTGGCAGGCGCGGAGCCGGTGACCGGCGCGGGGATGCCGGGGGTGCAGCGGCTGCAGTTCTTCCTGTCCGAGTCGCCGTGGGAGGGCGAGCGGGTCAACGACCGGCGGCCAGAAACTGTCCAACAAGGCACTGGCCGCCGTCCGGGCACCGGTCGAGCACGGCTTCGCGCACCTGAAGAACTGGCGTGTGCTCGGCAAGGTCCGCACCGACCCGAAACGGGCGACCGCCCTGGTCAGGGCCCTACTGGTCCTCACGAACCGCGAAGTCGCCCGCTGACCGACGATCTGGACGGGAGTCATGCGCTCATGACCAGCCCGAGTACCCCGAAGCCGCGCACACCAGCCCCATGACCTGCGACTTCACGATGCACACCACTCAATGGTTCGCCCCACCCGGACCCCTGGACGCCACCGCACCGGACCCGTGCCCCGACGAGGGGCCAGAGAGGGGGACCAACCGAACCCCACCCACCCCAACTGCCCTGCTGGCCCAGGGCATTACGTTCGGTTCGCGCCTGGCTCACCCCCGCCACCACCCTGAACCGATGGTGGCGATCCTGGACGGACAAAGACCCACCCTCCGAACTCCAGGCCCTGATCGACGCGGTCACCACGGGACACGGTCTTGATCTCTACCTCCGGATTTAACGAACTACCGGTATGAGGCGAGCGCTGGGGGCAGCGGCAACCATTCAATCTCCGGTTCAGGGTGATGTTCTTGGTGCTGGACGGGTTCCCAGATCGACCAGCGGGCCGTATCCCGGTCCGCGTCGGCCTTTGAAGACCGGCAGACGTAGTAGCGCCCAGAGGGTGATGGCTGGGCGGGGGCGATCCAAGTCAGCAAGGGAGTCAGCGGCTCGGCGGTGCGCAGGTTCCACAGGCGCACGCCGTGGTCGTACTCGACCACGGCCGTGGCGTGGTCCGCGCCCACAGCGATGCCTTTGACGAGGTCATCGTCCTGGCCCGCATGCGCAAGGTCTTGAGCGAGCGCAGACAGTACCAGACGAGGCGGCGCCGGTACGCGATCACGCAGGTGTCGCCGTTGCCGTCGACGGCGATTGCCTCCGGTCACCCCCAAGCCTCGAAGTCGGCCTCAGGCTGCCCGAGGACCTGTGGTCGCTGTCCGGCAACGGGATCGGCAAGGGCAAGAACCCAACCGTGGGTGGCGTCACAGTCGTAGATCAACAAGTGTGCACCCGGCGTCCATCCCCATGCCTCGGCGGAAGGGATCCGCCACTGCCGCGCTTGGGCGAGGTCGACCATCGCGACGCCGTCAGTGTCGACCGCGATGTGCGTGCCGTCGGGCGACCAGTCAGGGAGGGACACGACGAGACACTCGATCCGGTGAGCAGCGGCCGCCACACATCAGCGTGGCGATCGATGGCGAAGACGTGATCGTCGTCCTCAAAAACCGCGTCGCAGAGGTCGACGCCCAGATCGGACACAAGCCGGAACCGCACGTGGTCAGTTTGACAGACGGCCGCCCTCAACGGCGGTGTGCCCGAACCACCTCTTGACGGAGATCCGCAAGCTGATCGATACGCGCAGAATCGGGCAAGGCCCCCGGACTCCCGTCGTCGGCCCAGCATGCAGAGGAGTGGTCAGGGCTTCGTGACCGTGGTCTTCTTGGGCTGGCGGGGGACGGTCCTGGTCTTGTCGAGGTGCCCGTACACCGTCGAACTGGGCAGGCCCCGACGAGGTCGGCGATCTACTGGACGGTCTTCTCGCAGGCGTCGTGCAACGGCCGTCTCATCCTCCTCGCGGACGCTGCCCCTTGACTACGGGCCTGAGCTGATCACCGGCGTCGGCTGTTCACCGGCGGCGGGCACTGAGCACGGCCAGCGCGGCCGCGGCGCACAGGAACATGGTGGCGCCCATGACGACCGCGTTCACGTGGCCGGTCAGGCTCATGGCGGAGGCGGCGGCGCCGCCGACGAGGAACTGCAGCAGTCCCTGCAGGGAGGAGGCCACGCCGGCGGCGGAACCGTGGCGGGTCAGCGCGAGGGACGTCGCGTTGGCGAAAACGATGCCGAGCATGGACACCACTGTGAACAGGCATGCCAGCAGTATGGGAAGGGGAAGGCGGAGCGCGGCGCAGGCCAGCACGCCCAGTCCGCCAAGGGTGGCGACCGTCAGGCTGATGCGCAGGAGAGTGTGCTCGTCGGCGGCACGGCCGACGAGCAGGCTGTTGGCCTGCCCGAACAGCACGATGCCCAGGCCGTTGGCGCCGAAAACGAGGCTGAACTGCTGGGGGGTCAGCCGATAGCCGTCCTGCAGGACGAACGACGAGCCGGAGATGTAGGCGAACACGGCGGCGAACATCAACGCTGCGGCGAGCACGTAGCGCAGGTAGTGCCAGTCGGTGGCCAATGCGCGGAAGGTTCGCAGAGTACCGGTCAGATGAGCGGGCTGCCGGCGCCCGGCGGGCAGCGACTCGGGCAGCGTGAAGACAACCGCCAGCAACAGGGCGGCGCCGAGCGCGGCGAGGACGACGAACATGGCCCGCCACGTCGCGACGGTCAGGAGTTGGCCGCCGATGACGGGGGCCACGATCGGCGCCACGCCGTTGACCAGCATGAGGGTGGAGAAGAACCGGGTCATGGCGGTGCCGTCGAACAGGTCCCGCACGATGGCCCGGGCCAGCACCGTGGCCGCCGCCGCGCCGAGCGATTGCAGGATGCGCCCGCCGACCAGCCATCCGACGTCCGGCGCCATCGCGCACCACAACGACCCGGCCACGTACAGCGCCATCCCGATCAGCAGAGGCCGACGTCGGCCCCACATGTCCGACAACGGACCGACGATCACCTGGCCGATGGCGAGTCCGATGACGAACACCGTCAGGGTCAGCTGGACCAGCGGCATGCTGGTCTGCAGCTCGTGGGCCATGCCCGGCATCGCCGGGAGGTACATGTCGATCGTGAGCGCCCCGAACGCGCTCAGGGAGCCGAGCGCCAGCGCCAGCCGGGCTCGGCGTCCCGGACTCATCGGTTCTGGGGCACCTGCGTCGCAAGCCGCCGCGGCCACGTGCCGATCTTCCACACCTCTAATAGTTATGTCCATATAATTATGATGCCATAATTCATTAGGATGGGTCCATGCCCTACCACAAGGACAACGCCGCCGAGGCCGCCGACGGCCCGCTCGCCGATCTGGCCGACCTCATCCTCAACGTGGGCCGGCTGGTGCGCGCGCGTACTCCAGAGGGCAGCGAACTGGTTCCGCTCACCGAGACCGAACGCCAGATCATGCGTGTCGTGGACCTGTATCCGGGGGCCGCGCCCAGCGAGATCGCCCGCCGCACCCGGCTGCAACGGACGAACGTCAGCACGGCGCTGCGCAGCCTTGAGGACAAGGGCATGATCTCCCGCACCGCGACCACCGGCCGGGGGATCGCCGTACGCCCGACCGACCGCGCCACCGACAACCTGCGTGTGCTGCGTGCCGCCTGGGCGCGGGAACTCGCCGGCATCCTGGGCAACGACATCGACACGGTCCAACAGTGCACCGGCCTGCTCAGCCGCCTGGAACAACGCTTCACCGCCGACGACTCGATCGAGCGTGATCCTCAATGAACGGATCGGCTCACGAGCAACCACCCCGAGCGCCCCGCCGCCCGCGTCCCCGCACGGCGCCCCAACTCGGCGGTGGTGCCTGCGGCTTCGCCAGCGCGGCGGGGGCGCCGACCTACTGAAGCCGTTTGAGCCGTTTGAGCCGGTTGCGGACGAGGGCCTCGAGCCGGTCGAGGGCGACCACTGCGAGGTTGGCCAGACTGCGCTTGACGTGCGCCCATACCCCCTCGACGGGGTTGAGGTCAGGCGAGTAGGCGGGCAGCAGGAACACCGACAGCCATTCACGCTCGGCGATCAGCTCACGCATGGCGTGGGACACGTGGGTGTTCAGCCGGTCCCAGACCAGCACGATCGGTGCCTTGACGAGTTGATGGACACCGTCGATCAGCGCGATGAAGTCGCGCTCGCCCATGCTGCGACGCTTGCCTTTGCCCGAGGGGTGACTCCGTTGCCCAATTCCGAGCGGTCGCCGGTCAGGCTGTGAGCATGTAGGCAAGGCGTTCGAGTCTGCTGGTCCGGGGTCTGCCGAGCGGGGTGGTGCTCCAGTAGGCGTCGAGGCGGATGACGTTCAAGGCGGTGGCGGAGAAGACGTGCTGGAGGCGGACCTTGGCCAGTCCTCGGTAGCGGGCCCGGCGGATTCCGGTCATGTCCAGGGCCTGGTTGATCGTGCCCTCGACCCCCGCGCGCAGCTTGTACTTGTCCCGCCAGGTCTGGGTCTTCTGCTCGGTGCGGGCGGCGGCCTGGATCTCGTGCAGCTCTTTCGGCCGCAGGGTGAGCATCCGACTGACCCGCCGGGAGGATGTGCACTGCGTCCTTGACGGGCAGGCCCGGCAGTCGGTGGAGGCGAACTGGGCGACGATGGCGGGCCTGCCGTGCTGGGTGACCGGATACCACCCGGCGCTGGTGCGGCCGGCCGGGCATACGGCGAGATGTTCCACGCCGTGGCAGCCGCCTCCGGCAACAACGCGGTGACGTTCCCGTTCGAGGTGTTTCAGCAGGCGTTCATGCAGGACGCGGACGACGAGACGCAGCGGATCATCCACTCTCCACAAATCCTGCCCTTCCTGTGGCGCGGGCGACGGCACGGCGGCGCCGCGACGAGGAGGAAGGCGAACCCCGCCAGGGTGCCGAGGGAGACCCCCACCTTGGGGCGGGCGGGCAACCGCAGCGCCATAGAACGCTGCGCCGCCCGTCCGCCGTCGGCCTGCTTCGGGCCGGAGGCCGACGGTGGGGTCACGTCGGCGCAGTTGGGTCATGCTCGTCACCGGGTGCCCTTCGCGGCGAACTCGGCGACGCTGTCGGCGTTGTCCTTGGTGATGAAGGCCGGGCCGGTCAGGACGGGCGCGGTGCCGCCGCCGCTGAAGTTGCCGTTGGTCTTGTACAGCCAGAGCGAGTCGACGGCGAGGTAGCCCTGGAGGTAGGGCTGCTGGTCGACGGCGAACTCGATCGTGCCGTCCTGGACGGCCTCGACCAGCTCCTCGTTCAGGTCGAAGGTCGCGATCTTGGCCTTGGCGCCCGCGTCGGAAAGTGACTGCACCGCCGTCAGTGCGATGGGGGCGCCGAGGGTGACCACCTGGTCGATGGAGGAGTCCTGCTTGAGCTTGGCGGTGATCGTCGACTTCACAGACGGCATGTCGGTGCCGTTGACGTAGAGGACGTCGGTCTGGCCGCTGAAACCTTTCTTCAGTCCGGCGCAGCGTGCCTCCAAGGCGACCTGCCCCTGCTCCTGGATGACGCACAGGGCGTGCTTGGCGCCGAGCTGGTTGAGGCGTTCACCGAAGGCCTGGCCTGCGAGGTTCTCGTCCTGGCCGAAGTACTGGAGCATGCCGAGCTCCTTCCAGTCGTCCAGCCCGGAGTTGAAGCCGGTGACCGGGATACCGGCCGCCTTCGCCTTGGCCACCACGTCCTTCATGGCGTCCGGCTTGGCGGCGGTGAGCGCGATGCCGTCGACCTTCTGGTCGATGGCGTTTTGCGCGAGGGTGGCCTGGTTTCCGGCGCTGGGGTCGCTGGAGTAGACGAGCTTGATGTTGTCCTTGGCGGCAGCGGCCTGGGCGCCCTTGCGGATGAGGTCCCAGAAGGTGTCGCCCGGGGAGGCGTGGGTGATCATGGCCACGGTCATGCGGGGAGTGGTGGCCATGCCCGCGGAGGCGGCGGCTGAGCCTTCCTCGGACTTCTTCCCGCCGGAGCTGCTGGAGCATCCGGTGGCGAGCAGTGCGCCGGTGAGAACGACAGCGGCCAGAGTGGCGGCTCTGTGGTGTCTGTGCATGTCCTTCGCACCTCACTGTGCAGGTCAGGATGGTTTGTGCTGGATGGGGTGGAACGGCTTCGAGTGCGGGTGGGCCAGTCCCTGCGGTCGAATGTGTAGCGGACGCGGGCTGATGCGGGAAGGTCCCGACCGAAGAAACCTGGGCTGGTGGGTGGAGACCGTGACGAAGGGGCGTGTCCTCGGTCTCCGGGGCCGGAGACCGGAAGCGCGAGCCGTGTCCAGTTACGAGCAACGATGCTTGGCGGTCCTGGTGCGGCCCCCCAGTGCCTCGCTAGAGCGCATTATTAGCACGCTCTAGAAGGTCATACTGCAATTTGTATTGTTTCGTGTTGCTATCGGTGATGCCAACGTCCTTGTCAGGGTGCACCGATATGATCCGCGCTTTGTTGCATGGAACCGTGCCGACGTGTCGCAACGCCGCCCTGCCGGTGGCGGCCATGGCGTGGTGACGCCGTTCCTGGGCGATGCGCACGCCTTCACGGAGCGCGTACGCTCCACCACGCGGCACCCAACGCCGTGCACTCGTCTCGGAGGACTCCCGGGCCTGCTCCTCCCAGGCAAAGGCACAGGCGGTGGCGATGCCCGTCGAAGTTCAGCTCGTGCGGGGTGCCTGGGAACGCGTCCCGGCCGACCTCGCACCGGCTGATGTTCAGGTGCTGGCGGATGCGGGCGGTGGCAGCGCATGGGTTGGGGATGCGGCGCAGACCGGAGGAGCGGGAGAGTCGCTGGCGCGCTCTACTAGAGCGCTCTAGGGTAGTACGATGACCTCTGTCCAAACATCATGTCAACGGCCTGGTGCTGGGAGTTCCAGATCGCCGCCTGACAGGCTCTAAGGTGGGCGGCGTCGGAGGGGTGGGTTCACAGGTGGACGGATCGGGCATGCAGCGGCCCACGATGGCGGACGTCGCCGCGAAGGCGGGCGTTTCACGGGCGCTCGTCTCGATTGTGTTCCGCAACCAGCCGGGAGCGAGCGAGGAGACCCGGGAGCGGGTGTTGAGGGTCGCCGACGAGATCGGCTACCGGCCCGATAGTGCGGCCAGGCTGCTGGCGCGCGGCCGCAGCCGCACGCTCGGCGTGATGTTCACCGTGCAGCAGACCTTCCACACCAACCTCATCGAGGGCATCTACCCCGAGGCCGAACGCCTCGGTTACGAGGTCCTGCTGTCCGGCGCCACCCCCGGTCGCAGCGAGGAGAAGGCCGTCGAGGCGCTGCTCAGCCACCGCTGCGAGGCGGTGATCCTGCTCGGCTCCTTCGCGGAGCTCTCCTTCCTCGACCGGCTGGGCCACCGCACGGTTGCCGTCTCCGTCAGCCGCCGGGTCGCGCACGCCCACGTGGACTTCGTGCACTCCGCCGAGGGCAAGGGCATACGTCAGGCGATGGACCACCTCGTCGAGCTGGGACACCGCCGGATCGTGCACATCGACGGCGGCCGCGGCCCCGGCTCGGCCGAGCGGCGGCGCGCCTACCGGGCAGGGATGCGGCGCCACGGACTGGAGTCCGAGATCCGGGTCATCCCCGGTGAGCACACCGAGGAGTCGGGCATCGAGACCGGCGTTCTCCTGGTGGCGGAACGGGACCAGGGGCGGCCGCTGCCGACGGCGGTCCTCGCGGGCAACGACCGTAGCGCGATGGGTCTGTTGATGTCCCTGACCCAAGCCGGCGTCGAGGTGCCGCGCGACCTGTCTGTCGTCGGATACGACGACAGCCATCTCTCCCATCTGATGCCGATCGGCCTGACCACCGTGCGCCAGGACGCGGTGCTCATGGCCGAGCACGCGGTACGGTTCGCCGTGGAGCGGCTGGAGGGCTCCGAACTGGCGCCGCGGGAGGCCGTGTTGGACCCGAAACTGGTGGTGCGGGGGACGAGTGGGCCGCCTGCGGGCTGAGTCCGCAGAGTGGGGCCTGCACCGGGAGGCGCTGCCGGCCGGTTGCGCCAAGTGACGTCAGTCGTTGTGGTCAGCATGGTCCCTCGGCGGTGAACGGTTCATGATTGTGCTGATCACCAGGATGGTCGGCGCGGAGGTGTTCCTCACCGGACAGACCCTCTTCGACGGCGGCGCCGGGCTTGGCCCGTTGGCACAGGCTGCGGGGCCGGGGAGCCCACCTGCTGTGGCGCGGATCGAGCGTCGCAAAGCCCGACGGGTCCAGGATGTGCTGCCGACGGCAGTCACCTGGCCCCGATCGAGGCCAACAAGCACAGTACAACGGCCGGGGCGGTCCAGGTCCCGTCGGCTTCGGCCCGGGTGGTACGGTACCGCGTCGACGGCCGGGCCGACTTCGTCCCGCTGATCACCGGTCTGACTGGGCCCGTCGGGGTCCGGGAAGTTGATGATCGAGCCATGACCGGCCCACCTCCGTCTGGGGCGCCCATCCGCGTCGTCATCGCCGACGACCAGGAAATGGTCCGCACCGGCTTCCGCTTCTTCCTCAACGCCCGGCCCGACATCACCGTGGTCGCCGAGGCCGCAGACGGCGCGGAAGCGGTGGCGCCGGCCCGGCGGGAGCGTCCCCACGTGTGGCTGCTGGACATCCGGATGCCCAAGCCTGGGCGGGCTGGAGGCGACCCGGCTGCTCGCGGGGGCCGCCGTGGCCGACCCGGTGCGGGGCGTCTTGGTGACCGCCTTCGACCTCGACGAGTACGTGTACGGGCACTGCGGGGCGCGTGTGCGGGTTCCTGTTGAAGGACTCCGGACCCACCCTCCTGGCGGAGGCTGTCCGCGCCGCCGCGGCCGGCGACTCGCTGGTCTCGCCGTCGATCAGGGTTCGCCTGCTCAAGCACGTCACCGACTCGTAGGCCACAGCGGCGGCCCCGTTGAGGCCCGGCGTCGTGCGCTTGGGCGCCCTCGGCCAACGCCGAGATCGCCGCCGAACACTACTTCTCCCTCTCCACGGTCAAGACGCACCTGCCCAGCGTCCAGCTCAAACCGGCCGCGCGCAACCGCGTCGGGATCGTGGCCTGGGCCTGGCAGAACGGGCACGCGCAGCCCGGCGGGTGACGCGAGGGCCATGCGGGTCCCTCACCCGAACGGTCCGGTTGCGGTGGTGGTGCGAGAACGCCGACATGGTGATCACCCGCGAGGACATCGGGGTCCACGCCGACTGCAACAACTGCGTGGGCACCGACGAGTTCATGCCCTCCCCGCGAACACGGCGATCACACGACGGCTGACGCGTATCACGCGACACGGCCACTGCGTACGGCCGTGCCCGGGCCGCTCCCGACTTGCACGGGGGGCTGCCCGGGCACGCCTTTGCGCGTGGGGACCGTGTCCGGTCTTCGCTCAGGCGAGCGGCTTGCCCTCGCGGTACCGGCGCAGGCCTTCCGGACCCTCGACGACGGCCGCGGTGAGCTCCTCGACGCTGGTGTCCTCACGCCGTACGTCGAGGATCTTGCGCCCGTGGTTCATCACGATGTGCCGGTCGCAGACCTGGAAGGCGTGATGCAGGTTGTGCGTGACCAGCACCGAGCTGATGCCCTCCTGTTTCAGCTGCAGCAGGTAGTTGAGCAGCGCCTCGGTCGCACGAACGGCCAGGGCGCTGGTCGGCTCGTCCAGGATCAGCAGGCTGCGCTTGAAGTGCACCGCACGGGCGATCGCCACGGCCTGCTGCTGGCCGCCGGAGAGCGAACCCACCAGCTGGCGGGGGCTCTTGATGCCCTCGATGGTCACCACGCTGTCCAGGATCTGCGCGGCGATCTCGTCCATCTTCCTGAGCCTCAGCATCCCCAGGGAGTTGGTGAGTTCACGGCCCATGAAGATGTTGCGGGTGATCGTCATCGACGGCACCAGGGCGGAGTCCTGGAAGATCGTCTCGACGCCGCGTTTCTCAGTCTCCTGGCGGTTGAGCGTGGTCAGCTTCTTGCCGCGCCACATATAGTCGCCCTCTTCGGCGGTGACGACACCGGACATCGTCTTCACCAGGGTCGACTTGCCGGCGCCGTTGTCACCGAGCAGGCCGACGACCTCGCCCTGGTGGATCTGGAAACCGACGTCGCTCAGGACGGTGTTGGCGCCGTACCGCTTGGTGATGCCGGACAGTTCCAGCAGCACCTCGCCGGTGCGCTCCTCGGTGGCGGTGGGGGACATGGTTGCTGCTCCGTTTCCGGCGGTGGGCTCGGCGGCGCTCACTTCGCCTTCCCCTCGATCATGCGGTTGAAGAAGGCCGCGGCGACGATGATGAGACCGACGAAGAGGTCCAGGTAGAAGCCGGGCGCACCACCGAGCAGCAGGATGTCCTGCACGGTGAGGATGAGGGCCGCGCCCAGGACCATGCCGAGGACGCTGCCGCGGCCGCCGGACAGGGCGACACCGCCGACGACGGCGGCCGCGATCGCCTTGAGTTCCATGCCGCGGCCGGTGCCGGGCTGGACGGAGCCGGTGCGGACGACGGTGAGGATGGCGGCGAGGGCCACGCACAGTCCGAGGATGCCGAACGCGATGATCTTGACGCGGTCGGGGTTGATGGAGATGGCGCGAGCGGCGGCGGGATTGCCGCCGACGGCGGTGATGTGGTTGCCGAGCCGGTGCCGGTGCACCAGCAGCCAGAACACGACACCGACGGCGATCAGCCACAGCACCTGACCGCGGAAGAAGCCGAGGTCGGCGGTGAAAACCTGCTTCAGGGTCTCGCTCGGCGTGATCAGGGCGGCCGTGGTGCCGTTGTAGAACAGGGCCGCGCCTTCCCAGAAGAGCATCATGCCGAGCGTCACGATGAAGGACGGGATCTTGGCCTTGGTGGTGAGGATGCCGTTGACGAGCGCGATCGCGACACCGGTGAGCACGGCCATGCCGGCGGCGGCCCAGGCGCCCGCACCGTCGGCGTACCACCGGGTGAACACCAGGGCGCAGAAGGTGAAGTTGGCGCCGAGCGACAGGTCGAACTCACCGGCGATGATCAGGATGCCGGCACCGATGGCCAGGATCGCCATCACCGGGATGCTCTGGCTGAGGACGTTGAAGTTGGACTTCTCCAGGTAGGGGAAGGCCACGGGGTCCACGAGGTAGTAGATGATGCAGCCGAGCTGCACCAGGACGAAGACCAGTCCGATCTCCAGCGCCCCGCGCCCGCGGATCTGGCGCAGGCGCTCGGCAAGCCGGGCACCGGTGGTGGTGGGGGCGGAATCCGCGAGAGTCCGCTTCTGAGTGGGCGCGCTCGCCGGCGCGGCGTCGCCCTCCACGACGGCGCCCCCTGCCGCCGTGATACTCCCTGCGGTCACCTGACCGCTCCGCTCGCTCATGGTCGTACTGCCTTCCTGGTTGAGATGGGCGGGGCGGCCGGCCAGTCATGCCTGGCCGCCCCGAGCCGAATCGTCGGCGGATGAGGTGGTGCCGTCCGGTCCGGACCGCGTGGGGTCAGCGGACCTTGCCGGCCAGTTCCTTGGCGATGCCGACGTTGGACTTGTCGACCAGGCCGCTGCCGCCGGAGTTGATGCTGGCGGGGCTGAGGCCGAAGTCGAGCTTCAGGCCGAGCTGCATGACGGTCTGGAAGCCCTGGACGTAGCCCTGCTGGTCGGCCGCAGCGCCGATGGCGCCGGACTCGATGCCGGTGATGATCTGCGGCGCCAGGTCGAAGCCGACGACGGGCACCTTCAGCCCGGAGTCCTCCAGGGCCTTGGGGACGTTGCGGTGCGGGGTTCCGCCCAGCGGGACGATGGCGGCGGTCTTCTTGTGGCCGAGCAGGTACTGCGTGATCTTGTCCAGGGCGGCGGAGTCCTCGATGCCGGTGCCGAGGATCTCCGTCTTGGCACCCACCTCGTCGAGCGCGCGCTTGACGCCGGCGTGGCGCTGGACCGCGTACACCTGGTCCGGGAACTCGACCGGCGTGAGGACGGTGTCACCCTTGCCGATGTCGGGGTTGTCGGCGAGGAGGCGCTTGCCGAGCAGGTACCCGACCTCCTCGAAGTCCTGACCGACGAAGCCGAGCGTGCAGCCGCCGACCTTGCCCTCCTGGGTGATGTTGTAGCTCATCACGGGGATGCCGGCCTTCTGGGCCGCGCAGACGTTCTCGGTGTACTTGTTGGGGTCGTCGAGCACGACGGCCAGCGCCGCGGGCTTGTCGGCGACTGCGCTGCCGATCAGGTCGTTGTACTTGGTCTGGTCGCCCGAGCTCGTCTGCATGTTGAGGTCGAGGTTGAGCAGCTGCGCGGCATCCTTGGCGCCCTGCGCGATCGTGGTCCAGAACGGGTCTCCGGGGTCCTGGGGGAGCAGGAAGGTGACCTTGCGGTCCTTGGCCGTGCTGCCGAGGCCCGACTTCAGCGAGGTGCCCTTGCCCGACGCCGAGGCGGTGTCGTCGGAGCCTTGCGAGCAGCCCACGGCGAGCAGGGCCAGGGCGGGGACGACGGCGAGTGCGCGCCAGCCGGAGACCCGGCGGGCTCTTCGGGGCGAGTGAGCGGAGTGCGGCATGGTCCTACCTCTGCTTCGAGAAATTGTGAGGGCGCCGCAGGTCCGCTGAGAGGCGGACTGACTGAAGGGTCATGAAACGGCGCGGAAAGGGAAGTGGTCCTGGTCTCGTGGAGACCTACTGGGTACCTCTTTGGCGAAATTTAGCGCCTGTTTGGCTGAAGGTGTCAATACATATTGCAGGCTGAATTCCAACGGATATATCGGCGTGTCTTCCTCGTGTTTATAGAGGTATTTGGGCAGGCCAAAGGGCCCTGCCGGGTGCTGCTCGCACTCGGCAAGGCTTTCTCTGTGGCGCTTCTACGTTTCTTGGGGGTGCTGGATGGCGGCCTGTGGGAGCGCTCTATGTGCCGCAGTTCACCACGGTTCAGCGCAGTTTATGGAGCGCTCCATTCCGATGGAGTCGGAAGGGTTTTCCGGAACGTAATGAAATTGTTCAGGCAGCGAGTTCCTTGGTGATGCGGTCGAGCATGTAGGCGGAGGATTCGCGGGCGCGCTCTTCCCAGGCGAAGACGCAGGCGGTGGCGACGCCGTCGAAGTTCAGCTCGCGCAGGGTGCCGAAGAAGGCGTCCCAGTCGACCTCGCCCTGGCCGATGTCCAGGTGCTGGTGAATGCGGGCGGTCGTGCCGGGTGGGTTGAGGATGTAGCGCAGGCCGCTGGAGCCCTTGTGGTTGAAGGAGTCCGCGATGTGCACGTGCTGGAGTTTGTCGCCGGCGTAGCGCATCATCGCCGCGATGTCCGCCGTCGGGTCGGCGCCCGAGAGGTGGAACGAGTGCGGGGCGCAGTAGAGGTAGTTGATCCACGGTTTGTTGATGGCACGGACGAGGTCGACGGCGGGGGTGTTCTCCTCGCAGAAGTCGTCCGGGTGCGCCTCCAGGTTCAGAGCGATGCCTTCACGCTCGAACACCGGCAGGAGCTCCTCCAGGGACCGCCAGAAGGCGGCCTCGCTCTCCGCGGCGCGTTCGGGGCGGCCGTTGAACTCCGAGTTCATGAGCGTGCACTCGAGGTCAGCGGTGATCTGGATCATCCGCTTCCAGTAGCGCATGGCGGCCTGCCGCTCGGTCTCGTCGGGCGAGGACCACTTGTACAGCGGCAGCACGGAGGACAGCTTCACGCCGTGCGTGCGCAGGGAGTTCTTCAGCTCAGCGATCCGCCCGTCGTCGGCGCGCGGGTGGAGGAAGAACGGCATGAAGTCGTCGCGGGGCGACAACTCGATGTACTCGTAGCCGAGTTCGGCTACCGTGCGCACCATGTCGTCGATGGGCAGCGCACGGAACATGTAGGGGTCGAGGGCGATCTTCACGCGGTTCCTCCGTAGAGCGCGGGTCGGGGCTTGAGGTCCGTGGCGACCACGCGGCCCGACTCCAGGGCCTCGACGGTCGCAGCGGTGATGACGGTGGCGGCGTAGCCGTCCCAGGCCGAGGGGCCGGTGGGATCGCTGCCGGCGGCGATCCCCGCGATCCACTCGCGGAACTCGGTGTCGAAGGCGTCCGCGAAGCGGCCCACCCAGTCCGTCAGGACATCGGTGGTGTGCTGTGCGGCGCTGCGTACGGCGACCGTGGCCGGGTCGGGCAGCCGCACGAGCCCCTCCTCGCCGACCACCTCGCACTGGATGTCGTAGCCGTACTGGCAGTTGACGAAGACCTCCAGGTCGATGCGGACGCCCTTGGTGGTCTCGAAGAGCATGATCTGCGGGTCCTTGAGGTGGGCGAACCGCTTGCTCGTGGCGCGCGGTGTCACCACCTGGGCGGAGACGATCTCGTCGTCGAGCAGCCAGCGCAGGACGTCCACCTCGTGCACCGCCGTGTCGAGGGCGGCCATGGTGGAGGTGTACGACTCCGGGACGGTGGGGTTGCGGTGGGCGCAGTGCACGATCAGCGGCTCACCGATGCGCTGGGCGTCGATGACCTGCTTCATCTGCCGGTACCCGGTGTCGTAGCGGCGCATGAAGCCGACCTGGACTAGGCGGCGGCCGTGGGTCATTTCGGCCTCGACGATCTTCAGGCAGTCCTCGGCGGTGGTGGCGAGGGGCTTCTCGCAGAACACCGGCTTTCCAGCGGCGATCGCATTCAGCACGTGCTCGGCGTGGGTGGGGCCCCAGGACGTCACGAGGACGGCGTCGACGTCGTCCGCCGCGACCACGGCGGCGCCGTCGGGCAGCACCCGGGCACCGACCGGCGCCGCCGCCTCCTCGGCACGGGCGGCGTCGATGTCGGTGACCGCGGTGACCTGGGCACCGGTGACGGCGTCGGTGAGACGCCGGATGTGCTCGTGGCCGATCCAGCCGGCGCCGATGACGCCTACGCGCACAGTCATGGGAGTTCCTTTCTGCGGTCCCGGGCCGCCGGTGGGCCCGGGACGGAAGGGGGTCAGGAGAAGCGCGCCTTGAGCTCGGCTTCCAGGGTTTCGAGCGTGCGGCCCTTGGTCTCGGGGACGTAGAGCTTCACGAAGGTGAGGGAGAAGATCCCCGCCACCACGAACAGGAAGAACGTGTTGGAGATCCCGATCCCGGAGACCAGGGACGGGAAGACCAGCCCGATCACGAAGTTGGTCAGCCACAGCACCACGGCCGCGATCCCCATGCCGAAGCCACGCATCCGCATCGGGAAGATCTCCGAGAGCATCAGCCAGGTCACCGGGGAGATCGCGCCCTGCTGGAAGGCGAGGAAGGTGACCGTCATCGCCAGCACGGCGAACGCGCGGGGGTCGCCGGCGGGCAGCACCAGGGAGAAGATGCCGATGAGCAGCAGGGCGGCGGTGGTGCCGACCTGGCCGGTCATCAGCATCGGACGGCGCGGGACACGGCCCAGCAGCCAGATGCCGACGAAGGTGGCGAGCACCGAGATCACACCGTTGGCGATGTTCGCCGTGAGCGCGCTGTCCGCGGCGAATCCCGCGTCGGTGAGGATCTGGGTTCCGTAGTACATGATCGTGTTGACGCCGGTGATCTGCTGCACGATCGCGATGCCGAAGCCGACCAGCATCAGCCTGCGCAGCCACGGGGTGGCCTTGAGGTCCTGCCAGCCGCCCAGGTTCTCATGCTGCTCCTTGACCGCGAGCGCGGACACCTCGGCGAGCTCGGCCTCGGCCCGCTGCTGGGAGCGAACCTGCTTGAGGACGTCCAGAGCCTCGCCGAAGCGGGTCTTGGAGGCCAGCCAGCGTGGGCTTTCCGGCATCACCAGCATGCCGAACCACAGCACGACGGCGGGGAGGGTCGCGATGACCAGCATCCAGCGCCAGACGCCGCCGGACTCGCCGCCGACCCGGGCGATGATCGCGTTGAAGGTGAACGCCAGCAGCTGACCGCTGACGATCATCAGTTCGTTACGGGTGACCAGCGCACCGCGCCGCTCGGCGGGCGAGACCTCCGCGAGGTAGACCGGTACCGTCACCGAGGCGCCACCGACCGCGAGGCCGAGGACGAAGCGGGCGACGACCATGACCGCGGTGGTGGGGGCGAGGGTGCAGCCGAGCGCGCCGACGAAGAACAGCACGGCCAGCACCAGGATCGTGCGCCGCCGCCCGCGGGCGTCCGACAGCCGACCGCCGACAACCGCGCCGAGCGCGGCGCCCAGCAGGAGCGAGCTGGTGACCATGCCCTCGGTGACCGGGGTCAGGCCCAGGTCCTCGGTCATGTAGGGCAGGGCACCGTTGATGACGCCGGTGTCGTAACCGAAGAGCAGACCACCGAACGTGGCGATCAGGGTGATCAGCCGCAGCCGCCGGCGGACCGCCGGGGGAGCGTCGTCCGCGACGGCGGTGGCCGGAGTGGGGGCCTGGGGCGTTTCGTTCGTGACGTCCATGGCCACCTCCTACTTGTCGCCGGTCGGGCGTCGGGTTCCGGCCAGGCCGCAGCCGGCCAGGTGCTCACGCGTGCTGACCGCGATGGGCAGCGGCACCTCGGGCGCGCACGGGTACAGGTCCTGCTCGACGATCACGAACAACTCGGCGTCGAGCTTGGCCAGTTCGCCCACCACATCGGACGGCTTGGGCACCCCCGCCGGAGGCGAGACACACACCCCGCGCTTGACCGCCTCGCCGAAGGAGAGGTCCTCGGCGGCGACCTGGGCGAGGATCTCGGGGTCCATCTGCTTGATGTGGACGTAACCGACGCGCTCGCCGAACCGGCGGATCAGGTCGAGGTTGTCGCCGCCGCCGTAGGCGACGTGCCCGGTGTCCAGGCACAGGTTGGTCCAGCGGGAGTCGGACTCGTTGAGCAGCCGCTCGATCTCCGCTTGCGTCTGGATGTGGCTGTCGGCGTGCGGGTGGACGACCAGCTGTACGTCGTACTCGTCCAGCAGCAGTTTGCCCAGCCGGTCGGCGGCCCTGCCGAACCCGGCCCACTGTTCGGCGGTCAGTTCCGGCGACTCGGTGAACGCACCGGTCTTCTCGTCCCGGTACATCGGCGGGATGAAGACGAGATGGTGCGCGCCCGCGGCGGCGGTCAGCTCCGCCACCTGCCGGACGTGAGCGAGCATTTCGTCCCATGCCTCGGGCCGGTGCAGCGCGCCGAACGCGGTACCGCCGGAGACCTGCAGCCCTCGCGTGTCCAGCTCGGCCTTCAGCCGCTGCGGGTCGGTGGGGAGGTAGCCGTAGGGGCCGAGCTCGAGCCACTTGTAACCGGCCGCGGCCAGCTCGTCGAGGAAGCGGGTGTAGGGGACCTGGTGGTCGTCCTCGGGGAACCAGACACCCCATGAGTCGGGAGCCGACCCCAGACACAGATTGCCCACGACGGTGCGGAGGGGGGATGGCGTCGTTGCCATGGTGTACGTCCTTCGAAAAGGGGACAGAGGGATGGGCCGGATGAGCGCTTGGCGTCCGGAGGGTCAACTGGAGGTCGGGAAGTTGAACCCGGCCGCCACCTGCTGTGCGGGCTGGGGCCAGCGGGTGGTGACGACCTTGGGGCGGGTGTAGAAGCGGATGCCCTCGGCGCCGTGGATGGGGGAGTCGCCGATGAGGGAGTCCTTCCAGCCGCCGAAGGAGTAGTAGGACATCGGCACGGGCACCGGCACGTTGACGCCGATCATGCCGACGTGGACCTTGCGCTGGAAGCGGCGGGCGGCCTCACCGGAGCCGGTGAACAGGGCGGTGCCGTTGCCGTAGGGGTTGGCGTTGATGAGGTCGATCGCCTCGTCGAGGGTGTCGACGCGGACGATCGCCAGGACCGGGCCGAAGAGTTCCTCCTTGTAGGCGTCCATCTCGGTGGTGACGTGGTCGAGGAGGGAGGGGCCGGTGAAGAAGCCGCCGGCATGCGCGGGATCGTCGATCTTCAGGCCGCGGCCGTCGACGACGACCGTCGCACCCTGCGTGGCCGCGGTGCCGACCGCGTTCTCGACGCGTTCCTGGGAGGCCTTGGTGATCAGCGGGCCCATGTCGGTGCCGGGGGCGTTGCCGGGGCCGACCTTCACCTCGTCCGCCTTGCGCCGCAGGATCCCGACGAGGTTGTCGGCGGCGTCGCCGACGGCGACGGCAACGGAGACGGCCATGCAGCGTTCGCCGGCGGAGCCGTAGGCGCCCGCGGTGATGTGGTTGGCGGCGTATTCGAGGTCGGCGTCGGGCAGGACGACGGCGTGGTTCTTGGCGCCGCCGAGGGCCTGGACGCGCTTGCCGTGCGCGGTGGCGGTCTCGTGTACGTACCTGGCGATGGGGGTGGAGCCGACGAAGGAGACCGCCTGGATGCCCGGGTGGGTGAGGAGCGCGTCGACGGCGGGCTTGCCGCCGTGCACCACGTTGAAGACGCCGTCGGGCAGGCCGGCCTTCTTGTAGAGGCCGGCGACGAAGTTGGCGGCGGAGGGGTCGCGTTCGCTGGGCTTGAGGATGAAGGTGTTGCCGGTGGCGATGGCGACCGGGTGCATCCACAGCGGCACCATCGCCGGGAAGTTGAACGGTGTGATACCGGCGACGACGCCGAGGGGCTGGCGGAAGTTGTGCACGTCCACGCCGCGCGAGACCTGGTCGGAGAAGTCGCCCTTCAGCACGTCGCCGAGGCCGCAGGCGAACTCGACGACCTCCCGGCCGCGGGTGATCTCGCCGCGGGCGTCGTCGACGGTCTTGCCGTGTTCGGCGGAGATGATCCGGCCCAGCTCCTCCTCGTGCTCGACGAGGAGCTGACGGAAGGAGAACATGACCTGGGTGCGCTGGGAGAGCGACGACTCCGACCAGGTCTCGAACGCCTGCGCGGCCGCGGAGACGGCGGCGTCCACGTCCGCGGAGCTGCCGAGGACGACCTGCGCCTGCTCCTTGCCGGTGGCCGGGTTGAAGACAGGGGCGGTGCGGGGGTCGGCGCCGGCGGCGGGGGAGCCGTTGATCCAGTGCTCGATGGTCTTCACGGTGAGGGTTTCCTTTGCAGCCGGGGCTTACAGGTAGTGACGCTGGGCCTGCTTGTGAGCGGCATACGTCTGGTAGGCGGTGCGGGTGGAGTCGACCTCGGAGACCTGGCTGACGGGGACGTCCCACCAGCCGTGCCCGGGCGGGTTGGGCCCGTAGAGGTCGGTCTCGACGTGCACGACGGTGGTGCGGGTGGCGACCTTGGCCTTCTCCATCGCGGCCCGGAACTCCTCGACCGTCCCGGCGTGCAGGACGTCGGCGCCGAGGGAGGAGGCGTTGGCGGCAAGGTCGACAGGCAGGACGTCGCCGTCGAGGAGGCCGGAATCCCCGTCGCGGAAGCGGTACTTGGTGCCGAACCGCTGCGAACCCAAGGACTCCGACAGCGCACCGATCGAGGCGAAGCCGTGGTTCTGGACCAGGACGATGATGACCTTGAGGCCTTCGGAGACCATGGTGACGATCTCCTGCGCCATCATCAGATAGGAGCCGTCGCCGACGAGGACCACGACCTCGCGGGAGGGGTCGGCCATCTTGGTACCGACGCCGGCGGCGACCTCGTAGCCCATGCAGGAGTACGCGTACTCGACGTGGTAGGCCTTCGGGTCGCGGGCCCGCCACAGCTGCTGCAGGTCGCCGGGCATGGAGCCGGCCGCGTTGATGACGACGTCGCGGTCGCCCAGGACGTCGTTGAGGACGCCCAGGATCTGGGTCTGGGCCGGGAGCGCGCCGGTGTTGCGGTCAGGGGCGAAGCACTCCTCCTCGATCTGCCGAGTACGGGCGATGAGTTCACGAACGCGCCCGCGGTACTCCGGTCCCACCTCCCAGTCGGCGAGAGCGTCTGCCAGCGCCTCGATGCCGAGCCGGGCGTCCGCCACCATGGGCTCCGCCGAGTGCTTCACCGCGTCCAGGCGGGCCACGTTGAGGTTGACGAAGGTGACGTCGGGGTTGCCGAAGACGGTGTGGCTGGCGGTCGTGAAATCCGAGTAGCGGGTGCCGATACCGAGCACGACATCGGCGTCCTTCGCCAGCTCGTTCGCCGCGTACGACCCGGTGGAGCCGATGCCGCCGACCGCGTACGGGTGGTCCCAGGGCACCGCACCCTTGCCGGCGTGCGTGTCGGCGACGGGGATCCCGGTGGCCTCGGCGAAGGCCCGCAGGGCGGTCTCGGCGCCGGAGTAGACGGTGCCGCCACCGGCCACGATCAGCGGCTTCTCGGCGTTGCGGAGCAGACGTGCGGCGCGTTCCACGGCGGCCGGCTCCGGCACCGGGCGGCCGACGTGCCAGACCCGGCGCCGGAAGAAGGAGACCGGCCAGTCGTGAGCCTCGGCCTGGACATCCTGTGGGAGGGAGAGGGTGACGGCGCCGGTCTCGACCGGGTCGGTCAGGACCCGCATGGCGGCGAGGGCGGCGGGGATGAGCTGTTCGGGGCGGGAGATGCGGTCGAAGTACTTCGATACGGCGCGGAAGGCGTCGTTGACCGTGACGTCGCCGCCGCGGGTGTCCTCCAGCTGCTGCAGGACGGGGTCGGCGGCGCGGGTGGCGAACATGTCGGACGGCAGGAGCAGCACCGGCAGCCGGTTCGTCGTGGCGAGCGCCGCGCCCGTGATCATGTTGGTGGAGCCGGGACCGGTCGATGCCGTGCACGCGAAGGCGGCGAGCCGGTCGCGCATCTTGGCGTAGGCGACGGAGGCGTGGACCATGCCCTGCTCGTTGCGGGCGAGGTAGTAGGGCAGGTCGGCTTCCCGGGTGACGGCGGCCTGCAGGAGGGCCTGGCCGATGCCGGCGACGTTGCCGTGGCCGAAGATGCCCCACACGCCGGGGATGAGGCGCTGTTCCTGGCCGTCGCGTTCGCTGTACTGGTTGGCCAGGAAGCGGACGAGCGCCTGGGCGGTGGTGAGCCTGATGGTTTCCATTACGCGTTCTCCTCGGCGCCGAACGGCAGCCGGTCATCGATGTCCTGCGCGTCCCAGGCGGCACGGACCCACCCGTGGGCGGGGTCGTCGCAGATCAGCCAGGCGCGGTCCTGACCGGGGCCGGCCATGACGTTGAGGTAGTACAGGTCGTAGCCGGGGGCGGCGATCGAGGGGCCGTGCCAGCCGTGCGGGATCAGCACCGTGTCGCCGGAGCGCACCTCGGCCAGCACGTCGATCGGCCGCCCGGGCGTGCCGTACACGCGCTGGTAGCCGAAGCCGCCCTCGCCGGCGACCTCGAAGTAGTAGATCTCCTCCAGCTCGCTCTCGACCGGGATGCCCGCCTCGTCGGTGCGGGCTTCGTCGTGCTTGTGCGGCGGATACGAGGACCAGTTGCCGCCGGGCGTGAGGACCTCGCACACCAGCAGCTGCTCGGCCTCGAAGGTGCCCGGCAGGCAGTAGTTGTTGACCTGCCGAGAACAGGCGCCCGCGCCGCGCAGCTCGACCGGCACGTCCTCCTTGCGCCCGTACCGGGCGGAGAGTGAGCTCCGCCCGGTACGGGCGGAGGGCAGCGCGAACCGGCCGCCGGCCGCGCTGCTGATCAATGCCTCCGACTCGCGGGGGAGGTACGCGAAGTCGGTGGCCGAGGCGAAGACCCCGCTCCGTCCGGCGAGTTCGAAGGACTCTCCGTCGACGGCGACGGTGCAGCCACCGGTCAGCGGAAGGACCAGGAACTCGGACTCGGAGGTGGACAGGGTGTGCGCCTCGCCCGGGCCCAGGGTCAGGATCCTGAGCCCGGAGAATCCCCAGCCCGCCGACTCCGGCGTGACCAGGACGTCGTAGGAATCGTCGCCCACAGTCCCCTTGGGGAGGTGGTACTTGTTCGCGGATGTCACAGCAGGCTCACCGCCCGGTCCACGGCACCGGCGACGTCGCCGTCCGAGGGGTAGAGCAGGGAGCGCCCGACGACCAGGCCCTGAGCAGTGGGCTGCTTGAGCGCCTTGCCCCAGGAGGCGAAGGCCGCATCCGCGTCCTTGACCTCGCCGCCCAGCAGCAGCGCCGGAAGCGTCGAGGAGGCCAGGACACGCTCCATGTCCTCGACGACCGGCAGCTTCAGCCACGTGTAGGCGGTACGCCGCCCCAGCCCCGAGGCGATGGTGATCGACTTGATCACGGCATCCGTCGAGAGGTCGTTACGGATCCTGCCGTCCTGCCACGCCGAAAGGAACGGCTCCACCATCGCGATCAGACGGCGGTCGTTCAGCTCGTCGACCGCGCGAGCGGTGTTCTCCAGCACGGAGGGAGTGGAGGGGTCGTCCAGGGCGATGCGGGTGAGCATCTTGCCGCCGTCGAAGCCCATGTCGGCGATGGTCTCGGCGTCGTACCCGGTGAAGCGGTCGTCGATCTCGAAGACCGAACCCGCGAGCCCGGCCCGGTTCATGGAGCCGAAGACGCTCTTGCCGTCCAGGACACCGAGCAGGAGCAGGTCCTCCAGGATGTCGGCGGTCGCCAGCACACCGGTCACACCGGGCCGCTCCAGCGCGATGCACAGGCGCTCCAGCAGCCGGGCACGGTCGGCCATGGCGGAGGGGTCAACGCCCACGCCGTTGGCGCCGCGTGCCGGGTGGTCGGCGGCGATGATCATCGCCTTGCCGTGCTCACCGACGAGAGACGAGGCCCTGACACGCCGGGCGGCCGCTGCGGCGATGGACCCGGGGTTCTCGACCCGGGCTCCCACGATCCGGCTCACATTGTCGGACATCTCGTCACACCTCTCGCTCGGAGTCGTCGGAAGTCGTCGCCCGCCCCCGGGGCGTCGCCGAACGCACCTTGGCCTCGACCTCGTCCTCGGTGGGCATGGCGTCGGAGCAGGACAGCCGGGAGGCGACGATGGCGCCGGCGGCGTTGGCGAAGGTGACCGTGCGGCGGGTGTCCCAGCCGGACAGCAACCCGTGACACAGCGCCCCGCCGAAGGCGTCACCGGCACCGAGCCCGTTGACCACGTCCACCGGCACCGGTGCGATCTCGGCCGTCGAGCCGTCCCGGTCCATCGCCAGCACACCCCTGGGGCCCTGCTTGACCACCGCCAGCTCCACCCCGGCAGCCAGCAGCGCCTTCGCCGCCGCATACGGCTCACGCTCGCCCGTGGCCACCTCGCACTCGTCGAGGTTGCCCACCGCCACCGTCGTATGCCGCAGGGCCTCGGCGTAGCACGCCCGCGCCCGGTCCGGGTCGGCCCAGAACATCGGCCGCCAGTCCAGATCGAACACCGTGACACCGGCCTTCGCCCGGTGTGCCAGCGCGGCCAGCGTGGCCGCACGGCTCGGCTCCTCGCTCAGCCCCGTGCCCGTGAACCAGAAGATCGCCGCGTCCCGCACCGCTCCCAGGTCCAGCTCATCCGCCCGGATGTCCAGGTCCGGGGCCTTCGGCAGCCGGTAGAAGTACAGCGGGAAGTCGTCCGGCGGGAAGATCTCACAGAAGGTCACCGGCGTCGGCGCGATCTGTGACGTGCCCACGAAACGGCTGTCCACGCCGTAGCCGTCCAGGGCGGTGCGCACGAAGTCACCGAACGGGTCCCGGCCCGTCTTCGTGATCACGGCCGAGGCGCGCCCGTAGCGGGCGGTGGCCACGGCCACGTTCGTCGGGCTGCCGCCCAGGTACTTGCCGAACGAGGTGACCTCCGCCAGCCCCACACCCGTCTGGAGTGGGTACACATCCACCCCGACACGGCCCATGGTCAGCACTTCGAACGGCATCACGCTGGGTTTCCCTTCGATCCGGAGACTCCGGTGAGTCCTCAGGGGAGGACTCTGCCTGCCGCGCTCTACTAGCGCGCTCTAGTGCCAGTACGATGACCCTGTCCAAATGTCATGTCAATAGCTTGTTGCAGAGAGATTTCGCGCCCGCCCGCAGGGGGGTGCATCGAGGGGAGGCGGTAGGCGGGCGCCTTCGGTTTGCTCGCCCCGAGGGGGGAGCCGACGACGTCGACGAGTGCGCCGGCTGAGGACTCGGCGGCGACGGCGCGCACGAAGTCGCACTCGGCGGTCCGATCGACCGTCAGCCCGTTCCGGCGCGCATGGGCGCCTTCAGGCTGGGGCACCGCGCCTCCTCGTAGGGGCGGTAGGCCTCCCCACCGCCTGGAGACGCATGTTGTCGAAGACTCCGTTGCTCAATTCGCCGCGGCTGTGATGCCCAGTGGGAGATGATCTGCCGTGTCGTCATGAGTGGTGCGAGTCCTGGGATGGTGCGGATGTCGATGCGGCCGGAGGGGCTGCCTGCGGTTCCGGAGGAGACAGCGAGGGTGGCCCGGGCGGCTTTCCCGGCCGGGAGTCTGCCGATACGCCTGCGCGACAGGCTGGAAGCGGTTTTCGCCGACGAGCCGTACACCGACGCGTTCGGGGTGCGCGGCGCCCCGGGGTTGTCCCCGGCGGTGCTCTCGCTGGTCACTGTCCTGCAGTTCACCGAGGACCTGACCGACCGGCAGGCCGTCGCGATGGCAGTACGCGCGATCGACTGGAAGTACGCGATCGGCGCCGAGCTGACCGATCCCGGCTTCGACTTCAGCGTGCTGGCCAAGTTCCGCGCCCGCCTGATCGAGCACGGCATGGAACGCCTGGTTTTCGACCGGCTCCTGGAGCACTGCCGCACCGAGGGACTCGTTGCGGCGGGCGGTAAGCAGCGCAGCGACTCCACCCATGTCATCAGCGCGGTGAGGGACTTGAACCGGCTGGAGCTGGCGGGCGAGAGCGTGCGCGCCGCGCTGGAGGTGCTGGCCGCAGCCGCGCCCGAGTGGCTGGCCGGCGCGGTGGATGTCGCCGAACTGGCGCACCGCTACGGCCCGCGCGTGGACGGATGGAAGCTGCCGGCCTCGAAGACCAGGCGGGACCGGCTTGCGGTGGTGTTCGGGCAGGACGCGCTGATGCTGTGCCGGGCGGTGCGCGCGCCCGGCGCCCCGCCGTGGCTGGCGGAGCTTCCCGCGGTGGAGCTTTTGCGGCAGGTGCTGGTGCAGACCTACTGCATCGGGACCGGCGCGCGGGGACGGGAGGTGATCAGGAAGCGGGAGGCCGAGGTGGACGGCGTCCCGCCTGGTCATATCCGCCTGGCCTCTCCTTACGATGCGGATGCGCGGTGGGCGGCCAAGGGCGAGGAGCTGTTCTGGCTGGGCTACAAGATTCATTTGACCGAAACCTGCCACACTGCCGCCGAAGCCGAAGCCGAAGCCGAAGCCGAAGCCGGGAACGGGAAGCGCGTCGCGGCGCTGCCGAACCTGATCACCGACGTGCACCCCTCGCTTACGGAACCAGCCGAGCGAGCGAGGCAGCCTGGTCGTAGGCGAGGAGGCCGGGGCTGGTCCGGAGTGTTCGTCATGACTGGCCCCCTTCGAGAAGCTGGGCTTCGAGGTCGGCGATGCGTTTCTCGGCGAACCGCAGGTTGGAGCGGGCGCCTTCGAGTCGTTCCTGGAGTGAGCGGTGCTCTCGCGTCATCTGGTCCAGGCGGCGCTTGAGTGACGCGTTCTCGGTGCGGAGGGCTGGGGCGGAGTCCGCTGGGGCCGTCTGTTCGATGTCTCGGAGCTGGCCCATGAGTTCGCCGATCCGCTTGCGTTGGGTGAAGACGGTCTGCTGGGTGCGGGTGAGGGTCTCCTCGGCGTTGAGTGCGCGCTCGCGCCAGGAGGCTTCGATGCGTTCGTGTTCCTGCTGGGCTCCTTGATCACGCCGTTGTCGGGCGTCGGCGACGGCTGCTTGGACCAGGGCTCGTGCGTCCGTGTTCTCGTAGCAGAAGGTGGCGGACACTCCCGCTCGCTCGGCGATGGCTCGGACATTGAGCCGTCTGCGTTCGCGGCGAAGCTGCGTGATGGCCTTCTCGAGCTGGGTCAGTTTGGTGCGGGTCTGGCGGCGGCGAGCGGCGATCGCGGCCGCTGGGGAGTCGGCTGTGGATGTCATGCGGCATCACCGTCTTCGATCTCCGGTGACTCGGTGAGGTCCGCGGTTCGGAAAGCGGTGGACCAGACGCGGCCGAAGTAGTCCTGGGGGCGGCGGAGGTCGAGCGCGAGGGCCTCGTCCAGGAGACCGACGGCTTCCAGCGCACGTTCCAGGCCGGTGATCGCGCGGGCGGTGGGCTCGAAGACCTCGTGGAGGTAGTCGGCGGTTGCACTGTCCGGCGCGCGTTCGGCGAGCATGCGCCACTGCTCGCGTTTGCGGTGCCAGTAGAGGAGGTCGGCACCCGACATCACGAAGTTCTCGCAGCTGTGGCAGTTGAGTTTGAAGGGGCAGGCTGCGCCGTCGACGACGTGCTGGAAGGTGCAGAAGCCTCCGTCGGCCGGGGTGGACCGGCGTGTCAGGTCGATGGCGAGGGCCTCGGCCTCTTCCTTGGACATGGGCTCGCTGCCGGACAGGATCAGTCCGGGCTCGTCCGATCCGGGGCCGGCGACCCAGATGGTCTGCAGGGCCTGTTCGAGGCGGGGATCGGTGTTGGCGAGGTGGACGTAGTGCTCGGCCATCCGCTCGGAGACCTGCCCGAGGTAGCGCTTGACGTGGATGAGGTCGGCGCCGTTGCGCAAGAGGTTCGTCGCCAGCGTGTGCCGGCTTTGGTGGGGGACGCAGTGGGCGATGTCGAGCGTGTCGACCCAGTCGCGGAACAGCTTGTGGAACCATCCGTAGCTGGCGCCCTTGAGTAGGTTGCGGTTGCTGTACTGCCGGGGGAACAGGGCGATCTGCAGGCGTTCACGCGGTGTTGGGGGCCGTCCGTAGCGCTGGGTGAAGCGGGCGATGGTTACTGCCTGGCGGCGTTCGATCCGCTGATGGAGCCGTTCGGGGATGCGGATGGCCTCGTCGTAGTTGCCGACTTTGGTCTGGTCGTGCCAGAACATCGGCAGCCCGTTGAGCCGGCCGATGCATTCCAGGCGGGCGTCGAGGACCTCGCCGCAGCGGCGGCCGACCAGGACGAGCGTTTCCCAGGCGTCCCGGAGCCCGCGGTTGTTGATGTCGAACGTTTCGAGGTTCGCCAGGTTGGTCGGGTGGGCCAGGGCCCTGGCGACGTCGTCGGGGAACGGCGATCGACGCCCCGTTGGGGCCGTGGCCCTCGGCATCGCGACGATGAAGCCGCGGTCCAGTCCGATCTTGTCCGAAGCACCGGTCTCCAGTGCTTCGCGCAGGACGCGGCGAACGCTCATCAAGACGGTCGAGAGGGTTCCGGCGGTGGCGATTGAGGGCTCACCGGCATGTCGGGACCGACGATCGCCCTGATGATGGTGGATGCCGAGCGACTTCAGGCCATGCTGGGCTCGGTGCCGCTGATCGGTGACGAAGTCGGTCGCATGGGACTCGGCGAGCACCGTGGGGTCGTGGCCTCCGCCCGGCACGAAGCCTTCGAGGTAGGCGCTCAACTCCACGCATCCCCGGCGTAGTTGATCGAAACTGGTTCGGCTGCGGGGCGGGTTCGTCTTCAGCCGGGCGGCCAGGAAGTCCCATAGCAGGTCGCGTAGCCAGCGCTGTGTGACTCGGCTCAGGTCGATTCTGCTGCCGGCGTGGGGGAAGCGGACGCCGAAGTGTTCGGTCTCGATGAATCCGGCGTCCTTGGTGTCTTCTCGGGTGAAGTAGACCAGTCGTAGGTAGCCGAGCATTGCCGTGCCCACCTGGCGGACGAGGCGGTTGTACTTGTCCAGGTCGAGGTCGGCCAGGGAGTCCGCCTTGGCGGTCCGGCAGGTCTCGGCAAGGTGCTGGATCCAGGGAAGTGCCCAGTTCGTGCCCTGGGCTGGAGTCTGGGTGTGGTGGAACATCGCCCATTGGATCTCGGCCTTGACCAGAGGTTTCAGGCCCAGCAGTGACACCTTGCCGTGAGAGCGCATGATCGGCCCGGTCTCCCAGCACCATCGCCGGAAGGCGGCCTCGTCCTGGTAGCTGACGAGACCGGACGTGTGTCCTTCGTTGACCAGCCGGCCCCAGTGATGAGGAAGCCGGGCACCGCCGGGACACCCGGCGCGGTTGTAGAGGAGCCGGTGGCGCCGACACAGTCCCAGCGCATGCACCGCGGCCTCGGGGCACGGCACCACCTGGCACTGCCCGAACGAGGGCAGCACCGGCTGGTTGGCGGCCCACTCATCGAAGTCCGGGGCAGCACCCCTTTTGAGGTGCGGATATTGAGCTCGGCGCCATCGGGTGGCATGCATGTGACAGAGCCGGTCCGGACTCCAGGAGGGGGTATGGCGACAGATCCGGCAGGGCGGCGGCGTCTTCCAGGATGCCTGCTTCAACGGCTGGGCGGTGCGAAGGAACTCGGCGACGCTGACGCCTTCCCGGCGTTGTCGGCCCCAGTCGCGTAGGTGGATATTGCAGAACTCGGTGCCCGGGTTCAGAGGCCGCTCGCACCGCGGGACGCCGCACTCCCAGGCATAGACGGGGTGGTCGCCGGGCAAGTCGATCACGTCCGTGTGGAAGGCGGCGTCGAACGTCGGCGCGTTGAGCAGGGCGGTCAGCAACTCCAGCCGGTCGCCGGTGGTGCGGCTCGGAACCGACGACGGCGACAAGACAGGCAGCAGCCGGCGGACGGGAGCACTCACTCCTCCTCACCCCAGACGGCCTTCAAGGCGGCCACGAACCCCGGCGAGTGCTGATCGGGATGGCCATAGACCTCGTCGACCATCCTCATCGAGGCCCAGTTGCCCGCCTCCTTGGCCACCAGCGGGTCGTTGCCCGACGCGTCGAGGATCTTGCCCATCGTGCTGTGCCGGAACTGGTGCGGCTTGATGCGGCCGGGCAGGCCGGCCCGTTTCCCGGCCCGCCGCAGCATGCCGCGGGCAGCGTCGGCCGTCCACGGATCACCGGTGTTCGACCCGTGCAGCTGGATCAGCAGCATCCCGTGCCCGGTGGCGTACTTCGTGTACTCGGTGGTCATGTAGGTGAAATAGGTGCTGATCATTGCCGGGCTCACCCGGTAGATCTCCCCGCCGGTGATCACACCGTCCTGCAGCTGCCAGTCGGGCTTCTTCTTCGCCGCCGCCCGGTTCGGGTTGGCCCCGCGGTGACACACGTGAACGTGCGGACTCTTACACTCGCCGCAGGCCGCGTTCTCCCGCAGGTGCAGGTCGACCAGGTGCAGCCCGGTCAACCCGCCGATCCGCAGGGTCGTGTCGGACAGCCAGGTCACCACCATCGCGTCCCGGGCCGTGTTGACCTGATCCAGCAGCTCGGGCCTCGCCCCGTCCGGGAGCATCTTGGGATGCCGGCGGCGCGAACGGCCGGGCGGCATCAAAGGGTTGGCCGACATCGAGGTCACCACGTGCCCCAGCAGAACCCGGTCCCGGTCCTGCTGAGTCGGCAGCCGCCGGACGTCCAAGGCCGCCTTCAGCTCCGGGTTCACCCCCTGCCGGGCGCATTGGTGCAGGTAGAAGCCCTTCAGGCAGGCGGCCGTGACCTTGAGGGCGTCGGAGCCGTACGGACGTTTCGGCGGCGTCCGCCACGGCTCTCCGAACGGCATCGGCACCCGTGCCCCGACCGCCCCCATGTACCGCTGCAGATCCGACAGCGAGACCTTCGCCGTCGTCAGCCCCTCGCGCACCCGCCACCGCAGGTGATCGACAAGGGTGTACGCGTACGTCTTCTGCGTCCCCGAGCCCTCGTACTGGCAGAGAAAGCAGTCCGCCTCCTCGTCCACGGTCAGGTCCGGCCACACGATCGTGTACGCCCGGCTCCCGTCCCCTCGGACCATCTCCTGGACACGAATGTCGTCCAGGACAATCACGCTCCGCACATGCCCCTCCCGCCGCATCCCGACGCGACGAACAGCCTTGCCGAGATCGGTAAATGAGAACGCGAAAGCCCTACGGACCACTCCGACGAGTGACCCCGACACTCACAGCACAGTCGGTAAAGTCCCCGACCAGCACCTGCCGCCCGCGCCCTCGTGCGGCGCTAGCTGCCCGCGCGGCCGGGATCGCGGAGGCAGGCGCGGCCAGGCCGGGCCAGGCGGTCGGCCCGGTGTAGTCGAGCTGCCCCTGCAAGACCGGGTCGGCCCACTGAAGGCGCGAGCGGCCGGTGACGATGAAGAAGGCGTTCGGCATCAGCCACACCACCCGCTGGATGAGCCGCTCCAGGTCGCGGTGGGTGCGGTCGCCGACGTCCTCGAATGTGTCCAGCAGGATCACCGGCGTGACGCGCTTGTCCGCGGGGAACTGGGCGAGCTCCCACGCCAGCAGGTGCGGATAGAAGGACAGCGCCTCCAGGTCGGGGTCGGCTTCCAGGAGGTCGGCGAGCCGCGCGCACTGGGCGAGCGCGCGGACGGTCTGCCGCCGCTCCCGCAGAGCATTGATGAGGGAGCCCGTGATCTGGCCGATCGCCGTACCGACGGTGCCGGGCAGGAGGAGGGCCTGGGCGACGTCGGCCATCGCCGACTGCATCTGCTGCGGCAGCGCCTTGCCAAACCGGCTGGCCAGGCCGCCGCGGCGCAGGTACTCCTCCAGCGGCTCGCCGGGGTGCTGCTGTTCCCAGTAGCGGCGCAAGGCCACGTCGAAGGCGGGCAGTGGTCGGCCGAGCGTGCTGAGCGCGGCCCGGATCGTCAGCACCAGGTCCTCGAACGAGGTGCCGGCCGAGCGGGCCAGGTCGATCCTTACGGGCAGGATCCGCTCACCGGCCCAGGTCGGCTCCCCCCACTGCGCGGGCCGCTGTTCGGCGCCGGCCAGCGCGGCCTCGAGCTTGCGGGACAGCGTCGTCTTGCCGATGCCGCCGACCCCGTGGAACACCATGATGTTGTCGCGCGGAGCCTCGAGGTCCTCGACGTCGAAGCCAGGGGTGGCGGTGCGCTGCAGGTGGCCGGTGAGCGCGGTCGCTACGAGTTCCCACTGCAGCTGGCGGTTCGTGAACGCCTCCCCGGCCTGCAGGCCCGGGTCGTTCGTGCTGAACAGCGCCCGCAGATCCCGACCTGCCACGTCCAACCCCCGAATCGATGATCACTTTGGGGTCAACCTATGCCCCCGTACGGCTCCTTGGGGAAGCATCCCCCCGATGCTCCAGGCCGCGAAGGCGTTCCCGCTCCAGGGGTGGCGCGTCGCGGCACTGTGCCACCGGAATCGGCCAGGGAGACAATGACCGTTTCCCATCAAGATCAACAGTAAGAGGTGGTAGCCATGTCCGACCCAGACTTCTCTGGCCTGGACGGCGGCGAAGAGCAGGACGCGGCAGATATCGTCCGCGACGTAGTGACCTGGTACAGCACCCACATCGCGGCCGAGCTGCGCAAGCCGGTACCCGACGAGGAGCGGATCGAGGAGCTGAAGGCCGGCCGTCAGGCCGCGCTCGCTGACCAGGCGCAGCTGACGACCGCCGACCCGGAGGAGGCCGAGCGGATCGCCACCGTCTACGCGGCCCGGCTGAAGGAGCTCAAAGAGTCGTAGTCCGCGGGCGCGCGCCGCACTGGCAGGGGCCAGGGGTGCGGGTGCGGCCGGTCGATGTGGGCCGGCTGCACCCGCGCGGGCATCAGCGGTCGCGCGAGCGCTGCGATCTCGTCCAGCTCCTGCCGGTGCTGGGGAAGGGCCCGGCGCAGCGCGTGGTGGAGGCGGAGGAACGCGGCGGCCTCCTGCTCGGTGTACGGTCGCGTCCGTTCCGCGGCGAGCGCCCAGGCCGCCTGTCGGCCACCGCTGTGCTCCTGCCGGAGCAGGGCCTCGCCGTCCCGCCGGATCACCGTGATGGCCGTGATCGCCGGATGCCGCTGCGCAGCGTCGACGACATCGGCCAGGGCGCTGAAGCACACGTCATGGCCGGCGCGTGAAGTGAAGCGCGGGTAGCCGCCCCTCTGCAGGGAGCGGGCGTAGCGCAGCGCCGTGGACAGCAGGCTGTCCGCCTCCCGCACGGCCAGGACCACGAGTTCGACCGGGTAGCCGTCGGCCGCGAACGGCAGCGCACTGGCCAGGAACTCCTCCACGCTGCCCGGCGCGCCCTCGATCAGTGCGTCGCCGTGGAGTTGGCGCACGTACGCTTCGGCCTCGGCGAACCAGCTGCGGTAGTCGTGTCGGATCGCGGCCCCGGCATTGCGGGGGTCCTCGGCCAGCAGCCGCAGATAGTCCGGATGCGACGCCTTGAAGTCGTCGCCGACCAGATGGGCAGTCCCCGGCCGCATGGCGCGCTTCACCATCCTGGCCGCCAGCAGCTTCCCCGCCCCCGGCTGGCCCAGCACGTAGACCGCCCGCGGATCGTCCCGGGGGACGATGCCGCTCAGGTACGACGGCTTGATCAGCTCATCGAAGACCCACTTGTGTTCCTGGGCTGACAGCCGGTGGTAGTCCACGCCGGGCGCCCGCCGTCGCGGCTGGGCTATGCGTCGTACGGGCTCGGAGAGCGCGGCTGCGCGTTCGGCGTCCCGCTGGATGGCCAGGCGCCGGTCCTCGCAGTGCAGTTCGCGGTGCAGCCGCTGATCGGTCCGGGCGAGGTCCCGGCGGAAGACAGCGGTCTCCTGGGCGCTCCACGGCCGGGAACGCTCGTACGCCACCGCCCGCTCGGCCGCCGGCCGACGGCGCCACACTCCGTCGACGAGGTCGTTGTCGTACAGCACGGTGCCATCGCGCCGTACGACGGTGACGCGGTCGGCCAACTGCTCGGCCTCGATGACCGCCAGTGTCGCCAGCATCTGCTGGGCGCAGGTGTCGTGGTTCTCCCACGATACGTACCGGCCACCGCCCTGGATCGCCTCGGACAGGAAGCGGTCCAGAACCCCGAGCTGGCTCCACGCCTCGGCCGTCGCGACCGCGACCACCTCAACCCGGTGCCGGGAGCGGCGGTACGCGGACGACGACGCCCGGAACTCCTGCGGATCGGCGAGGGCCGACTCGATGACCGCGTCGAAGCCGCAGGCACGTACGTAATCTTCGACCGCGGCCTGCCAGTGGCTCGTGTCCGGGCGTATTTTGACGCCGGCGGTGCGGACATCGGCGGTCAGGAGCTCCGTGTACCGGCGGTGTGCCGCCTTGTAGAGGTCGCGGCAGACCCGTACGGCGCCGCCCCGGCGGTCCAGAGCCGCCTGAACGAGATCGGCGATGTCAGTCTTCCCTGCGCCCGGCTGCCCGGCGACAACCACAGCGAGCGGACGGGACTGGCGCACGGCTCCCGTCGTGGCCGCCGGAATGATCACCTGCTCCAGCACCTGGCGGCTCTCCGACTCGGACAACGCCTCCAGAAGGCCGCCTTCCCCCACCAGTCCTCCATGCCGTTCGAGCTCACGCGGTCGGGACCGAGCAGAGCTGTTCGCATTTCAAGGTCAACATAGCACGCGTACGCCAAAAGAACGGATGCCGTACGCAATCCGTACGCGAATCGTACGGTTAATGGGGTAGAGTGTCGGTCAGGAGGTGTTCCATGTCCGAGTTGTTCGATGCGGTCGACGCGCTGGTCGCGTCCCGCTCTCCGCTGCCGCCAGCGGAGGAGCGCAAGCGGCTGCGAGTCGCGCACGGCCTGACGCTGGACGAAGTCGCCGCCGCGCTGAAGGTGCGCCGCGCCACCGTGTCCGGCTGGGAGTCGGTCAAGAAGCCGACCGAGCCGCGCGGCCCGGAACGCGAGGCGTACGCGCGGCTGCTGGAGAAGCTCGCCGAGCTCTACCCCGCTCCCTCGGTGACGCAGGAGCCGGCCGCCCCCACGGTGCCGGCGACATTCACCGGCACGCCCGCCCCGGCGGAAGCGCGGACTCTGTCCACAGGGCAGGTGTCCGAGGCTGCGGCCATGACTGCAACCGAGAACACCCAGACCTCCGCCCCTGCTGCCGCTGCACCGGCGGCCGCGCCGCGTCCGGCGCGCACCACCAGGCTGTCATCGACGTCGCGCCATCCGGGCGCGCGGAAGGCGGCCCCGGCCGGTACCCCGGCGGGCGGCACCGACCCGCGGTTCGAGAACGGTCCCCTGGCGATCGTCGACGTCGAGGACGGGAAGGTGCTGGCGTACTGCACCGGCGGCCTGGTCCTGGACGTGCCCGCCAAGAGCATCCCGGCCCTGGTCGACTGGACGCTGCGCGAGGCGAAGCTCGGTCAGCCGAAGCTGTCCGGGCCGGGCAAGGACGCCGACCCGCTGCTCGTGCTCACCGAGGCCGCCCTGGAGCGCTACGGGCTTCCCGTCACGCTCACGGAGGAGGAGCGGCTCGCCGGGCGCCTGCCGGAGGGCCACAAGGTCATCAAGCAGCTCGCGCGCGCGGAGTGGAAGCTGACCAAGCGCGGCTTCGGCCCGTGGGCGCGGATCTACCGGCCCGCGACCGGCTCGGAGCGGGCCTGCGTGCAGCTGTGCATCCCGTCCTGGCACGCGCTGGACACCCGGCACTGGGGCGAGGCCGGGCAGCTTCCGCCGGCCGAACTCGCCCGCGTCCTGGGCGTGTACGCCTCGAGGGTGATGACGCCGCGCGGCTCCACCGCCGTCACCGGCCTGGAGCTGATGACCGCGCTGCACCCGCCGACCCGGGCCTCCGAGCCGGACGCCGACGGCAAGCGGCACTCCGAGCACAACCCCGGCAGCCTGGGGAAGGACCCGGTCGACCCGGCCCCCTGCGAGGCCCCCGACGGCCACCCCGTCCTCAAGGACCTGCCCCGGTTCCACGTGCGTGGCCCGGCGGAGAAGCTGTTCGAGGAGGCGTACGACTGGGCGCGGCCGATGACCGACGCGGAGTGCACCCTGCGGCACCTGGTCGGCATCGACGTCAACATGGCCTTCGCCGCCGGCGCCAACGGCTTGAACGTCGGTCTGGGCGCCCCGACGCACGTCAAGGCCCCTGCGTTCGACCCGAAGCTGCCCGGCTCGTGGCTGGTCGACCTGTCCCACGTCGACCTGTCGAAGGTGAAGGTCGGCAAGGAGTGGGTGGAGCTGGACGGCAGCCTGCTGCCCTCCCCGTTCACGCCGAAGGGCGAGCGCCCGACCGGCCCGGCCTGGTACGCGACGCCCACCGTCGCCTACGCCCAGGAGCTCGGCTACGAGGTGCGCCCGATCGAGGCGTGGGTCCGGTACGAGAACGGCCGCTACCTGGACGGCTGGTACAACCGGCTGCGCGACGCCTACCTCGCCACGATGGCCGACCTCGGCGTCGACGCCGACCTCGCCCCGGCCGACTTCCTCGCCGCGATGGACGGCTACAAGAGCCGCGACCCGGAGCTGGCGATCGTCGTCTCCGCGATCAAGGCCACGGTGAAGGGCGGTCTGGGCAAGCTGCGCGAGCGCCCGCGCGGGGAGGGCTGGCGGCCGGGCGAGCCGTGGCGCGCACTGTCCCGGCCGACGTGGCGGCCGGACATCCGCGCGGCGGTCATCTCCCGCACCCGGATCAACCTGCACCGCAAGATCGTCAAGCACGCGGCGTTCACCGGGCAGTACCCGGTCGCGATCCTGTCCGACTGCGTCGTCTACGCCTCGAACGGGCCGAGCCCGCTGGACTTCCTGCCCTACCGGGAGGGCAAGGCGCTGCCCGGCGGCTTCAAGCTCGGCATCAACCCCGGCCTGGTGAAGCACGAGGGCACCCAGGATGTCCTGTGGGGTGAGGAAGTCCGGGAGCGGTTCAACGCGCCGGAGCTCAACCTCGCCCGGTACATCAAGGACGGCACCGTCACCGACGTCGACAACGGAGAGTAGGAGTAGGCCACGATGAGCCTGTTCGGGGACGGCTTGGAAGCCGCGGTGCAGAAGGCGTTCACGCGCCCGGCGCCCAAGAGCGCGGGCGCGCAGATGCGGTACCTGGTCAAGCAGCTCAAGACCACCAAGGCGGTCGCCCAAATGCTGCGCATCTCCCAGCGCACCGTCGAACGGTACGTGAAGGACCAGATCAAAAAGCCGCGCCCCGACCTCGCCGCGCGCCTGGAGCGCGAGGTGAAGGCCCGGTGGCAGCCGCAGATCCGGGCCAAGGCCCGGCAGCAGGCGGCGACCACCGGCGGCATCGTCATCGACACCCGCGCCCGGCTCGGCTACACCGCGCCGATCGGGTCGACGGACCAGGACCGCATCCGGCACCTGACCGTCGCCCTGCCGCCCCGCTACGCCGCCCGTCTCTTCGAGGCCCAGGAGGCCGGAGCCAGCGACCAGCAGCTGCGGGAGATCACGGCCGAAGGGCTCAAGGAGGTGTACTTCCAGGACAACGGCCGCCGCGCCGGCCAGCTGGAGGAGGTCCGCTTCACGGACATCGAGCACCTCGAGTTCGACCTGTAGATCGCCCCGCAGTCAGGGCCCGAACCGCCTTCTGGGTTCGGGCCTTGGCTGCTGCTCCTGGCTTTGCCGAGCCGGTGAGACAGGGGTTGTCAGACCCCGCTCCTAGGATGCGGCCCGTGGATCGAGACTGGATGCGACAGCAGCTTGAGGCGTTTGGCGACCTGGCCCTGCGCTACGAACGCAGTACGAGGCCGGGCGACTACGTGGGTGATCCGGCGCTGTATGAGCAGCTGCACCGCGCAGAGCCCACGGTCAAGCAGATCCTGCGGCTCCTGGACCCGCAGCTTGCCGAAAAGATCAACCTCGATCAGATGGCGGGCGAAGCCATGGCCCGCCATGAGGTTCACCGGGGCCTGGGCATTCTGGCCGACATGGACGAATGGGCCGCCCGTCTCGTACCAGATGCACCCACTCTGCCCGCCGACCAGTTCCACCCCTGGGTGTGGGAGCCGGCCGCCCCACTGTGGGGCGCAGAGGCCCGGCAGGACGCCGTCCTGGCTGCTGCCCGCACCGTGAACCGCCGTCTCCAGCAGAAGCTGGGGCGCCACGACATCGGCGAGACGGACTTGTGCATGCAGGCCTTCGACATGAAGGACCCCGTCGCAGGGAAACCGCGCCTGCGGTTCGACGGCGACCGCAACACACCTACGTGGCGCGCCCGCCAGGAAGGCGCCAAGTACCTCGCGGCCGGCGCCTTCCTCGCCCTGCGGAACGTCGCCGCTCACGAGGATGAGGTGACCTGGACCGAACAGGAGGCGTTGGAGCACCTGGCGACCTTGAGCGTCCTCGCCCGCTGGATCGAGCAGTGCGCTGTGGAGCGCGCTGCCTAGACCCAGATCTCGTGCTCGTTGCGGTAGTGAGGCCACGGCCGCCCGGCCTGCCGTGCGGCGAGGACGTGTTTGATGCCCGCGACCCAGGAGCCCGGTTGCAGTAGCTCCATCAGATAGCGGTCCAGCTCGGATCGGCGCATCTGCAGCGTCCATCCCGGCGTCATCGTCAGACCGCCAGGAAGGGCCACGGACCGCAGCTGTTCCTGCTGGTGGATCTCCATGATGACCTCGCCCTGCTGGAGGTCCGCATTGCCCGGCGGGCGGACCCAGCGCGCGTCCAGGCCGGCGGCCTGTAGCAGGCGGGTCAGTACGGGACCGGAGGTCTCCACGGTCGCCACGGCGTAGTCGCCGATCAGCCGGGCGCAGGCCACCGGATGCAGCGGGTAGTTCGCCCAGGGCACCCGCAGCGGGTCGCGGGCCGTGCTGTCCAGGCTGGTGGCGTTGATGTTGTAGTCCTCCCGGCCGGCCGCGATCCCTGCCCGTTGCAGGGCGCTGTCGGCGGCGTGCTGAAGACGCTCGTTGAACTGCTTGGAGGACATGCCTTGCTGGACGCATCCGTACTGGTCGACGACGAACAGGGCCCGGCTGCCGGGCACCGGCGTGGCGTAGATGCCGTCGGTTGCGGCCCGCTCCAGGGCGTCGCGCAGCACGTCCAGGTGTGTGCGCAGCGGCAGGTCCAGGTCGTAAAGGAGTTCCGAGGCGTTGTCCCCGGGCAACGGACCGCCGTCCAGCACCGCCGCGCGGGCCTGGTTGATCCGCCGTAGCTGCACGCTCCTGCTGTTCTTCGGGTTGGTCTTGATCTCTTCCGTGCGGGGCGGGTTCACACCGTCCCATACGGTGATGTCGCCGATGCGCAGGCAGTTGGTTAGGTCGTGCAGGAGTGCGAAAGCGCCGTCCTCCTTGCAGGCCCTCTCGAGGTGTTCGAGTTCTGCCGGCAGGCCCGCTTTGCCGTACATCGGGCCGGGCGACTGGTTGCGGCACAGGGCGAGGATGAACGGGCGGTGGAAGCCGAAGACGCGCCAGGCCAGCGCGTCACCGACCGAGCGCAGCTGGCGGGCCAGCCGCTCGCACACGTCGTGCTCGAATCGCCAGGTCGCGATGTCGGAGAGGTCGCGACCTGACTGGGGCTCCGGGGCCTCCGGGGGCGGCTGCTTGCCTTTGCGCATCCGGGTGGCGGCACGCTTGAACTCCCAGCGGTGCTTCTCCACGTCCAGCAGGCGGGTGAGCAGGGCACGTTGGAATTCGACTCCGGCCTCCACCGTCTCGCAGTCGCGGAGCTGTTGGATGAGCTGGACAAGCACCGGCTGCATCGCCTGATGGCGTGGGTGCATCACCATGTCGTCGGGGCTGTACGAGTCGGCGTGGAACAAGCTCATCCTGCAAGTGTGGCGATCACTTCGTTCCCCTGCTGTCGTTTTCCGAGCTGCCGAAGCCATGTTCGAACCCCTTGAGTACGGGGTCGAGTTCCGCTGCCGCGCTGCACAGGGAGCACAGTCTGGTGCCGGGATGCTCGGCTGCGTCCAGCGCCTGGTCCAGGGTCAGCAGCGGTGTCCCGGCGGGTGCTTCCTCGCAGTCGACGGCGTGGATGATGCCCGGGCCGGGACCGCGGCCGCCGTCCAGCTTCTGCAGGACCCAGCCCGAGGGCCGGCGCTCCCCGAGGATCTGCTGCTCCGTCGACGGCGGCGGCAGCCGGGTCGTGGGGACGTCGTCGTAGGAGACGCCGGGCACGGGCTTCACGTGGTCGGGGGCTTGCACCCACACCACGTACCAGGCGGGCTCCACGGCTCCGGAAGGCGTGTTCTGCCAGGCCGGGACGGCCACCTTGTACAGCCAGGCGCCCGGGACCTGCTGGCGCTCCTGGAGGCGGCCGGTGACCTCCTGTTCTCTGGGGCGAGAGACGGTGTGGTGTGACGTCGTACGGGAGGGGCTCGTTGATCGCCTGAGACTCGTTCTCGGGGAGTGTGGCTCTGTGGCGGGTTGTTGTATCGGCCGTCACATCAATGGAGTTGCGCATGCGGGCGTTCCCTGTGGATCTGCCTTCGGGTACGAGGTACTGGACCGTTCTCGACGACGAGTTCCTGGTGGTTCCTGTTGCTGATCAGTGGCTGCGGTTTCTTCGCTTCGGACGGAGCCGGGCGGAATTGACGACGCGGTCCTACGCCGGTGGAGCGGCGTTCTACTTCCGCTGGTGCCAGGCGACCGGGCGGGAGTGGCCGGAGGCGGCCCGGGACATGGGGCTGTTCATGGTGTGGCTGCGCTACACGCCGTCGCGCCTGGATGACGAGCCGGGACCGGTGATCTGTGGCCCGGGTATGCGGCCGGTGCGGGGTGAGCGTCGGGTCAACGGCGTGCTCGCCGCTGTGCGGGGGCTGTTGTCGTACGCAGTGTCGGTGGATGCGGCGCCCCGGTCGGTGCTGGGGCAGATCTACGAGCTCGCGGACAGCCGGGACCTTCCGGAGGAGGCCAAGGGCGAGGACACCGGCCTGTCTTACCGGCTGCGGGCACGGCATCGGCTGCAGGAGCCGCAGGCGGATGTCGACCGGGCCTCGGACGAAGAACTCGTGGCGATGTTCCTTGCCTGCCGCAGCGCCCGTGATCGGCTGATCGTGCTGTTGCACGCCCGGGTGGGGCTGCGCCGCGGACAGGTCGCCGGCCTGCGACGCAGTGACTGCCACCTGTTGCCCGACTCCCGCCACCTGGGCTGCGACTACGAGAGTGCACACGTGCATGTCCAGCGGCGGAGCAACACGAACCGGGCCTGGTCGAAGTCGAAGAAGGAGTGGATCCAGCCCTTGGACTTCCTCGTGGTCCAGGGCTTCGACCAGTACCTGGACGAGCGGTACGCGATCCTCGGGGCGGGCGGCAGCGACTTCCTGCTGGTGAACCTGTTCCGCGAGCCGCTGGGGGCGCCGATGCCGCCGGAGGCGATGGGCGAGCTGTTCGAGCGGCTGGGGCAGCGGGCGAAGCTGTCGCGGAAGGTGCCCCCGCACATGGCCCGGCGCGCGTTCGGCAGCAACGTTGCAGACGCGGGCGGGTCGTGGGACGAGGTGCAGATGCTCCTGGGCCAGTCCCATCCGTCATCCGCCGTGCCGTACCTGATCCCGAACCGCGACCGGCTGCGTGAAGCCATCCAGCGGGTGCCGTCCCCGCGCGCCATGAGCGGGCGAGGGGAGCAGTGATGGGCCTGGCGCTGGCCGCCCCCGTGCAGGTGGAGGATGCCCGCACCCGGCAGATCATCGATGCCCTGGACCCCGAGTTCCTCCAACTCGTGCGGTGGGACTGGGACCTGCGGGTGATCTTCTACCCGAAGAGCCACCCGGTGCTGGGCATGCCGGACTGCGTCGTGAACGGCTGCGTGCGCGGCGCCCGGTTCGGCCGGCCTCTGTGCATGGGATGCGAGGCCATCTGGAAGGAGTCGGGGGGAGCATCGAGGACTTCACCAAGGTCGCCAAGGGCCGCATGCTCGGCGTGCGCCAGCAGCCATGCAGGGTGCCCGAGTGCCAACGCCCGTGGAAGTCATCGAGCGTGGCGCTGTGCGAGGCGCACCACCGCCAGCGGGTGGACACGCTCAAGCTGCCGCTGGAGGAGTTCGTGCGCCACCCGGCCGTCAAGCCCCGCAAGAGCCTGGGCGAGTGCGAGGTCGAGGTCTGCTACCGGCAACGCCAGTACGCGCGGGCGCGCTACTGCCAGGCCCACCACCTGCGGTGGAAGGCCGCCAGGCGGCGCGGGGAGACGGCGGATGAGGAGGCGTGGCGGCGCAGTGAGTCGGCGGTCAACGCGGACCGGGAAGTCAACCTGCGGGGATTGCCGGAGAGGGTGGTCGCGGAGATCCTCTACGGTCTGCAGGCCCGCACGGTGGCGGGCTCCAAGACCTGGGATCACTTCCTGCGTCCGTTGTGCGACCGGCTGCGTGCCGATGGCGCACCGAGTCTGGAAGTGTTCGCCGATCCGGCGAAGTTCGAGACGCTCGCCCACACCAAGGCGGTGCGCAGCGTGGTACGGACAATGCTGGTCTGGCTGACCCGGCTGGGGGCGACCCCGGAGTCGGAACGCCGAAAGGACGTCTGGGACCTGCATATCTTCACCGGCCACGGCGGCACCCTGGACTTCACCGGCATCTCGCAATCCCGCCTGCGGGAGGCGGTGAAGATCTGGGCCTATGACGATCTGCCGCGCCGGCGGGGCGCCCGGCCCCATACCGCCGTGCAGCCGTACGTCACGGCCATGACCAGGCTGTCGGAGAGCCTGCGGCTGCAGCGCGAAGACGGCGGCGACAACCCGGCCGTGCTGCACCGCGGCGACATCGTCGCCTTCTGCAACCGGCTGGCCTTCCTGGCCGAGAACGGCACCATCAGCGCCCGCACCCGCAGCCACATCGTGCGCGACGTGGCACTCGTCCTCACCCGGATCCGCACCCTGGGCCTGACCCACCCGGGCCAGGTGATGGAAGGACTGCCCCCGGACTTTCGGCTGCAACGGGAGGACACCCCGGACGAACCAGAGGACACGGAGGCCGGCAAGGACCTCCCCGATGCGGTGATGCGCCAGCTGTGCGACAACCTCGATGCGCTGGAGCAGACGGCCGGTCGCGAAGTACGGGTGGGCACCGAGCTGCTGATGGACACAGGCCGCCGCCCGGAAGAGATCCGCGAGCTGCCCCTGGACTGCCTGGCGCAGGACCCGGACGGCTCGCCCGTTCTGGTCTACGACAACTTCAAGACCTACCGCCTGGGGCGCCGGCTGCCGATCGGCAAGGCCACCGCGGCGGTCATCACCGGCCAGCAAGAGCGCGTCCGCACGCTGTTCCCGCACACCCCGGTCAGCGAGCTGAAGCTGCTGCCGGCGACGAAGAAGAACCCACGCGGCACCAAGGCGATCTACTCCATCTCGGAAGGCCACCGCACCTGGGTCGACTCCCTGCCCGACTTCCTGGTCCCCATCACCGTGGAAGAAGGAGGAGAGCCGGTCACGCGCCTGCTGCCGTTCGACAAGACCCGGATCTTCCCCTACGCCTACCGGCACACCTACGCCCAGCGTCACGCGGATGCCAGCGTGGCCCCGGATGTGCTCAAAGAACTGATGGACCATACGGACCTCAAGGTCACGCAGAACTACTACCGGGTCAGCCAGGAGCGGCGCCGTGAGGCCGTGGACCGGGTGGTCGCCCTGCAGTTCGACCGCCACGGCAACCGGGTCTGGCGCAAGGCCCAGTCGCTGCTGGACTCCGAACACGTCAGGCGCGCGATCGGCGAGGTCAGCGTCCCGTACGGCGTGTGCCAGGAGCCGTCGAACGTCGCGGCCGGCGGCCAGAGCTGCCCCATCCGGTTCCGCTGCGTGGGCTGCGACCACTTCCGCACCGACGTCTCCTACCTCCCCGACCTTCAGGCATACCTCGCCGACCTCCTGCGCAGCCGAGAGCGGCTGATGTCCGCCTTCGACGCGGACGACTGGGCACGCAGCGAGGCCACGCCCTCGGACGAGGAAATCCGCCGGGTGCGGCGTCTGATCGCCCGGGTCAAGGCCGACCTCGGCGACCTCAGCGTCGAAGAACAGGCACAGATCGAGGAAGCCGTCGCCGTGGTCCGCCGCGGCCGCACCGTGCTACTCGGCATGCCCCGTATCGGCCAGCCCCTGCCCGACGTCCGCCCCCGGAGGCCAGCATGAGCACGATGCACCAGGGCCGCCAGGACGGCACCGACCGCCGACGCCAGCGGGTGACCAACGCCCTCAAGGCTGCCGCCCAGAACGGCTCACCCATCAGCGTCTCCGGCATCGCCCGACAGGCCGGGGTGGACCGCACCTTCCTCTACCGTCACCGGGACCTGCTCACCCTGGTCCACGCCGCCGAACTCGAACCCGCCGATCAGGACCCGGCGGGCGCCACCCCGGTCAGCCGCGCCTCGCTCCAGGCCGACCTCGCCAACGCCCAAGCCCGCAACACCCGCCTGGTCACGCGCATCCAGCAACTAGAGAAGCGCCTGTCCGAGGCACTGGGAGAGCAGGTCTGGCGCGAGTCCGGCCTGGGTGCCCCCGCCGACATCGACGCACTCCAACACAAGATCACCCGCCTGGAACAGCACAACGTCGACCTGGCGGCGTCCTTGGAAGAGCGAGAGGCCGAGCTGGCAGCCGCCCGAGAAGCCAACCGCCAACTGACCCGAGCCCTCAACCAGCGCGAATGAACAGGCCCAGAGGAATTGTGGCCGCATTGACCGAACGTGACCGGCTCCGCTGATGGTCACCGGATTACTTGCTCAAACCGTTGTCCCCATCTGGGCTAACACCGAAAGACGCCTCCATGTGGTGCACGTAGCGTAATCGATTGATGACTCTGCGTGCCACTCTCCAGGAGGGTCGACTGTGCACCAGAAACCGCTAAAGAAACCAACACGCCCTCGAATAGGGCCAGCTCGCCGAATAGCCCTGGCGACCGTCAGTAGCTTGGCCGCGGGCTCCATCGTCCTCTCGTCGGGCTACTCAGCCGTCGCCCAACCGACGCCTACCCCTTCGGACACACACACCACCCCGGAGCCCACGCCCTCCGACACTCACACGACCGAGCCGCCGCCGGTCGAGCCGCCAGCTCCGGTCCCGCCGCCGGTCGAGCCTCCGGCTCCGGTTCAGCCCCCGGTCGAGCCTCCGGCTCCGGTTCAGCCCCCGGCCGAGCCTCCGGCTCCGGTTCAGCCCCCGGCTCCGGCCGAGGGAGTCTGTACCCACACGATCACGAGCGGGGACACGCTGTGGGACATCGCCGACAGGTACTTGGGTGATCCCACCAGGTGGACTGAGATCTACGATGCCAATCAGGCAGTGATCGATGCAGCCGCGCGGGAGCACCCCGGACCGCCCGTGATCGGGACGAGTAACCTCGGCCATTGGATCTTCCCGGGTACTGTCCTCACGATCCCTGGAGGCGCGTGTGCTCCGCCAACGACACCGGCAACAACAGACGTCCTGACTGACTGCACCAAGCCACTCGTCATCGGCGTGCGAGGCTCCGGCGAGGATGCAGATCCCGCCCGAGGAGGCTACTCCGCGATTACCTCGGAGCAGAACCTTGGCGCGTATGCAGGCGCCGTCGCGGAGAACCTGAGGCCCAGCGGCGCGCTGGTATACGGGCTGGACTACCCGGCAGCAAGGGTGGAAGAGCTCACGGCCAGCGTCACTGTGGAAGCAGCCATCCAGATCGGGCTTGGTCTAGCGACGCGGACAGGAACGGCTCTGGAGCGTGCCGAGGAGGAACTCGCGGATGTCGGAGTTCCGTTGCCGCGCAGCGTCACAGATGGCGCTAACCAACTCCAAGCGGTCATCCTCGATCGGATCGACCGCTGCTCCGATCACCCCGATCACAAGATAGTGCTAGCCGGGTATTCCCAAGGAGCTTGGGTCATCCGTCTAGCGCTGCAAGCTCTAAAGCAGCAGCCCGGCGGCCGTTGGCCTGAGATCCAGAGCCGAATCAGCGGCATCGGGTTGGTGGCGGACCCCTACAACCGCTTCTTCCACCCTGCGATGCCCGAGGAACTCGAAGCCCGAACCCGTCGCGTGTGCCTCCCCGGAGACCCTGTGTGCAACAACCCCGTCGAGAACTACCCCAGTCCTCGGTGCGAACCGCTCACGATTCTCTGCCCGCACATTCGGTACGTCACGGAAGGGGCCCCCATCCAGGAAGTGGCCGACTTTCTGCGAGAGAGACTCAGCTAGCCCCCAGGGGAAGAGCCCCCGTTCCGCTGCGGAACGGGGGCTCTTCCCCTGGGGCATGCCCTCGCACTGCACTGCAGCAGGACAACTTCTCACAAAGTTAAGAGAGACGGCCGAGCCGCCTTATCGTTCGGCAGGCTGTGGGCGGACGCGGTAAACGTGCGGCCAGTGCTTCCCGGTGATGAGCAAGTCGTGTGTGGAAGGGTCCACGGCGATGCCGTTCACGTTGCCGGGACGCCGGGCAGCGGGTGGAAGATCTGGGAGGGCACCGATGTGCAGGGTCGCCTTTACGCGCCCTGTGCCGGGATCGATACGGGCAATGTCATCGGTGGGCCAGATATTGGCCCACACGTCCGTGCCGGTGCACTCAAGCTCGTTCAGCCCGCTTACGGGCCCGTTACCGTCGTGGACCGTGATCCGGCCCAGCAGCTCAAAGGACTGCGGGTTGCGGAGCGACAGGGTTGCGCTGCCGTCACTCATCATGAGCCGGCCCCGTGCTCGATCGTGGCACAGGCCCCAGCCCTCGCCGTCGTAAGTCGCCCGGCGCAGCTCGGCCAGGGTCCGACCGTCCCGGAACACGGCCGTATGCTCACGCCACGTCAGCTGCCACAGACCGCCGTCGACTAGGGCCAGTCCTTCGCCGAACCATGAGGCGGGCAGCGCCACGCGTCGGCTCACCCGGCCCGAGGACAGATCTGCCTTCTGTACCCAGGACTGTCGGTACATTCCGGAGCTCTCGTACAGCGAGCCGGCCAGAACTTCCAGGCCCTCGGTGAAGGCGCTGGCGTCATGCGGCAGTACCTGAATAACCTTCGCTTCCAGTTCCAGTGGATCGGCAGGCACTGCCATACGGCCAGCCGGGGTCACACCGGTCAGCCCAGAGAACACGATGAGGCATGCACTGACCGTCAGCCCCCGCAGGACTGACCGTCGCGATCCAACGAGGGGCAACAGAAGCCTCCAGGGCAGAACGACAGGGCGACTCCCAGGGGAGGAAACGGGCCATCCGGCCATCGTTAGCCAAATCTACTTTGGGAGCGCGAAGAAGGCCGCCCGACATCCGTGCGGCCGGCGCCTGCCCGACGTCGACCGTCCCGGCGCCCAGAAGCCGTACGTCACGAGTGCGCTCCAGAGCGAGGTCCATCGCCTTGCCGGACACCCACATCGGGCCCAGCCGCAGCTGGCCGGCTCGGACACCCGCTTCATCTTCAGGGGCTCGGCGTCCAGATGGAAGAACTGTTCCAGTTCGCCGGGCGACGGCTCAGTGGACCCACACCGGCAGCACCTTCGAGCGCGGCCTTCTGCTCCGGCTGATCGGACAAGGGCCCCGGCGGCTCCAGCGCCGCCGGGGCTTCACCTGAATTGGCGCTACCGCCACACCTGTTGCACCTGCTAGCGTCGGCGAAACCGGCGCTGAGCTGCATGAAGCCCCAAGGGGTGGCCTCGCGCCACAGCCGCTCCCCAAGAGAACTCCTGGCCGTCGGGGAGAAGCACCGTAATCGGCGGCGGGTCCGGCTCGGGTGGCGTGTCCGCCACGGCTACGCCGCCTCCTGGCCCTCGCCGTCCTCGCGTTCGAGGGCGTGCTTGAGCTGGGAGCGGGCATCGAGCCGTTCGGGCCCGGCGACCTCGCTCCAGAAGGCGTGCGTGAGGATCACCCCAGTGAGGTCGCGTTCCTTCTCCCGCAGCGTGGCGACCTCCTGCTGCTCCTGCTCCGACCAGCCCGGCGAGTCCGGGTAGGCGCGGGAGGTGGCAAGCCAGTAGCCCTCGGGCCGCTGCCAGGCCTCCATCGGTTCGACGGAGTACGGCAGCCGCTTGTACAGGGCAGTGAGGTCGGCCCGCACCTGGTTGAGTTCCTGCTGCGCTGCGATGAGGTCGCCGGGGAAGTCGTACGTTGTCGCCACGGCCCCAACAGTAGTTCGACGCGGCGGCCGCGCTGCCTGTACGACGCGGCGGCACTACGCGCCGGCAGCTTCTGCCGATGACCGCTCAGGGCTGGTCGGGCGGGGTGTCCTGCAAGTACCAGCCGTGGGCGGCCATGCACTCCTTCGTCCACTCCATCAGCAGGTGTGAGCCCTCCTTGACGCGGCTCAGGTCATGACCGCCGTCGTTGGCGAACCACTGGACGAGAAGGCCGGCCGCCGGGCGGTCCACGTCGCCGGTGTCACACACCGGGCACAGCTCCAGGTGGATCGGCCGCCCGTGTTCGTCGTCCTGCGGCGCCACCCCGCTCATGATGAGGTCGCCTCGGTAACGTGAACACTGCGGCAGCCGGTCAGAGAACTCCAGCAACGCCATGGCCAGCCCCCTTGCTCTGGACGTGGCCCTCCACCCAAGACCCGCTGATCTACGCCGTCAACCCCTCCCGCAACGGTGGGACATCCGACCACGGAATCTGTCCACAGGCGATCCGTGATCCCTAGGGGGCATGAGCGAACACGAGCAGCAGCAGCCGGCCCCACGCCGCGGCAAGGTGCTGGAGGCCCTCACGCGGGCGGAGCGGAAGGTCTTCACCCGGCCCGCGCCGAAATCCGCGAAGGCTCAGGTGAAATTCCTCCTCACGCGGGCGAAGGGGTCGACCAAGGCCCTGGCGGAGCGCCTGGGCGTCTCGCGCCGGACGGTGGAGCGCTACCGCGCCGGGACACTGAAGACCCCGCAGAAGCGTCTCCAGGCGGCCCTGGTGGAGGAGACCGAATCCGAGTGGCAACCGCAGGTCAGGGCACAGGTACGCGAACAGGCTTCCACGTCCAGCGGGATGATGGTGGAGGTGACGGCGTACTTCGGATTCACGTGCTCGGGCAGCTCGGACGACGGTCGCATCCGCACCATCACCACCCCTATCTCGCCCACCTACGTGAAGCAGATCCTGGAGCTCCAGGAGGCCGGAGCGACGGAGGAGGATCTGCATCCGGTCGTCGCTGAGGCCATCACCGAGTCGTATTTCACGGAATGGGGCACCCGGGCCGATGGCCTGCGCGCGGATTTCACGCACGTCCAGTCCATAGATTTTCAGTTCTGACACGGCCGAATTCAGGGCCTGCTATAAACCATATTCGGCGGGCCGTCGTACAGCGCTCTGGCGGCGGCCCGCTCCGAATCCGCACACGAATACGAGGCCGATGATGACCACGCCCTGGCCGCCCCGGCGCACTGCGCGCCGCCCGCTCGCCCCGCGCGTCGCCGCGCCCCGGGAGCCGGTCGACCCCGCCCGCATCGGCCGCCGCGTCGTACGGCGCCGGGCGAAGGGGATGGACGCCGACGCCATCGCGGCGGCCCTCGAGGACGCCCGGTTCGACGCCCGGCAGGACTCCAGGCACGAGGACCTGGCGGACGACGTCCGCGGCCCGGCGGAGCTCGCGGAGTGGGAGCGCATCGCGCAGCTGCTCGCCGACGCGGCGCCTGGCACCGTCTACGACCCCGACGCCGACGACGTCGTCCAGGCCGAGCTCGCCGCCGACGCCGCGGCCGCCGCCGCCCGGGAAGCCGAGCTCCACGAGGCCGCGCGGATCGCGGCCCGTGCCGATGAGCTCCAGGCGCTGCGCGAGCTCGGCACATTGGAGCAGACCGAGCCCCGCGACGGGGACGAAGCCGTACGCGACGAACTCACCCGCCGTGCGGGCGGGTACGTCCAGGCCGACGTCGACGCCTGGCTCGCCCACGCCCTCGCCGCACACCTCGGGCACTATCGCGACCCGGCCGCCCGCGAGGCCGCCGCCGGCCTTCTCACCCCGCCGGTCCTCGCGCACGCCGCGTTGCTCGCCCAACTCGCCCGCCTGGTCCCCGGCGTCGACGTCGACCAGCTGGCGTTCGCGGCCCGGCTCGCCACTACCGAACCCGAAGCCACAGGTGACCTCGCCGTGTTCCTCGCCCGCGCCCGGTCGTAGCGCAGTAATCGCACGGCCCGCTCAGGCACGCGTCGGCACTCACGCTCCGCTGTCCCCCAGACCTCCAGCGTCTGGGGCACAGACCTGTGAGGGACCTGGGATGCTGGGGCCGGAAATACCCCGGAACGCCTTTGATGTCTGGGAGGTTGGAGGGGTGTTTCTCCAGGCAGAGGAAGTCTGGGAACGGACGCTCCCGTGATCACCGAGGGTGACTGTCACGCTGTCACGCTCGCCGGTGTCACGCACCCCGATCCGGTTGTCACGTTGGGGTGTCACGCTGGCGGTTCGGCCCGAAATCACGGGCCCGACCCCCGGATTCGGGCCACCTTGCCGATCAGCGTGACAGCCCTCTCAGAGCGACTACGGACCGCATCCGGATTCGATCCCTTGCCCGCCTGAACAGTCCGGCCGATCTGTGTCATCCACCCCCTGTTTTCCCAGGTGGACACGCTCATCTGTGTCACTGTTCAGCTGATCTGTGTCATCACCAGCGGGCGGACCCAGGACCCAGCAACCGCCCCGGAACCTGGGTCCCTGGGTCCCGAGACCGGTGTTTTCCCTGGTGTCCGCGGAACGCGCCGGAAGCTGGGTCCCTGGGTCCCTGGGTCCCTGGGTCCCTGGGTCCCTGGGTCCCTGGGTCCCTGGGGCCCGCCTCCTCGTACGAGCCGGTTCGTCCAGAGTGGTCCCCAGTGCCGGGGGCGGCCGATACCGTTGAGGGAGACGCCAGTTCTGCCCCTGGAGCCCTCGATGAGCGATCAGCCGGCCCCCGCCGACCAAGCCCGGCAGCAGCTGGAGCCCGCGGCCGCCGACGGGTTGCGCGCGTACGCGGCCAAGACCCGCGAGAACGCCGACCAGCTCGCCGCCGTCCTGGAGGACATCGCCACCAACGGCCTGCCGTCGGTGGAGGACTGCACGCCGTGGGAGGAGCTGCGCGAGGCTCACCTCGCCCGGCTCGCCTCGCAGCGCCCGGCCGTCGCCTGATGGCCCCGCGCCGCGCCCGGATCGCCTTCTCCGACTCCGCCGCCAAGCAGTTGGAGCAGATCACCAGCGAGGCGGACATCCACGCCCTGGACCGCGCCATGGTCGTCATCTCCGTCGACCCGGACGTTGGCGAACCGATCCCCAGCAACACCGCCGGCCCCGCACTGCGCCAGTACGCCGACGAAGTCGAGCAGGTGCGCGTCCTGTACTTCGTCACCGCGCTGCGCACCGTCGTGGTCGTCGCCTACATCGAGGTCTAGCCGCCGAAGGAGCCCAAGGTGCCGTCCGACATCACGCAGCTGACCGCCGGCCGCCAGCTCACCGGACTCCGCCAGGTCCTCGATTGTTCCGCCACGCCGACCACGCTCCGGCAGGGCCCCGCCGCCGCGCCCGGAGAACCGCCGGACTGGCTCGCACTCCTGTGCCCCGCCCACTCAGAGGCCCTGCCCGGGTGGCCGGGCACCGCCTCCGACACCGACGGGCTGCGCCTGTCCTGCGGATCCGTCCTGGACTACCGGGCGGCCGAGCAACTGCTCCAGTCACACGCCGACCTGTGGCTGACGCCCCTGACAGGGGTGGATCCGAAGACACACGCCGGTGACTGGCCCGAGGTCCTGGATCAGGCCGACCGCGTACTGCGCGCCCGCCTGGGCGAAGACTCCGCCGACGGAGACGAGACGCTGCACAGCCTCGCGATGATGCTCGGGATGGCCTGCCGGAACGCAGCCGAGGGCGACCTGTACCAGGCGACCGTTCCCCTGGCCTACTGCGAGACCCTCGCCCAGCGCCTGTAGCCGCGGCCGCGCCGCACGTCCGGTCCGGCCTTGCACCCATCAGCCGGCTGCCGCCTCCGGGCTGTGGCCGGTGCTGCGCCACCGGCTCCCACCGGGCCCGGCCCGAGGACGGCCGTTGCACCCCAATGTAGGTAGGTACTTGCAGTGCCTACCTGCGGGTTGTTCTTCCTTCCCCCTGAGGGCAGAGCTCGGTCCGGGGAAAGCCTGGTGGGGGCGCGCGGACGGCACCCGCGCCTGCGTGGGGGCGCTCCGCGCGGGGCTCCACCTCCGGTCCCAGGAGTCGCTGTGTGGCGCTGTGAGCGCCTCTGGCGGTCTTGATCGTCACTTTGGGTCTTGGAGGGGCTCAGAACGCGGCAGACGGCCGCACAGGGTCGGGAAGGATCATGACGGCTGAACGCTGGCAGGTTGTGGTCACCGGCTGGGGGCGGCGGCGAGTCCGGCCCTCGAGGACGCTGTACGCCGTTGTGAGCGTCTCTGAGCCCCTTGATCGCCGCTCGGGAGTCCGGAGGGCTTCAGAACGCCGCAGACGGCCACACAGGGGCCGGGAAGGATCATGCGGGCTGGGCACCGGCGGTTGTCGTCACAGGCGCGGGTGGGGAGATGCTCGTTCCCGCTGCGAGCTCTGCTCTCAGGGGGAAGGAAGAACAACCCGCAGGTAGGCACTACAAGTACCTACCTACATTGGGGTGCAACGCCGGTGTCTATCGACCCGGCCCTCGAGGGGCGTCAGCGCTCCCCGTGAAGTCCGCCGTTGCTGCAACCGACTGCACGTTGCAGTGCCTTGCACCCTTCCCGGCCTGCACCGTGCAGCGTCCGTTGCGCAACCGGCTGCTGCTCCTGGTGGTGAAGGGTGCAACGCCGGTTGCTGCTCGGGGTCGGGTGCTGTGGCGCAGTAATCGCAGGACCCGGACGGCACACGGGTGCTGCACGGGCAGCACGCTCGCCCAGCCGGAGCAGCAGCTGCTCGCTGCACAACCTCGCTGCAGGCAGTCGGGCGCCCGCTGCTCCAGAGCCATCAGCAGGGCTGCGGACCATCCCGGCATCTGCATGACATCGCAGATCTGCGATGTTCCGGCGAGATCGATGCACAGCTGCTGCATGCAGGGCCCCGAGCAGTCGTCGGTTCTGCTGCTCGCTCGGGCTGCAGCGGTCGGCCGCTGCAGCCCGAGCCTGGCTACACGTTCGCGCCTGCTGCCGCCAGTGCACTGTCGGGCCGGCCGCTGCCACGCGAGCACGCCCTCAGCGCGCAGTCGAAGAACACGTCGACGTCGACGCTGGAGTCCCGGCGGGTGACCTCGTACAGCGCCTTCGTCGCCTCGAAGGCGGCCACTACGGGAAGGGTTAGTTCCTGGTGCGCGTCGGTCTCCACGTCCAGGTGGTGGGCGAAGCCGAAGTGGTGGGCTCGGTTCTGTTCCGCGGTCACCACCCGCTGGTGGGCTCTGCGGGCCGCCTCGAACCACCGCACCGCGTCGTCCGTGCCCAGCGTGTTCACAACGATGGCGAAGAACGGGATCACCTGCTCCGCGCTGGGGGGCCAGCTGTCGGTGGGCGAGCCGAAGCGGTTGCCCATCTCCTGGGCGAGGTGGAGGCCGAAGTTGTGGGTCACGCTCCACTCGTACCGCGACGGCCGGCGGTCGGGCGGGCGGCGCGCGGCACGGCCTTCCGGGAACGCTCGTGCGGGCTGTCCTGCCTGCTGCTTTCCCCTGGAGGGGAACGATGTACGCGCCTCTTGGCGGACCGCCGGCTCGTGTTCTGGAGAACCAGAACAAGACGGTTCCCCTGGTGATACCGAAATTCGGGCTGAGCTCCGTCTGACCAGCACCTTTCCCCTGGAGGGGAACGGTGTATGCCCAGCGTCCCGCTCACGGCAGTGCGTGTTCTGGAGAACTAGAACATGTCGGTTCCCCTGGTGATACCGACACCCTGGGCGGCAGCGCGGCGACCTGCGGTTTCCCCTAGCGGGACCGATGCACCGTCTGGAAGCCCTGAGTGTCATCCCCTGGGCATGCGAACGGCGCCGCACCTTGGGGTGCGACGCCGTGGCGCGGGGAGGACCTGAGGGGCTGCTCAGGCGCTTTGCGCGAGGTTGGCGACCTGGGCGGCGAAGCGGGTCCGGCGCTGCTCGGTGAAGTCCTCTGCGGGCGTCGTGTTGATCTCGGGGACGGCCATCGCGGTGCCGGCGACCCGGCCGCCGGTGAGGATGGGGTGGAGCTGGTAGCAGCCGCGGCGCAGGAGCCAGGCGAGGCCGGCCTCCCGCAGCTCCTTGAAGCCGCGGTTCACCGCGGGCTTCCCGGCTCCGAGCTCTGCGGCCATCTCGGCTTGGCTGATGCCGACGGCGCCGCTGTCCGGGTCCTGGAGGGCCAGGAGCACGTCGAGCACGCGGCGGGCGGTCAGAGAGATGTCCACGAGGGCGAGCATTCGCAGAGCGTCGCGGGTGAGCGTGATCGGCTCGTTGGACGGGGGGCCAGGTGCGTAAGTGGTGCTCACGAGGGCCTCCTGGTCGTTGTCGTCTGGCTCTGAGGATATGCCCGCGCGTGTCACGCGCTCGCCTTCCGGGCGGGCGGGCGACGGCGCGACAGCGTCACGACCTTCTCGCGGCGGCGGGCGGCCTCGGCTTCCTTCTTCGCCTTCGCCCGCTCCGCGCGCCACTCGGCGGGGTAGTCCGGGGCCGGGATGATGCAGGCCGGGCCCTCGGCGGCGTTCCACTCCTTCTGCCACTGCTCCTGCTCGGCGGAGGTGCCGGCCACCGTGAGCCACGGGTTCAGCTGGAGCACGCCGGGCTTCGCAGTCCGCATCCAGCCGATGTGGTGGAAGAACTGCGCGGGCTCGCTCACCGAGGCCGCGGACAGGCTGCAGAGCTTCTGGAGGTCGCGCTGGTTGATCCGGATGTACCCGCGCGGCGCCTTCGTCCGGTCCACGCCGTGGTACGCCGGGTCCTGGGCAGCCACGAGCTTGCACCACACCTGGAACCAACTGCCCGGCATCTTCAGGCTGCCCAGGACGTCCATCAGCAGCCGGGCGTCCAGGACGTAGCCCTTCACCTCCGCGCTGACCGCGAACTCGCGGCCCTGGATCTTCTCGACACTGACGACCATGCCGCCCTTGCCGTCGGACCGCGCAACAACGCGCTGGCCGGGCCGAACGACCGGCAGCTGCTCCATCAAAGCCTCCAGGAAGATCATCAAGCGTGGGCCGAACGGTATCACTAGGGGAACCGTCTTGTTTCAGAGGGGTAGAACACGCGCTGCCTCCAGCGGGCCGCTGCACCGCTTCGACACGCCCGGAGTTTGTTCTAGATCTCCAGAACAAACCGACCCCCCTTTGTTCTGGAGATCTAGAACACGCCGTTTGGCGTTTGCCCAGGTCAGCGCGTTTTGGAGCCGCAGGCACTCTTAGGTGTCTGTAAGACACCCTCCGGGCCTGTAGGGCGGGCGCCAGCCCCGGCTTCCCAGGGCTGGCAGCGGCGGAAAGCTGGGCGTGTCGGGCCACGCTCGTGCCCGTTCCGGGGCTGGGGCGTGGTGGCTGAGGCGGCTTCGCGTGCGGCTCAGCAGCTCGGGTGCGGACCGTAGGTGGCATCAGCGGCTCTGAGTCTCGGGTAGTACCGGCCGTGACGATCAAAAGCGCGGAGGCGCGGCCGGTACCGGTGGGCGGTTCCGCCGCCCGGCCCGGGGGCCGTTCGGCTTCGGTACCTCCGAACGCCGGGATTTCGACTTCCCGATTTCCGGGGGTACTGTTCTGTGGCTCAGGTCCGAGCCTTCCCAATTCGTGATTCCTCACCTAAGTGGTGGGCTAAATACCGGAGCTGATGCAGTCTCAAAATCCGCGCACGGCGGGGGTGGTTGGGGGGTGTCCCGTGTTTCCGCCAACGGTACATGCTGCATCAACCTGATGCACGTGCTACGCTGAAACCCGACACGAACGAGCGACCCCCTCCCTCATAGCCAGCCCGGCCCGCGCCAGCGGGCCCCCAACGGTTCTGGAGGCGCAGCCGGAAGGACCGTCAGGCGGGGAGCGCAGCGGACCCGCCCGGAGTCCGCAGGACTCCCCAACTCCCTCGACTGGAGGCCCCACTAGCCGCACGTGACACCCCGTCAACCCGGCGGCCGCGCATCGCGCGCCGCGCCGGTCGCGCAGCGGCCGGCCCCACCGGGATCCCGGAGCGCAGCGGAGGGATCGCCCGTGCTCCGCACGGGCAGCGGGAGCGCAGCGACCGCCCCCCTTGCACATCGCGCAGCGATGTGGTACCCGCTCCGCGGGAG